>NZ_CP028136.1:2190070-2502937 GCF_003024155.1 Christiangramia fulva
TTAGGTTTTTATGTAACCGGTAAAACTTACTACGGAAAAAACGGACTTTCCCTTTTTATGGACGGAATGGAAAAGAATTTTAATTCGAATGCGCGTAAACGTTACGTGGTTATTCATGGAGCAGACTATGCCGAGCCATCGTTTATAAAAAGCCACGGAAGACTGGGCAGAAGTTATGGTTGTCCCGCAGTTCCTAAAGCTATCGCTGAAAACCTGATTAATTCAATAAAGGGAAAGTCGGTGGTTTATATCAACAAAAGTGATCAAGATTACCTTTCTAAATCGCAATTCCTCAATTTCCAGTCGGTTTAAGATTTTGCCATAATTCCTCATCGAGATCATAAATATCATCGATGAATTTTATGGAATCATTTTCAGGGTAAGCAGTCCAGTAGAAATGGTGGACGCTTACCTTTTTTGTTACCGGAATTTCTGTAGTTTTTCCTGAATCGAGAATTTCTTTGATTTTTTCATCATCGTACTTCGGCTGATCATTCAGAAGATATTTTGCCAGCTGAAGTGCATTCTCCACACGCACGCAGCCTGAACTTCTTGCCCTGTTTCTTTTATTAAATAATTCCCGGTGTGGCGTATCATGAAGATAAATCATGTATTTATTGGGATAAATAATTTTCACCTGCCCCAGCGGATTTGTAGGCCCGGGACCCTGCCGGTAGGTATAGGAATATGGCTCTGAAGAAGTCCATTCAATCTTTGAAGGATCCACGCGATTATTCTGTTTATCATAAACATTGAGGCTGCGTTCTTTCAGATAATTTCTATCCCTGCGCATTCCCGGAACCACATCTTTTTTTTCAATGGTGGGAGGGATGGTCCATGTAGGATTATAAATCACATATTCGATTTCATCAGAAAATACCGGTGTTTGCCTGGAAGGTAACCCTACCATGGTTTTATAGGTTCCCAGCGTGTCACCTTCTTTGATGAGGTTTAATTGAAAATCTGAAATATTTATGAGGATATACTGCTCTCCGAGCTTCCTGGGATACCAGCGCCATCGTTCCAAATTTACCAGGACCTGGTGGTAGCGATCCTCCTGAGACTTATTGAGATTATCTATTGTTGAACCGCCAATAATGCCGTCTTCTTCCAGCCCATGAGCTTTTTGAAAATTACGAAGGCTTTTCTCAAGATCTTCACCGTAAAGCTTGGTGGTATCTGTAGATTTTTGGTGAAACCCGAGTTCCTGTAGACGCTTCGCAACTTTGGAAATTCTTTCGTCCCTTTCTCCCGGCCGAATAAGTTTGCCAGCCGGAATTTTGGTGATTTTTTCTTCGGAAAAGGAATCTTTCTCAAAATTCCTTAAAGCTTTCTTTAATCCCGAATAGACAGGATTTTCCGGTTCCAGTGAAACCAGAATTTCACTGACGTTATTCTTTTTAATTACGTTACTCAGAAGGTTCTCCGGAGCAACAGAATTTAAAGGCGTGCCCCAATTGGCATACAATTCTTTAGGATTCAGTTTTCCGGTTGCCAGGTCATGGGCTAAGCGAAAAAAAGCATCCGTGAGCAAAATTTCAAATCGGGCATTTTTTTCATCAGAATTTGAATTTATTGAATTGTGTAATTCCCTGATTTCAGAGGCGTGATAATCTTCAGGAAAAAGGCCCTTCGCTTCACTGTTCTCAATGTTCGCAATTATATCTTCCCGCAGTTGGGAATCATTCCATATTGGCTGGAATTCATTCTTCCTGTAAAAAGCCGAAATTTGAGCAGGAGCATAGAAAGCTGTGGAATCTATTCCTGAAGCGAATAAATTTTGGAGGGAATGTGAATTTGTAAGGTTTTCAGCTTTTTTTGTAACTTTTTCTTCTGAAGTTGAAGAGGCTTCTTTTTTTTCCTCATCATTTTTACAACCACTAAAGGCGATAAGAAAAAGAAAAATAGAAAAATGAATTAAATTTCGAAAATTTGGCATAAAGCTATTTTATGCTCTTACGTCCTGGTAAGATTCATTTCGCTCAAACTGAACTTTTGCAAAGCGGCATAAAGGTTCGATCTTCAAATTATTCCTCCTGGCAAATTCTACCGTTTCCCGAACAAGTCCTGAGCCTATTCCGCGGTTTTCAACTTTCCGCTTCACTTCGGTATGATCAATAGTGAGAATATTTCCTTTACGACGATAGGTTAATTCTGCGATCAAACCTGCATCGTCTTCTATAAAGAAAGATCCCCGCCCTTCTTTTTCCCGGTTTTTAATGATCATTTCTCTCTTTTGTAAATCCCATCCACGATACCATAATCTAAAGATTCATCGGCATCCATCCAGTAATCGCGGTTGAAATCCTTTAAAACTTTTTCCACGCTTTGCCCGCAATTTTCAGCTAGAATTTTCGCGCTTAGGTGTTTTGTTTTTAAAATTTCGTTTGCGGCAATTTCAATATTTGAAGCCTGTCCCCGGGCTCCACCGCTGGGCTGGTGGATCATGACTTTGGCATGTGGCTGAATAAACCTTCTTCCTTTCTTTCCTGCTGAAAGTAGAATTGATCCCATGGAGGCTGCGAGTCCTGTACAAATAGTTGAAACGGGAGCATCCAGCGACATTATAGTATCATAAATAGCGAAACCATCTGTTACGTAGCCGCCCGGACTATTAATGAACAATTGAATTTCATCATCTCCTTCCAGGTTAAGATATTCCAGGCGGTCGATAACATGTTTGGCCGATTTCCCGCTTACCTCTCCCCAAAGATAGATCTTTCTTTTTTCAAGTAATTTATTCTCTATGATATCCTGAATCTTTCCAGTCTTATTTTTTTTAAAATCCATTGATGTGTTTTTTTCTAATTCAAGTGGTAGCTAAAAATAGGACTATTTTATCAGAAAAAAGAATCTGTTGAATTCCATTTAACAAGATTTTAATTAAGAAAAAAAGCGGATAAATTTTTTGGAAGATGAAAAAGTTTCCATTTATATTTGTACGCACAGGAGGGCATAGCTCAGTTGGTAGTCCGCCTCAGGCGGATCCAATCTGAATGTCGTCATGACCAAAGCGAGACCTCCCTTGATGTTCTTTAAATAAAAAATATTATCTCTATCAATGCGGGAGTAGCTCAGTTGGTAGTCCGCCTCAGGCGGATCCAATCTGAAGTCGTCATGGCTAAAGCGAGACCTCGTTTGATGTTTTTTAAATAATAAATATTATCTCTATCAATGCGGGAGTAGCTCAGTTGGTAGTCCGCCTCAGGCGGATCAAAGCTGAATGTCGTCATGACCAAGGCGAGATCTTCCTTGATGTTCTTAAAATAATAAATATTATCTCTATCAATGCGGGAGTAGCTCAGTTGGTAGTCCGCCTAAGGCGGATCAAAGCTGAATGAAGTCATGGCCAAGGCGAGATCTCTCTGATGTTCTTTAAATAAAAAATATTTCTCTATCAATGCGGGAGTAGCTCAGTTGGTAGTCCGCCTCAGGCGGATCCAGGCTGAATGTCGTCATGGCCAAGGCGAGATCTCCCTTGATGTTCTTTAAATAAAAAATATTTCTCTATCAATGCGGGAGTAGCTCAGTTGGTAGTCCGCCTCAGGCGGATCCAATCTGAAGTCGTCATGGCTAAAGCGAGACCTCGTTTGATGTTTTTTAAATAATAAATATTATCTCTATCAATGCGGGAGTAGCTCAGTTGGTAGTCCGCCTCAGGCGGATCCAATCTGAAGTCGTCATGGCCAAGGCGAGATCTCCCTTGATGTTCTTTAAATAAAAAATATTTCTCTATCAATGCGGGAGTAGCTCATTTGGTAGTCCGCCTCAGGCGGATCCAGGCTGAATGTCGTCATGGCCAAGGCGAGATCTCTCTGATGTTCTTTAAATAAAAAATATTTCTCTATCAATGCGGGAGTAGCTCAGTTGGTAGTCCGCCTCAGGCGGATCCAGGCTGAATGTCGTCATGGCCAAGGCGAGATCTCCCTTGATGTTCTTTAAATAAAAAATATTTCTCTATCAATGCGGGAGTAGCTCAGTTGGTAGTCCGCCTCAGGCGGATCCAGGCTGAATGTCGTCATGGCCAAGGCGAGATCTCCCTTGATGTTCTTTAAATAAAAAATATTTCTCTATCAATGCGGGAGTAGCTCAGTTGGTAGAGCGTCAGCCTTCCAAGCTGAATGTCGCCGGTTCGAACCCGGTCTCCCGCTCTAAAGGCTTCGTTATAAGACGGAGCTTTTTTTATTGATTAAAATAAAATTATATAGAAGAAAATACCGGGTGAGAAGTTTATCCTGAGCGAAGGCGAAGGGAATCCGGCCTGGCGACCGAAGTGAAACGAAGGTGGCTCTCCCGCTCTAAAGGCTTCGTTATAAGACGGAGCTTTTTTTATTGGTTAAAATAAAATTATATAGAAGAAAATACCGGGTGAGAAGTTTATCCTGAGCGAAGGTGAAGGGAACCCGGCCTGGCGACCGAAGTGAAACGAAGGTGGCTCTCCCGCTCTAAAGGCTTCTTGATAAGGCGGAGCTTTTTTATTTCCAGATTTTTAGGCATAAAAAAAGCCGGATGCTTTTTAACTTCCGGCTGTTAAAGTAGGGTTTAACAGAATTTAACCGTTCATGGAGATTAAAAATTCTTCATTATTCCTTGCTTGTTTTATCCTGTCATTGATAAATTCCATAGCTTCCACAGGATTCATATCGGCGAGATACTTACGAAGTACCCACATTCTTTGTACCGTTTTCTCATCAAGCAGCAGGTCGTCGCGACGTGTACTTGAAGAAACAAGATCGATAGCAGGGAAAATTCTTCGGTTTGAAATTCTTCGGTCTAACTGAAGTTCCATATTACCGGTTCCCTTAAATTCTTCAAAGATCACTTCATCCATCTTCGAACCTGTTTCGGTAAGGGCAGTCGCTATAATAGATAACGAACCTCCATTCTCTATATTTCGTGCGGCACCGAAAAATCTCTTCGGCTTATGAAGCGCATTTGCGTCTACACCACCACTTAGTACTTTACCACTGGCTGGTTGAACAGTATTATATGCTCTGGCCAAACGGGTGATAGAATCTAAAAGGATAACCACATCGTGACCACATTCTACAAGTCTTTTTGCTTTTTCAAGAACAATATTTGCAACCCGAACGTGCTCGTGTGCTTCTTTATCAAAAGTTGAAGCCACGACCTCGCCTTTTACATTTCGCTGCATATCGGTCACCTCTTCCGGGCGTTCATCGATCAGCAAAATGATTTGATAAACCTCGGGATGATTGGCGGCTATAGCATTTGCGATGTCTTTCAGCAACATGGTTTTACCCGTTTTAGGCTGAGAAACGATCATTCCTCTTTGTCCTTTTCCGATGGGCGCAAAAAGATCCATCACACGGGTTGAAACTGTGCTTTGCTTTTCAGCTATATTGAATTTTTCTTTTGGAAATAGAGGAGTAAGATGTTCAAAAGAAACGCGATCCCTTACCACCTGAGGGTCAAGGCCGTTTATTTTATTGATCTTGATCAGAGGGAAATATTTTTCACCCTCTTTAGGCGGACGAATTTGTCCCTGAACAGTATCTCCGGTTTTAAGTCCGAATAAACGAATTTGCGACTGTGATACGTAAATATCATCAGGTGAAGTAAGGTAATTATAATCTGACGATCTTAGGAAACCATAGTTGTCCTGCATAATATCCAGAACTCCTTCGCTTTCTATAATGGCATCAAATTCATAATCAGGCTCTCGATAGCGATTACGATTGTCGCGATTGCCATTGTTATCATGGCTGCTTTTCTTATGATCGCTGCGGTTGTCGTTACGATTATCATTACGATTGTCACCACGGTTATCGTTCCTGTTGTCATTGCGATTGTCGTTCCTGTTATCATTGCGATTGGAACTACGGTTGTCGGTACGGCCGCGATTGTCTTTTTTACCTGGATTTCCTTTGTTTCCCTGGCTTTTAGGAGCGCTTTGACTCTCGTCTTTTTTAGATGAAGAATCCTTTTCCTTACTTTTATCTGGAGAAGGTTTAGATGGAGAAGATTTAGGCGGCCTTTTGTTGCTGCCTATCTTGCCTTTAGGTTTCTTTTCCTGGCTCTTGGTGGTGTCCTGGTTTTCTTCGGTAAGTACTTCTTTCACCTTTTTAGGATTTGCAGCCTGATAGTCAAGAATCTGGTAAACCAGGTCTAACTTCTTCATTGTTTTGTACTTGGGAACGTTTAGAGATTGAGCAATCTCCTTAAGTTCAGGAAGCTTTTTAGCTTTTAATTCTGAAATTTCAAACATGAATGCTTTAAAATAAAATTTTTTTCTTTGGGTTGATTTTAAACTTCTCGAGGAAGAACAAAAAGTTTGGAGACTTAAGTAACCACTATTGAATGGGTTACGAAATGTTCTTGCAATAATACAACTTTATTTTAAACTTTTACATACCAATTCTAAAAAGAATCTTTTATTTTTGTGGCCGCAAGGATAAAAACTATGCTTCAAAGAATACAGACGGTTTATTTATTACTGGCAGTAATTGTAAGTGCCGGCCTCATTTTTGTTTTCCCGGTTTGGGAAACATCTGAGGGGACTGAAGTTTACGCAATAGACCAATTGCTTATATTTGGAATGTTCCTTGCCTCAGCAGCTTTGTCGCTGGTGAGTATTTTTATGTTTAAAAACAGGAAGCTCCAGTTTGTTCTGGGCCGCCTGAATATCATATTAAATCTTTTTTTACTAGGAGTGTTTGTGTATTGGTCTCTAAGTTTACCTGGAGAAATGGATATTTCAGAGAAGGGTATTGGGATGTTCCTTCCCATTGTTTCTATCGTTTTACTTGTTCTGGCCAATAAGGCCATTAAAAGGGACGAAGATCTCGTAAAATCTGTAGACCGATTGCGATAAGCCTATCATCTTAGTATATTAGTGCGTGAAAAACCCGGGGTTCTGCTCCGGGTTTTTTTATTCAGCCCAATTCGATCACCTCCAGATTCTGAATATTCGCTTTGTGAATTTCAAACCGCAGCATGGTTCGCTTTTTATGAAACCCCTGTTTCCCGGCTGCTCCGGGATTCATATGAAGTAAATGAAGGTTTTTGTCGTTCATTACTTTCAGAATATGGGAATGGCCGGAAATGAATAATTTAGGCGGATTTCTTTTGATTTCTTCCTTAACAGGAGGGGAATATCTTCCGGGATAACCACCAATATGCGTGATCCAGACATCTACATCTTCACACATAAATCTTTTGTTTAGCGGAAACTCTTTTCTTATGGTTGCATTATCGATATTTCCATAAACTCCTTTCAGAGGCTTCAATTTCTGAAGCTGATCTGTAACCGAAAGATCTCCAATATCACCGGCATGCCATATTTCATCGGCTAGTGAGGCGTAATGAAGAATTCGGTCATCTATATATCCATGGGTATCGCTGAGAAGAAGAATTTTTTTCAAATGGTATTTTTTTAGAAATCACTTAACAAATGATGAGGTGCTAAAAGCCTTTTTCCTTGCCATAATTGCCTTATCTTTGCACTTCGCAAATATAAAAATTAAGCGGCGTTTGAGGTATTTTATAGATCTCTCATATTTTGGAAAAGCTTATCACGGATGGCAAATTCAGCCAAATGCGATAAGCGTCCAGGAAGTTCTTGAAAAAAATCTGAGCAGGCTCTTTCCTTCAACAATCGAAGTGGTAGGAGCGGGAAGGACTGATGCCGGAGTTCATGCCAAACAACTCTTTGCCCATTTTGATACTGAGCAAGATTTCGATTTGCAGGAGTTGAAGTACAAGCTGAATACCATGCTTCCAAAAGATATCGCGATTTCAGATATTTTTGAAGTTAAGGCAGATGTTCATGCACGGTTCGATGCGATTTCAAGGAGCTATGAGTATCATATCATTCAGAAAAAAGATGCTTTTATGGCCGATTTTGCCTGGGCTTTATATCAGGATCTTGATTTTATAAAAATGAATCAGGCTGCTGAAATTTTAAAAGAATACACTAATTTCAAATGTTTTTCGCGTAGCCGCACCGATGTAAAAACTTATAACTGCCGTATTGACCTGGCAGAATGGAAAAGAGGAGAAAATACACTGGTTTTTTATATTAAAGCCGACAGATTTCTCCGAAACATGGTTCGGGCGATCGTTGGAACTTTAATAGAAATAGGTCAGAGTAAATATCCGGTCTCGCATATGCACAAGGTCATCAAAAGTGAAGACCGGGGAATGGCTGGAGCTTCGGTTCCTGCACATGGATTGTATTTAACAAAAATCGAATACCCAAAAAATATCAGAATTTAAAAATATGGCATCAAAAACAGGAAATGCTTTCGATATGGATCTATTTAAGCGGCTGCTTAAATATACCAATCCGTACAAGCGTATTTTTTATTTTGTTGCTATTTCAGCGGTACTTTTATCCTTATTCGGCGTATTAAGACCTATCCTTCTTCAGGAAACTGTAGATAATGCGCTCCTGCCAGCCGATTATGACAGCCTTATCTATTATGTAAGTCTGATGATGGGAGTGCTTGTGCTTGAAGTGATCTTCCAGTTTAGTTTTATCTATTATGCCAACTGGCTTGGCCAGGAAGTGGTACGAGATATTCGGGTAAAATTATTCAGGCATATGCTCAATTTCAAGATGAGCTATTATGATAAATCGGCTGTGGGCAGGCTCGTTACCAGGGCAGTTAGTGATATTGAAACCATCGCCAGTATCTTTAGCCAGGGCTTATTCATGATCATTAGTGACCTTTTAAAAATGCTGGTCGTTTTAGGGGTGATGTTCTATAAAAGCTGGCAACTTACGCTGCTGGTACTTACCGTTTTACCGTTTATTATTTATGCTACCCGTGTTTTTCAGAAGAAGATGAAACTGGCTTTTGAGGAAGTAAGAACACAGGTGGCCAATTTAAATACTTTTGTCCAGGAACGGATCACGGGAATGAAGATCGTTCAGCTTTTCACCCGCGAGAAAACCGAATATGAGAATTTTAAAGAGATCAATGATAAACATAGAAAAGCATGGGTAAAGACGGTATGGTATAATTCAATTTTCTTTCCAATCGCTGAAATGTCAACTTCAATAACCATCGGCCTGATTGTTTGGTTTGGTGGTTTAAGGGTGATCACGGGTGATGGCATGACCCTGGGTATTATTGTGGCTTTTATTGAACTATCGCAGATGCTTTTCCGTCCGTTACGGCAAATTGCCGATAAATTCAATACCCTGCAAATGGGAATGGTCGCTGCAAACCGGGTTTTTGGAATTTTGGATACTCAAGCTTCCATTGAAGATACCGGTGATCTGGAAATTGAAAAACTTAAAGGGGAGATCGAATTCAAAAATGTTCATTTCAGCTATGTTGATGATGAAGAGGTTTTAAAAGGAATTTCCTTTAAGGTTGAACCGGGCGAAACTGTTGCCATTGTTGGCGCTACCGGCGCGGGTAAATCGACTATTATCAACCTTCTCAGCCGTTTTTATGAGATCAGTTCCGGTAGTATATGTGTTGACGGGATCGATATAAAAAACATTAAACTCCAGTCTTTACGGGCACAAATTGCGGTAGTGCTTCAGAATGTGTTTTTGTTTGCCGATACTATCATGAATAATATCAACCTGGAAGATCCTGAAATTTCAGATGAAGATGTCATCAACGCGGCCAAACAAATCGGGATTCATGAATTTATCAGCTCCCTTCCAAATGGCTATTATTATAATGTAAAGGAAAGAGGCGCGATGCTTTCTTCGGGTCAGCGGCAATTGATCTCCTTTCTTAGGGCTTATGTTAGTAATCCCAGTATTCTCGTTTTAGATGAAGCGACTTCTTCCGTAGATTCTTATAGCGAACAGCTTATCCAGGAAGCGACGGAGAAAATTACCGAAGGCCGCACTTCCATAGTTATTGCCCACCGACTGGCTACCATCAAAAAAGCCGATAAAATTATTGTAATGGACCAGGGTGAAATTGTTGAAATTGGCAAACACACTGACCTGCTTCAGAAAAATAACGGTTATTATCGCAAACTTTATGAAGTGCAGTTTAAGGCTGAAGAAGCGGTTTAGTTAAGATCTTCTTTCAGCTTTTCCTTTAATTCTTCCATGGTTTCAAACATTACGAACTGTCCGTCTTTGATATAGGAAGTTTGTCCGGTCTCCTCGCTCACCACCACAGCAAGTGCATCGGTCTTTTCAGTGATCCCAACGGCTGCCCGGTGGCGCAATCCGAATCTTAAAGGAATGGTGCGGTCATTAGAAACCGGCAGAATAACCCTGGTAGCAGTGATCTTATTATCTTCGATGATCATTGCTCCATCGTGAAGCGGACTGTTTTTAAAGAAAATGGATTCAATAATTGGCTGATTTAGCTCAATCCACATTTTATCACCCGTATTTTTAACAAAATCAAGCTTATTGCTTTTTTGTATGACCATCAAAGCACCTGTATAAGAATTTCCCATTGATTCACAGGCACCCACAATAGCTTCGACATTTGTTTTGGTCTCAAAATCTTCCCTGTTAATACGAAAATTTCGGAAAAAGCGCCCCCGTTGCGTAAAATTGGTAGAGCCGATCATTAAAAGGAATTTCCTTATTTCCTGTTGGAAAACCACGATCAGCGCAAAAACACCAACCCCTATAAATTCACCAAGAACGCTGCTGAGCAATTCCATTTGGAGCAGCTTTGTTAGCAGCCAGACCAGGTAAATCACTACAATACCTATAAAAATATTTACGGCTACCGTACCGCGTACCAGCTTGTATACGTAGTATAAGAGAAGGGCAACAAAAACAATATCCAGGATATCGAGAATTCGAAGATCTATGATGTCCAAATTGCAGGGGTTTTATGTAAAAATAGAAAAACTAAAATAAGTTTGATACTTCAGCGGTTAATTTGATGCATTCTAAAGCTTCTTTTACATCATGAACCCGAAGAATGGAAGCTCCTTTTAAAAGAGCTATGGTATTAAGACTCGTAGTGCCGTTTAAAGCATCTTCTGGAGCGATCCTGAGCTTTTTCCAGATCATGCTTTTGCGGGAAAGTCCTGCCAGCAGCGGGAGTTCCAGGTTCTTAAAAAGTTCGAGCTTAGCTAATAATTCAAAATTTTGTGCGATGTTTTTAGCGAATCCGAAGCCGGGATCGATAATTAGGTCGTTAATTCCAAGTTTTCGTGCTTCCGCGATTCTTTCAGAAAAATAAAACAAAATATCACCTACAAGGTCTTCATACTGGTTCTGAGCTTTCATGGTTTGGGGCGTACCTTTCATATGCATCATAATATAGGGCACCTGCAAATCAGCCACTGTTTTCAGCATTTTGTCATCTAAAATGCCTGCTGAAATATCATTGATGATCGCACCGCCAGCCTCGATACTTCTTTTTGCAACGTCACTTCGGAAGGTATCGATGGATAAAATAGCTTCAGGAAATTCTTTTAAAATAATTTCAATGCTCGGAAGCATTCTTTTTAATTCATCTCCTTCAGAAATATCCTCTGCATCGGGCCTGCTGCTGTATGCGCCAAGATCGAGAAAAGTAGCTCCTTCATTCAGCATCTGTTCGGATTTTTTCAGAATTTCCTTATCAGAATTTGCCCGGCTTCCGCTGTAAAAAGAATCGGGTGTGATATTGATAATTCCCATGACTTTGGGTTCGGAAAGATCTAAAAGAGTGCCTTTGCAGTTGATAAACATAGAAAAAACGGGCTTTTTAAATAACTTTGACTATCTGAAATATTTGACCGAAATTTACGCAAATTACATCTACTTCATGCAGGATACTTCCAAACAATACGATGCGGTGATAGAAGTTTGCCGCAGTTTGTTCTTGAATAAAATGAAAGATTACGGCTGTGCCTGGCGAATTCTCAGGCTGCCTTCGCTTACCGATCAGATCTTTATAAAAGCGCAGCGCATAAGGAAACTTCAGGAAAGTGATGTAAGAAAGATCGAGGAAGATGAGAAATCTGAATTTATAGGAATTATAAATTATTCGGTGATGGCCCTTATTCAGCTGGAAAAGGGAATTGCCGGCCAGCCAGACCTGACTGTCGAGGAAGCTACCCGGCTTTATGATGAAAAAATCTCCGAAACCAGGCAGCTGATGATGGATAAGAATCACGATTATGGCGAGGCCTGGCGGGATATGCGAATAAGCTCCCTTACCGATTTGATCATTCAGAAATTACTGCGTGTAAAGCAAATTGAAGACAATAAAGGAAAAACCCTGGTAAGTGAAGGCATTGATGCCAACTACCAGGATATGATCAATTATTCGGTTTTCGCGATGATACATTTCAGTGAGGCCGAAGGAGCGGAAAAATAATTAAAATGACTTTTATAGTTGGCAGACTATAATAATTTGAAAATAAAATTATGAAGGTAATTACAGGTATCGCCAGAGTGCTGGTTGGAGTTCTTTTTATTTTTTCCGGATTTATCAAACTCAACGATCCCGTAGGTTTTTCGTATAAACTACAGGAATATTTCAGCGAACAGGTACTTGATATCCAGTTTTTAATTCCCTTCGCATTAATAATTGCCATTATCATCGTCATTTTTGAACTGGTGCTCGGGATCATGCTTTTAATAGGCTATGCGCCAAAATTCACTACCTGGTGCCTGTTGCTCATGATCCTCTTTTTTACATTCCTGACTTTTTATTCGGCATACTATAATAAAGTGACAGATTGCGGCTGTTTTGGCGATGCCATTCCTCTCACGCCCTGGCAGTCATTCTATAAAGATGTGGCTTTGCTGCTGTTCATTCTCGTGTTGTTTTTTAACAGGAAATATATCACGCCTATTTTCGCACCGGCATCGCACCGCTGGATCATTTTTGCTTCTTTCATGCTTTGTTTTGCATTTTGCTATTATGTGCTGATGCATCTGCCGGTTTTCGATTTCAGGCCTTATAAAGTTGGAAATAATATTCCGGAGAAAATGAAATTACCCGAAGAGGCGAGAAAAGCTGAGGTAACTTACCACTGGAAATTCAAAGTTGATGGTGAGGAAAAGGTGATCACCAATCATGGAGCCTATCCGCAGGTTGATGGTGAATTTATTGGAGTGGAGACAAAACAGTCTGAAGAAAATATGATCCCTCCAATTCACGATTTTGTCATCGAAGGTGAAGAAGGGGATATAACGCAGGAAGTATTGAATGCGCCCAAAGTTTTGCTGATCGTTGTTTATAACATTAGATCAACCGAGCTTGAAGGCTATAAAGAGATAAAGCGTTTGAGCGATGAAGCCCTTGATAAAGGATATATGGTGTTGGGGCTAACCGCTTCCGGTGAAAAACTTCAGCAGAAGCTCAGGAAAAAGTACAACCTTAACTTCAAATTTTATCAGACTGATGAAACGGCCTTAAAGACCATTGTGCGTTCCAATCCAGGAATCCTCACCCTCGAAAATGGTACTATCACCCAAAAAGTTCACTGGTATGATGCTTCCGATATAAAATTATAAATGATTTCGGTAGCTTTTTCAGGATTTTTCAATTTTTAGAGGTTTAGCTTCGGTTTAAGAGGCTTTCAATCTTCCTTGTATTATATTTGTTATCAGGGGAAAAATTCCCTGAAATTAAAACAAACCAATCCTCGAAAATTTCAGAAAATGAGAAAAAATATAGTAGCCGGAAACTGGAAAATGAATAACGACCTTGCTGAAGCCGAAGAGCTTATAGGTCATATCAAAATGCAACTGGTAAAAGAACCAGAAGCAACGGTCATGGTAGCCCCTTCTTTTACTAATTTATATCCAGTTTTTCAGGCTTTAAAAAATACTCCGGTGATTGTGGCCGCTCAAAATATGAGCGAACATGAAAAAGGCGCGTATACTGGTGAAATTTCAGCTGATATGTTGAAAAGTGTGGGCGTGGAGACTGTCATTCTTGGGCATAGTGAGCGAAGGGCCTATTTTAAGGAAACGAATGAGCTACTTGCTAAAAAGGTAAAAACGGCTATAGAAAAAGAGATGACCGTAATTTTCTGTTTTGGCGAAGAACTGGAAGAACGTAAGAGTGAGAGGCATTTTGAAGTTGTGGAAAGGCAATTAAAAGAAAGTCTTTTTAATCTTCCCAAAAGCGCCTGGAAAAATATCATTCTCGCCTATGAACCGGTGTGGGCAATAGGTACGGGCGAAACAGCTTCTCCCGAGCAGGCACAGGAAATCCATAAGCATGTACGGGAATTGATTTCAAAAAATATCGGTTCAGAAGTGGCTGAAAATACATCCATTCTATATGGAGGTAGTGTAAAACCCGATAATGCCAAAGAAATTTTTGCCAAAGAAGATGTAGATGGTGGACTCATAGGAGGTGCCAGTCTAAAAGCGGTAGATTTTGTGGAGATCGTAAATTCATTCTAAGATGGGTGGCAATTACCTGGAATTTCAGTTTAAGATCGATCCGGTGCAGCCGGCTTCAGAGATCCTCATTGCAGAACTGGGATATTTGGGTTTTGAAAGTTTCGTTGAAAATGATGACGGTATTACCGCTTACATTCCAGTAGAAGAGTATGAAGATGACCTTTTAACAGGTGTTCATATTTTGCAGTCGGAAGAATTTGAAATAAATTATTCGGTTTCAGAAATTGAAAGGCTGAACTGGAATAAGGAATGGGAGAAAAATTTCACTCCTATCCTGGTTGATGAAATTTGTAGCGTAAGAGCGCCTTTTCATCCCGAAACTGAAGCGAAATATGATATCGTCATAGAGCCGAAAATGTCTTTCGGAACGGGGCATCACGCCACCACTCATATGATGATCCAGCATATTCTGAAAAATGATTTTGAAGGAAAAAAGGTATTGGACATTGGCTGCGGAACCGGTGTTCTTGCTATTCTGGCAGCCATGAAAGGAGCTTCTCAAATTGATGCTATCGATATTGATAACTGGTGTTATTTAAATACGATCGAAAATATTGAAAGGAATGAATGTACTTTTATCAATGTGGAAGAAGGCGGAGTTGAACTGATTAAAGACCGAAAATATGATATCATTCTTGCCAATATCAACAGAAATATTCTCTTGCGGGATTTGCCGGAATATGAAAAAACGCTCACCGAAAATGGCGTGATTTTTTTAAGTGGATTTTATCTGATCGACCTTCCGGTAATTAAAAAAGCCTGCAGGAAAGTTGGACTGGATTTTGTCGAGAATTTTGAAAGGAATGATTGGGTAGCTGCAAAGTTTTCACGTTGAGGGTTTTATAATTAATTTTTATCTTTGAACTGGAAAGGAAATTATTGAAGATGAGCACGAAAGAAGAAGTATTAGAAAAGGTAGAAGAAAAGACAAAGGAGAAAAAAGAAAACGAGATCGTTTTGTATAATGACGATCATAATACATTCGATCACGTTATAGAAACACTTATTTATGCCTGCGACCACACTCCTGAACAGGCCGAACAATGTTCACTACTGGTTCATTACAAAGGTAAATGTACGGTAAAAACAGGACCTTACGAAGATTTGAAGCCGCGGTGTTCAAAACTTCTGGACGCGGGTTTAAGCGCTGAAATTATTTAGGCCAAAAATTATCCTGAAACTTTTCAGTTTTTAAAATAAACAATATATTTGCACCCGCTTTGTAAAACACAAAGTTGGTACAAAAAAGGCCTCGTGGCGCAACTGAATAGCGCATCTGATTACGGCTCAGAAGGTTGCAGGTTTGAATCCTGCCGAGGTCACTTTTAGAGAATTCAATTTTAAGCAAATCCCTGTAAATACTTTGATTTACAGGGATTTATGTTTTTTATGGCTTTCTGTTTAAAAAAGGTTTTTTACCTTTTTTAGTTCACAGATCTTCAACACCAAATTATAATGTCATCAAATTGTTGCCTTGACCTTCAGTTCCTCTAAAAATTCAGAGTCGGCTTGCTTCTGTTTAGCCCTTTAGAGGTCAATTCTCCTCTCTGGTTAGAGTCGCGCTTCAAAAGATAATATTAAGAGCAAATTGGTGTATTTTTCTTCTTTTATCTTCGTAAAACCTTTGGGGAAAACTATGCGGTTTCCTTCCTCAGGAAATAGATCCTGATTAACACCATATGGGGCTCTATAGCTTTTTTAAATAATGATTTATATCATCATTCCTCCCCTGTCTTCTTCCTAAATTTAATATTACCAAAAGGGAAGAATTCAGGCCTTATTTCTATCTATAGCGTCAATAAGGATCTTAGGCTTATTCAGGTAATTTTAAAAAAATGGAAAATAATTCAGAAACCCTTTCAAAACCTGACTTTATCTTCGAGGTTAGTTGGGAAGTTTGCAACAAAGTGGGAGGTATACATACTTTTCTTGCCTCTAAAGCTCCATTGTTGGAAGGAGATCTTGGCGATCATTTTATACAAATTGGACCAGATTTGTATAAGGGAAGTGAAGGAAATACCGAGTTTATAGAAGAAGCTGAATTATTAAGGGAATGGAAAAATCAATTCAACAGGGAAGGATTAAAAATTAGAATTGGACGGTGGAATATCCCCAGTAATCCTATTGTGATCCTGGTTGATTTCTCACCATTATTCTCAAAGAAAGATCAAATTTTTAGCAATTTATGGTCTAAAAACAGATTGGATTCTCTTCAGGGGGGATGGGATTATATCGAACCCGCATTATTTGGTTATAGTGCGGGAATGATAATTGAAGATTATAAAAAATTCTTCCTGCAGGGAAAACATAACATCCTCGCTCATTTTCACGAATGGATGACCGGTGCGGGAGTTTTATATCTTGAAAATGAAGTTCAGGGTGTCACTACCATTTTTACCACGCACGCAACGGTCACTGGAAGAACCCTTTGTGGTGCAGGACAGCCATTTTACGGAAAATTTGATACTTATAATGGCGATCAGGTAGCAAAAGATTTTAATACCCTGGCTAAACATTCTCTTGAGAAAGCGGCTGCGGTTACCGCAGATGCTTTTACTACCGTTAGTGAAAATACTGCTCGGGAATGTCAGCAATTACTGGGAAAAGCTGTAGATAAAGTAACCATTAACGGTTTTGATGATTCTTTTTTACCTGCCCAAAAAGATTTGGAAAATAAACGCAGCGAAGCCAGGAAAGATCTTATTAAGATAGCTTCTTGTGTAACAGGTTCTGCCTTACCAGAAAATAGCTTTTTGGTTGCCACCAGTGGGAGGTATGAGTTTAAAAATAAAGGGATGGACCTTTTCCTGGATTCTCTCGCCGAATTGCTCCAAAATGAAAAGTTAGACCGCCAGATAATTGGTTTTATACTTGTACCTGCCGCACATACCCGCCCCCGGAATGAGGTATTAGATTGCCTTCAGGGTAAAGGCTATAAAGAAGCTGCAGATATTAACTTTTTGACTCATTATTTACAGGATTTTGCCCATGATGCAATTTGCCAGAAAATAAAGAATAATAAGCTTACAAATAGTCCTGATAAAAAGGTCAAAATTATTTTTGCTCCCATCTATCTGGATGAAAGAGATGGAGTTTTTAATAAAAGTTATTATGATATTTTAATCGGTTTTGATCTCACGGTCTTTCCGTCTTACTATGAACCTTTTGGGTATACGCCCTTAGAAAGTCTGTCCTTTCAGGTTCCTTCGGTAACTACTACCTTAACCGGATTTGGCAAAGAAGTGAATTCCCTTTCCAAAGACACTTCAGAAGGGATGCTGGTTATCGAGCGTATGGATTACAATGATCAAACCGTGGTTGATCAAATTGCAAATCATATCTATGAATTTAGTATCAAGAATGAACAGGAATTATCAGAAGTCAGAAAAAGTGCCTTTGAAATTTCCAGAAATTTCCTTTGGAAACAACTTATTGGTAACTATTACGAGGTATATGCCGTAGCTATTGAAAGACGAAGGTTAAAAGAAGAAGGGCTTAAAAGAATTTATGAAATGATTTCGCACGCCTATGTTGAACCAGCCGAGTCTAATGAACCCATCTGGAAAAGCGCGATGGTAAAATTTAAAATTCCGCAAGCTCTCCAACCCCTGGAAATATTGTGTAAAAATCTATGGTGGACCTGGCATGCTGAAGTTGAAGATCTATTTCGGTCTATCGATCCTAAATTATGGGTAAAGGTGCACGGAAATCCTATCACGTTGCTTAATTCTTTAGCTTATCAGCGATTCCTGGAACTGGAAAAAGATAACGGCTTTATGGAAAAACTTCGGAAGATTTTTCAAAATTTCCAGGAGTATATGGCCTTGAGCCAGAATAAAACCGGCCCAAAAATAGCTTATTTATGTATGGAGTACGGTTTGCATGAATCCATTCCAATTTATGCCGGTGGTTTGGGAATTCTGGCAGGTGATTTTCTTAAGGAAGCAAGTGAAATGAACCTGGATATGGTTGCCTTTGGAATACTTTATAGGTATGGGTATTTTAAACAATCGCTCACCTTACATGGCGAACAGGTAGCTGAATATGATAAACTGCATTTTACGCAACTGCCCATAACTCCGGTGACAGATTCAAAAGGAAATCGTTTGGTGCTGCAATTTCCATTGAGAGGACCTATGGTGAGCGTTCAAATTTGGAAATTAGAAGTAGGCCGTATTCCCCTTTATTTATTTGATACTGATATTCCTGAAAATGGTGATGAAAATAAAGGAATTACTCACCAGCTTTATGGCGGTGATAATGAAAACCGGCTGCGACAAGAACTTTTAATTGCAGCCATGACGCTACAGGTGTTAGATAAATTGAACATTCATCCGGATCTCTATCATTACAACGAAGGCCATACTGCCTTTGCGAGTTTATTCAGAATTATGAAACTGGTTGGGAATGATAATCTGACCTTCGAGGAAGCTACACAATTTGTGAAAGCATCTTCTCTTTTTACCACCCATACACCGGTTCCTGCCGGACAGGATATGTTTGAGGAAAATTTACTTAGAAGTTATCAATCTCATCTGGCAGATTCTCTTAACGTGGCATGGGAACGTTTTTTAAGTCTTGGCAGGCTTAAATCTTCTGATCCTCACGAGAAGTTTTCCATGAGCTATCTCGCGGCAAGGTTATCTGGCGAGATTAACGCTGTAAGTAAAATTCATTCCGAGGTGACCCAAAGGATTTTTAAACCTCTCTGGAAAGGCTTGCTCGAGCAGGAACTGGAGATCAATAACGTTACCAATGGTGTTCATTACCAAACGTGGGCGGCTCCGCAATGGCAAGAATTATTCAAAAAATATTTAGATCCCAATTTTCTGGAAGATACCTCAAATAGTAACTATTGGGCAAAGGTCAGGGAAATTCCTTCTAAGGAAGTCGCAGAAATAAAAAAAGAATTAAAGAAAGCTCTGATCGAGGGAATTCAATCCCGATTAAAAAATGAAGTCAGAAGTCGTCATCTTCCACCAGCTAGAGCGTACGGTATATTTAATTCTTTTAATGAAAAGGATCTTATCATTGGTTTTGCGAGACGTTTCGCCCCTTATAAGCGAGCCACTCTGCTGTTTAATGATATGGAAAGACTTTCCAAAATTGTCAACAATCCTTTGAAACCGGTGAAATTCATCTTTGCAGGAAAGGCTCATCCGGCCGATAGAGAGGGACAAGCCTTGATAAAAAGAATTATAGAAGTAGCCGAACAGCCTATTTTTTCAGGCAAGATCCTATTCATCCAGAATTATGATATGGAATTGGCTCGTTTGCTTGTACAGGGGGTAGATGTATGGTTAAATACTCCACAAAGGGGAAATGAAGCTTCCGGAACGAGTGGTATGAAAGCAGCAATGAATGGCACTCTCAACTTTAGTGTTATGGATGGATGGTGGGCTGAAGCTTACAGGCCGGAAGCAGGCTGGGCTCTTACCCAGGAACAACTTTATGAAAATCAAAAAGATCAGGATGATCTAGATACTGAAACCATATTTAATATTCTTGAGCACGAAATTATTCCGGAATTTTTTAGCGTTACCGATGGTGATATAAACGAAAAATGGACTGATCGGATAAAAAATTCCTTTGCATATATAACACCTCAATTTACCACTAAACGTATGTTGAAGGAATATAAAACTAATTATTATGAGAATATGTATGATCAGACCAGGCAAATGAAGGAGAACAATTATGAACTAACAAAAAAATTTACCGATTGGACAAAAAAGATTAATAAAGAATGGTCGAAAATTTCTGTAGTAAGCGTTCAGGTTTCAGATACCAGCCGTTCCCTGGAATTAGGGGAGATATTCTCGGCTGAAGTTGTATTGAATCTGGGTCAAATTCCGCCCTCAGAAATTGGCGTTGAATTGGTTCTTGTTAAACATCTGGAAAATGGTAATTATGGAATTAGAAATATAGAGGAATTGCCTTTGATTTCAGAAGATAACTCTCAGGCAGTTTATAAAGGTGAAATTACCGCATCCTTTACCGGAGCTTTTCATTACGACATGCGTTTTTTTCCAAAGAATAAGTTGTTAACGAAAAGAAGGAACCTCCCATTAGTAAAGTGGATATAATTGTTTCAGTAATACCTTAAAATCATGAGAAAAGATTTAAATAATGAGCAATGTCTGGAAATGCTGAGAAATAATTATGTGGGTCGTTTAGGGTATATATTTGAAAAAAGACCTTTTGTCGTACCCATTACCTATTTCTATAGCGAGGAAAATAACTCGGTTATTGGCTATTCAGGTAAAGGTCAAAAATTGAAGGCTTTAAGAAAGAATAAATTCATTTCACTGGAAATTGATGAAATTGAATCTATTGATCATTGGCGATCAGTTTTGGTCCATGGCGAATTTGAAGAGCTTCATCAAACAGAGGCAAAATATTTGTTGCATGCCTTTGCCCTGGGAGTTGAGAAGCTTATTGCTAAAAAGGAGAAAAGGGAACTTCACGCCATCAGTGAGTTTTCTACCAGAATAATCAAAGAGGAGATACCTATCGTTTTTCGAATCAAAGACCTGGAATGGACAGGAAAATATAGGGACCAGGAATAAAAGGAAAAATATCTGGTCTACCTGTATAAGGGAAGTATAATTCACATTTTCAAAAAGATAGAATTAATTTAATAAGCTATGCATGTCTATTTTTTCCTCCATTAAATCTGTCCCTGATAGCAATGAAGCTCATTTTGCATCTATTGTCAAGATAGCTGGCATAGGCGAAAAAAAATCCCCAGAGGTCCTAAAGAAACTGGCTAAAACCTTACATATTCCCGAAAAAAAAGTCAATCTTATTTTTGCAAATCCAGGCCGCTACGATGTGGAAGTTTCTTGGAGTGCGAGGAAACGTAAAAAGGCTTTTCGGAACTTTTTAGGAAGTATTCAGAATGGTTATGGAATTAATGAGTTGGAACACAGCTTAATTTATAGGTACGCTATAGATTCAGGATTTTCAAAAGATCAGGCGACATTGGAAATTGAAAATTTTCTGGGCACATTGGTTACCGGGGACCATTATGAATGGCGGGACGATCTTTTCAGTAAGGAATGGTTATTAACCAATGGTATTGGAGGCTATGCTTCGGGCACAATTTCAGGAGCCAATACGAGAAGCCACCATGGAGTTTTGGTAGCTTCTTTAAATCCGCCGGCCGATAGAAAAGTCCTCGTGGCCAAAGTTGAAGAACGAATTTTTCATGATGGAAAATATTTCGATCTTTCTTCCAATAAATATCCTGGGGTCATACATCCTGATGGCACCCAATTTTTAAAATCTTACCAGGTCAATCCCAATCCAAAATGGGTATACAGTAATGAGGAGTGGAAACTGGAGAAAAATATTTTTATGCTTCAGGGATCCAATACCACTTTGATCCAATATATAAACAAGAGCGACATTCCAATTTCTTTTGAAATTCATCCATTATATTCCTGTTCTGATCATCAGATGGTTTTTCGAGAGAACAGCTATTTCGATTTTTATACGGAATACGGTTCAAAAATGATCAAAACATATCCCTTTTATGGTAGTAAAGCGATCTATACTTTTTGGAACTATGGAAATTATATGGAAGCTCGAAGCTGGTACAAAAACGTCTTACTTCCCGTAAATGAGCAAAGAGGCCTGGATTATGTTTGTGATTATTATCGCATAGGTTTCCTGAAATATACGATCAATCCCAACGAAGAACTGACCATTTGTTTTACCGATGATGATAAACTTTCGGGGAAAAAAATTTCCGATCTAATACCTCAATCAACTAATGATCTCTACCCGGAAAATGAATGTAGATTTTACCAGGATCTTTTAAAAGCCGGAGATCAATTTTTAGTGCAGAAGCCAGAATCAGAATATAAGTCCATAATTGCCGGTTATCACTGGTTCGAAGTATGGGGGAGAGATACTATGATTGCTATGCGGGGATTGACCATAGCGAGAGAAAATAAAATCGCCTCAAAATCTATTCTGAACAGATTTTTTAAAAATATTGATCGGGGAATGATCCCTAATAGATTTCCAGATCACCATTCAGATTCAATACCTTATAATACAATAGATGCGACGCTATGGCTCTTTGTGGTCTTATATGAATATTACACTAAATTCCGTGATTTGGACTTTGTGAATAATCATTTTTCGGCTTTAAAAGAAATTCTGGATTATCACATTAAGGGTACCCGGTATAATATTCATGTAACCGGGGAAGGATTTTTGTATGGGGGCGATGTTAGCACTCAGCTAACCTGGATGGATGCAAAAATTAACGGCATTGCTATTACTCCCAGAAATGGCTGCGCTGTTGAGATCAACGCTCTTTGGTATAATGCCTTGAAAATATATGAATATTTTGCCTCCTTATTACATTCTGAAATTGATAATAAATTTCTGGAATTGATTGGACTTTTTGAAAGGAATTTTACACGTTTCTTTACTAATGGTGAAGGAAGCCTTTTTGATGTAATCAATCCTGGTGTCTCTACCGATAATAGCTTTCGTCCTAATCAAATTTTTTGTCTGAGCCTGCCCTTTTCCGTTTTGAATTTTGACCAAAAAGAAAAGATCTTTAAAGCTGTTAAAGAAAAGCTTTATACTCCTTATGGCCTTCGCACTTTAAGCAGGGATGATTCAAAATTCCAGGGAGTTTATAAAGGGGATCAATGGCAGCGGGATCATGCCTATCATCAGGGAACAGTATGGCCGTTTTTGATATACGAATACTTCCGTGCTTATTTTCAAATATATGGGGAGAACTTAAAAAATAAAAAATACGTTTTAAAGGAACTGGCTCCCATAAAAGAACATTTTTATCATGACCATGGCCTTTATTGCATTTCGGAAATTTTTGATGGTCTGGAGCCTCATCATGGGAAAGGATGCATTCATCAGGCGTGGTCAGTCGCGGCGCTGGTGAAATTATACGCTGATTATCAACTTTATAGTATAGATGTTTAAAGAAACATAGCTTAAAAAAATTTAATTGGCACGCAGGTAGAAACCATCTTCAGGCACGGTTAATTCATCTTCATTTTCTTAATGGGAATTTTAATACCTAGGTTTTCGGAGGTTTATTAAGCCTAAAAGAAAAGAGAAAAATTGGGATGAATTTCCCTCTTTTCTTTTTATAGGTGCTACTGGTTGTACTTAGTAAACAAGAAATTATGAAGTAAGTTTAAAAACAGAGGATCCTGTAATAAAGTGACAAAAATCACTTTTTTTAGAAATGAATGTTATTGGAATCAAATAGTTTTTAGGTTATCTTTAGTTTATCAAATAAGAGATAAAAAGCAGGTTGGTAACAACCGAATCTAAATTCATATCAGTTTGTTGAAATTCATGTACGCAGGCGTATATGTCGGGATCAAAAAAGAAGTTTTTAGGTTAGAATCCGAAGACATCGGTCAGGAGATGAGGCTGAAATAACTGTAATTTGATGTTTAAAATTTTCCAGAAACGGAAAACTTTGGATAAAGCGGGTTTCGAACCCGCTTACTGTTTTTTTACCCAATCGGTCTATTTTGAAAAATCCCATTTTTAAGAATTAGTAAAAGGCTTCACTCTAAATGTGGAATAAGATTATTAAATACTTTCCGAATTATTGAACATTTTGAAAAGCCTAAAAGCTTCTTTATCAGAAACCTGGTCGAAATTCTCATAAAATTCACCAACTCCACCGAAATCAAGAGATTGTTCCAGGCAAATTATTTGGTCTATATAAGTTGAAGCGGAAAGCTTTAAAATCGTGGACATCGGAGCAACCGGTATCGCAATAATTATTTTTGATGGAGATTCTTCATGAACCAGTTGGGCGGTTGCCAAAATTGTGTTTCCAGTAGCGACCCCATCGTCTACAATAATTGCTATTTTACCTTTTAGCTTCAGGGGTTTACGGTTTTTGTAGAATTCAGATTCTCTTTCTGTCAAAACAGCTCTCAATCGTTTTGTTTCATTTAAAATAAAATCCAGTGAAATATCGGCTGCCTGATTATCCAGGATGATATTATTAAGGCTTACAGCTCCAATGGCATATTCTTTATTGAGCGGATGGCCAATTTTTTTTATCAAAGCTACTTCCAAAGGCAATTTTAGTTCTTTGGCTAGTATGACTCCAATTGGAAGTCCCCCGCGGGGTATCGCCAGAATTACCGCATTTTGAGCTTTGTAATTTTTTAATTTATCGAAGAGCAGTTTCCCTGCTTCCTGCCTGTTCTTAAACATGGCCTTAATTTAAAAATTTGTCGAACCATAAAGAGGCTAAAACAGCTACGCGTTCCAGGGTATGAGGTTCGGCAAAGAGATGCCCGGCGCCAGGGATGATTTTTAATTCTTTGGTACAGTTCATTTCATGAAGTGCTTTTTGATTTAAACTTAAAACGACATCATCTTTTCCGCCAACCAGAAGTAAGGTAGGTGCAGTTACTTTTGTTAAATAAACGCTTCCAGCCATATCTGGCCGTCCTCCTTTTGAAACCACCGCTTCCACTTTTTCTCCCATTAAGGCTGATGCCCGTAAAGCCGATGCGGCTCCTGTACTTGCACCAAAAAATCCTAAAGGAAGATCGATGGTCGCCGCCTGATCTTTAAGCCATTCTGAAACCTGGAGGAGACGGTCGGTTAATAATTCTATATCAAACCTGTTTTTAAACTGAATATCTTCTCCCTCGGTTAAAAGATCAAAAAGAAGAGTTGCGAATTTGTGAGAATTCAGCTTTCCAGCTATATAAGAATTTCGCGGACTTAAATGACTGCTGCCGCTCCCGTGTGAAAACACCACAATGCCTTTTGGGGAAGGCGGTACGGTTAAAATACCATCTAATTTTATGCGTCCCAGATCAATCTTTACCTTATCTTTTTGAATAGTTTCCATTTTTCTGAATTTTTAATGATTATGAAATTCGCAAAACCTTTGCGCCTCTCAGGTTTCCTTTTTTTAGATCGCAAAGGGCCTTATTGGCTTCCTCCAGTTTGTATTCCTTGTAATTGGGTTTGATACCCGAAGCTGCGGCAATCTTCAGGAAATCCTTTACATCCTGCGCAGTGACATTGGCAACCGATTTGATCTCTTTTTCCATCCAGAGATGTTTTTCGTAATCAAGCTGAAGCAGTAATTCCTTATCCATATCTTCTTTTCGTATTGCGTTGATTATCAGTCGGCCTCCATTTTGCAAATTTTCAAGACCTTTTAAGACTGGTTTCCAGGCGGGAGTGGTATCTATTATGGAATCGATTTTTACAGGTGATTTTTCTGAAATATCGCCGGCCCAATTGGCTCCAAGCTCTATGGCGAATTTTCTTTCCTCTTTATTTCTTGAGAAAACAAAGATTCCCGAATCAAGAAAAGAATGTTTTACCATTTTCAGCACCAGGTGTCCAGAAGCTCCAAATCCCATTAATCCTAAGTTCTGGCCGTTCTTGAGTCCTGAAAGGGAAAGGGATCTCTTTCCGATGGCGCCTGCGCATAAGAGTGGAGCTGCTTCAGCATCTAATATTGAATCGGGGATGGGATAGACAAATTTTTTGGGAGCAACCATATATTCCGCGTAACCTCCAAAACGATCGCGGCCTGTAGCCTGAAAATCTGAACATAAATTTTCAAGTCCGGAATGACAAAATTCGCAATTTCCGCAGCTGGAAAAGATCCAAGCCACTCCCACTCGTTGCCCGATCATCGAAGGAGAAACTTTTTCCCCATTTTCAATAATGCTTCCAACCACCTGATGGCCTAAGACCATGGGAAAAAATGCCGGTGGAGTTCTGCCTTCTATTTCATCAAGCTCTGTATGGCAAATCCCGCATACCGATATCTTTATCAACACTTCATTTAGAGCAGGTGATGGTTTTGGCAATTCTTCCAAACTCAGCGGACTTGAATTTGTATCCATGGAAACGATCTTTTTTAACAGCATTGCCTTCATAATTCAAGTGTTGCATAATTTCCACCTTCAGATCCCAGCTGAAAATCTCTTATGTTACCTTGAAAGTACATTAAATCAAGGCCTTTTTAAATGATAAATATCAATGATAGTCTATGCTTTATATGTGTGGCAAATGGGAGTGAAATTTATTCCGGTGCTGATAAAAGTCATTTCCCGGAAAAGTTTTCAGCGATAAATTTGAAATGAAATATGGATAAAATATCATGCATTTAACCGGTCAAATACCTAAGGTAGCTGAAGAAAACATCGTACAGATCTGGCTAGATTCTTATGATGATATGTTTTCCGATTTTGACCCGCGTCCGTACTCAAAAAGGATGTGGTCTGATGATTTTATTATACAAATCAGAAAGGTGATCAAAGACCATCCTAAAAAAATTTCAGTGTTAAGAATTCTACTGCCGGGGAAAGAGAAACAGGAAATGGTGGAAAAAGATTTGATAAAACGGTTATCTAATTTCTTTGAAGCTCGCAGGAACGAGGTTTTACGCAGCCGAAAAGAAACCATCTACAAGGGAATTTTGTACATATTCCTGGGGATTTTGGTTATGCTCACAACCGAATATCTTACCTACATAAATAAAGATAAATTCTCCTGGCATCTTTTACTAAGGGTTTTTGAACCCCTGGGATGGTTTTTATTATGGATGGGCCTCGATATAATTGTAGATTCCAGGAAGAGTATTCACGATATTAGTTTCTTTTCAAAACTCGCGGCAGCGAGAATTGAATTTGCGGTTTACTAATTATCATAGCATGGCCTCGAATTCATTCGGTTAAATGATTTCGCTCATACTTTTATGCGTTTGTTTTGATTTATTTTGAATAGAATTCATTTTCATGAAGAGGTATATTTTCATCTTTTTTCTACTGCTTTCCTGTTCTAATAAAAAGGAAGGAATTATGCCGGTCAAAGCCGATCTGGTGGAATCGGTATATTCTTCAGTTACCATTCAGCCAGACAGTCTTTATAAGGCTTATTCCACCGTGGTGGCGATCCTGGATCGAAACCTTTTAGAAGAAGGTGCTCTGGTACAGGAAGGCACTCCCATACTTAAACTCATCAATTTGAAACCCGCCCTTAGCCGTGAAAATGCAAAACTCTCTTTTGAACTGGCGAAGGAAAACAGCAGCGGGAATAATAGTGTTCTAAATTCCCTGGAAAGGGAAATAAGGGCCGCCAGTCTTTCATTTTACAATGACTCGGTAAATTATTTAAGACAGAAAACGCTTTGGGAACAGGAGATAGGTTCAAAAGTTGAATTTGAAAACCGCAAGCTTGCCTATGAACTCTCCCGAAACAACCTTCAGCTTTTAAAAAAAGAGTATGAACGTACTCGAAAAGAGCTTTCAAACCAGGTACAGCAGGCTCTAAACAATTACAGATCTTCTGAATTTACCGCCGAAGAGTTCACTATTACCAGCAATATTAACGGGAAACTATATGCGCTATATAAGAATCCCGGAGAACTGGTAACTACGGTTGAACCTGTTGCGCTACTTGGCAGAGCAGATAAATTCATCATTGAAATGCTCGTTGATGAAACCGATATTGTCAAAATTGAAGAAGGGCAAAAAACTCTGGTCACCCTTGATGCCTACGGCCAGCGCGTATTTGAAGGGACGATTCATAAAATTTATCCTACTAAAGACGAACGAACCCAAACTTTTAAAATTGAGGCGGTGTTCAATGAGGCTCCACCTAAATTATATCCCGGCCTTGCAGGTGAGGCAAACATACTTATTGCCGAAAAAAAGGATGCTTTAACCATTCCGAAAGAATACCTCATAGATGCAGATCATGTGCTTACCGATGATGGAATTAGAAAAATTAGAACCGGACTTCAGGATATTGAAAAGGTAGAAATTCTTTCGGGTTTAAAGGAGGATGAAACAATTTATAAACCCGAACAATGAAAGGCTGGAATGTAATATTGCAAATTGCCAAAACGCATCTTACCACTAAACTGAAATCTACGGTTACGGCAACTATTGGAGTAATTTTTGGAATTGGTGGGTATATAACACTGGTAAGCTTTATGACTGGCCTTAATGATATGCTGGATGGCCTTATTCTTAACCAGACACCCCATGTACGCCTTTATAACGAGATAAAACCTACCGAAGAACAGCCTGTAGACTTATATGATGCCTTTAAACAGGCGGTTCCTATAATCCATTCGGTAAAACCGAAACAAAACCAGCGAAAGATCCATAATGCCCTCCCAATAATAAACTACCTGGAACATAATGAAAAAGTGCTGGGGGCGACACCACAGTTAAAAGCCCAAATATTTTACCTCTCGGGAACCATAGAACTGGGCGGGAATCTTATAGGTGTTGATATTTTAAAGGAAGCAAAACTGTCTAATATCCAGGATTACATCGTTCAGGGAACTTATATGGATCTAAAAAATACTGAGAACGGAATCTTACTGGGTGCTGGAATTGCCAAAAAGATGTCTCTTTCGGCAGGAGACCGGGTGATCATCAGTACCGTAAAAGGAGACCAGTTTCCTCTGAAAATTGTGGGGATTTATCAAAGCGGGATCGCCGATATCGATAACATCCAGAGCTTTGCTAATTTGAAAACCGTTCAAAGAATTTTGGGAGAAGCCGAGAATTATATTACAGATATCAACATCAAACTCAAAGAAATTTCAGAAGCGCCTGCTATGGCAAATTCCCTGGAAAAACAATTCGATGTGACGGCAAGCGATATAAACGAGATGAATGCGCAGTTTGAGACCGGTTCGAACATTCGTACCCTGATTACCTATGCGGTATCTATCACACTTCTCATTGTCGCGGGTTTTGGCATTTACAATATTCTGAATATGCTTATTTATGAAAAGATGAATGACATTGCCATTTTAAAGGCCATAGGTTTTTCGGGGCGTGATGTGCAGCAGATATTTATGAGCCAGGCTATGATCATCGGTGTGGTGGGAGGGGTGACGGGTCTTCTTATTGGTTATGCACTTTCCCTTACCATCGATAATATTGGGTTTCATACAGAAGCTCTGCCTACCATCACGACCTACCCCATCAATTACGATCCCGGTCATTACGTTATAGGGATCACTTTTGCCTTAATATGCACCTTCATTGCGGGATATTTGCCCTCAAAAAAAGCCGCGAAGATAGACCCGGTAAGAATTATACGTGGAAATTAATAATTATGAGCCTGATTCTGGAAGCGAAAAATATCAATAAGTATTTCGGGAAGAACAAAGCTTTTCATGTATTGAAAGATATCTTCCTGGAGGTGCATAAAAGTGAATTTGCCACGATCATGGGAAAATCGGGTTCTGGTAAATCAACGCTTTTATATATTCTCTCTACCATGGATACCGATTATACCGGGGAGATTTTTTTGAACGAACAATTGATAACCGGAAAAAATCAGCGGGAGTTAGCCCATATTCGGAATAAACAGATAGGTTTTGTATTTCAGTTTCACTATTTGCTACCGGAGTTCAGTGTATTGGAAAATGTGATGTTACCAGCAAAGAAACTGGGCCTAAAAACTTCCGAAGAAATAACCGAAGATGCCATACATATTCTTAAATCCTTGCATATAGAGAATCTTGCCTCAAACAGAGCTTCGCGAATTTCGGGAGGTGAAAAGCAAAGGGTAGCTGTGGCGAGAGCCTTAATAAATGAACCATTGCTGCTTATGGGAGACGAACCCACCGGTAATCTTGATAGTTATAACTCTGAAAACCTGTTTGATATTCTCAAATCTTTAAAGGAAGAAAAAGGGCTTTCACTTCTTATCGTCACTCATGACGAGGATTTCGCTAAAAAAACCGACCGTACCATTATTCTTGAAGATGGAAAGATCGCTGGCTAAATTTCACCTTTCTTCTTAGCAACTATCTTTCCTTAATTCACCGGCAATGATGTGTTCAATAATTATCAGAAGAAACAATTTATGAATTTTCAACGATGATTTAAATCATTGTTAATCAATATTTAATGGGATATTTTTAATCAAGATTTTAAATTCATTATTCAATATAATTAGTAGAAATTATGAAAAAAATGCTTCTTGGCCTATTATTTATTGGACTCGCCAATCCAATGTTTTCTCAGATAACTAAACCTGAACAATTATCAGAAGTGACTGTTTACGCGACAAATTATAAATATTTGACCAATGTTAACAGCAAAGAAGTTGCATCGATTCCTGTAAAAACTTTAGAGCAAATGGTGGCTAACTACGATTTGAAAAGCTCTGATTTCTATCAGGACGAGTATGATAAGTATATTATTAGTTTTTATATCCCAGAGGGTAAAGTTCTCGCCGCTTACGATAAAGACGGTAAATTGCTTCGAACCGCTGAAAAGTACAAAGACGTGAATTTACCAAAAGGTATTAAAGATGCCGTAGCACTGAGATTCCCCGGCTGGACTATCACCAAAGATATCTATCTGGTTTCTTTTTACGACAAGGGCGGGATCAATAAAAAATATAAACTAAAACTAGAGAATGGAGATAAAATCGTACGAGTAAAAATGAATGAATACGGCGATTACCTCTAAAAAAACTAAAAAAGCCGTTAAAGAGAATAATTCAGCTTAAATGGGATTATCCTCTTTAGCGGTGCTTCATTTAATATAGTTTGATATGAAAAAGATAGGGATTTGGATAGATCGAAAAAATGCCAAAATTATAAGTATATCTGAAGAAGAAGAAAGATTAAATACCATTTCTTCCCATCTTCACTTTTTTAAACATAAAGGTTTTTCAAGGGCCGCAATGAAATGGGGCGGTCCACAGGACGTGCTTTCGGCTAAAACGATAGAAGAAAAAGAAAAAAATCATTTGAACACCTATTTCGATGAGGTCATTGAAGCAGTTCGAAAAGCCGAGGCTATCGCCGTTTTCGGCCCGGGAGAAATTCCCCGAATGTTTACCCATCGACTGGAAAGAAAAAACAAAATTTTATGGACCAGGTTAAAAACAGTGGAGAAAACTGATAAATTATCTGATAAACAATTTAAAGCGCACGTTCGAAATTTCTATCGCTGGGGGAGTGTATAAGTAGTTCATTTAATAAGTAAAACAGTTCGTTATGGAAACTTCTTTCATACTGGCCAAGCTCTGGGGTTGGTACCTGTTCATATTTTTTGTGGTTTTGAGCATTAAACCACAAAGGATTCAACAGATTTTCACCGATTTTAAAGACTCCAAATTCTCTTTAATTACCGCATTCCTCGCTTTTATAATAGGCTTGTTGAGCATCCATTTTTATAATGAATGGAATTCGTCCTGGACGACCATTATAAGCCTTCTTGGCTGGACCTGCCTGGCAATGGGTTTATTATTGTTCATAATCCCACAGAAATTGGCAGATTTCCTGCTAAATATGAATGTAAAACTCTTCCAATTCCTTTACGTACTTCTATTTCTTCTGGGTATTTTTCTGCTAAATATGGGCTATGAATTGGTTCTATATTGATACCGCCCGTATATAAGGGTCAATCATCAATTTGTTTGTAATTGAATTGTGATTGCGAAAAATAATCGTCAGTAAGAGGAGCTTCATTCATACATTGTACTTATTTTTTGCAGGTGATCCTGATTTAGAATGTTTATTTCCTTTCTGTTCATAGATATTAATTTCTCTTTACGAAATTCAGATAGCAAGCGATTGACCGTTTCCTTTACAGTACCGGTATAACCAGCAAGCTCTTTTCGCGAGAGGTATATTTTTTTGTCTGTATTTTCGGTTTTCTGATTTAGGAAAAGTAAACTATCGGCTAAACGTCCTCTAACGGGTTTGAAAGCAAGACTGACCGATTTTTCCTCTAATTTTTTTATTTCATTAGCAAACTGTGATATTATCTTTTGATTAAAATCAGAATCAGACTTTAGCAGCTCCATAAAGAGATTTTTAGGCATAAAGAAAACAATGGAATCTAAAATTGCCCGCGCTGAAGAGCCAAATCTTTTTTGTAGGATAAGATCTGTACATCCGAACATTTCACCTTCTTGAAGTATTCTGAGAACCTGTTCTTTTTGGCTACCTAATTTAAAAATCAATATGCTCCCTTTATATAAAATATAAACACCAAGGGGTGTACTACCTTCCATAAAAACAGTTTGATTTTTCCTAAAAACCAATCTATCAAGAACCTTTTCTATTTCTTCCGGAACTAAATTTCGAAATTTCAAGGATGAAATAAAATTTTCCATGTGTCCCAATAATTTAATGCTTATTGAAAGTACATAAATAAGAACAAGTGAAGATTGATAAATGTCAATATGGATCAATTCATGACGAATAATCTTAATTTATAATATGTTGCCCGAAGACTGCGGAAAGTATCATGGGTAATAACCAAGTGTTGATCTATGTTATATTTTTAGAAATAAAAAGAGATAAAAAATAATCCTTTTGATTTCTAAAAATTAAGCTTTTGGCTAACCCTTGATCTCATGTGTTCGTTTAAAGTTTTCACTTTTAAAAAACAAGAGATATAGAATGGATAAGGGATAGGCAAGAGGATATTTTTTCATTTCTTAAGTTTCAGAACATTTGCTGGGTTATTAAACAAGGAGTTTTTTCCAGATTGAGAAAGCTATAATTTCTTAAAGGTTTCCTGGTTTGCCGATAGCAAACAGAGGTAATTCGTAAAAACCTTGTCGTTTTAATAAAAGTTTAGTAAAGTTGTAGGTGTATTTTTTACATTTAAATTCTTTTATATTTCTAGAGTCGTGATTAAATCTGAAAATTCTTCCCGTTAAAAAAGAGAAAACCATATGAGGCAGAATGAAAATCCTTTTTCACTTGTATTACTGTTTTTTGCTTTTGGGCTATTGCTATGCACCCAACAAAATTTAAAAGCCCAAACTGGAAATATTAAAAATGATAAATTCTGGGATACCAAAACAGGGGAGCCTATTTACAGTCAGGGAGGTGGTATTTTTACCTTTACTGACCCTGAAGATGGAGTAGAAAAATATTATTGGTATGGTGCTCATTACAGGGAGGCAGAGTTATACCGCGATAATCCTGCTGTAACCCAGGAAAGAAATCATATTGAGGCTGTTACTTGCTATACCTCTGAAGATTTGGTTAACTGGGAATTTGAAAGTAATGCATTGGAAAGATCAGAGGTAGTAGACCATTATGAAAGAACTTTCTGGATGGGAAGATTAGGTGTGGCTTATGTTAAGGAAATCGATAAGTATGCCATGCTCGTCCAGCATAATGATGGGGTTCTAATAGCGCTTTCTGAAACTCCTGCCGGACCTTTCAAAGTTCATAACAGGCTGGATATGACTGAAAGAATCGGGACTCCCAATACAGGTGACCAAACTGTTTTTACCGATCCCGATACCGGCATCTCCTATTTAGTCTATTCATACGGGGAGGGCAGGAATAAAATTTATGTTTCTGAAATTGGCGTTAAAGATGACAAAGTAACCCTCTTGGATGTTACTCAGATTTTTAGAGGAAAAGGTCGGGAAGGAAATTGTATGCTTAAGCACAATGGTAAATACTATGTATTTGCATCAAATCTTTATGGATGGGATTCTTCATACGCTTATTATATGGTTTCTGAGGATATCAGAGGGCCATATTCTCCCAAAAATAAAATGCTAATCACCCCAGGTAGTTATGAGGACTATGCGCATATAACGCAAACAGGTTTTTTTGTAAACGTACAAGGCTCAGAGAAGGAAACCGCAATTTACTGTGGAGACCGCTGGTCTGACTTTGCTGGCAATGGCCTAGGATATAATCAATGGGTGCCCCTTTCGTTTGATGGAGAAACCCCTTACTTTAACTCATTAAATTCCTGGAATTTTAATGAAAGCACAGGGGAGTGGACTGTGGCTGATGATAATAATTATGTAAAAAATGCAAGCTTCGAGGCTGACAGAAAGGCAATACCAAGCCCTATGAAACCAATTCAGGAACAACTCTTAGGCTGGTACTCGGAAGTTGAACAGGGGAATGTAATAGTCATTGAATCAGAAGAATCGCCAGTATTGAATTATTTCAACACTGAAGAGGACCGGAAACATGTAATTGGCGAGAAAAGCTTAAATATTGCAGATAATATTGATTTTAAAAGAAAGGTATTCCAAATAATTGAATCTTCGCCCTATGTGAAACTAAAGGATGGTTCTTATAAATTATCGGCTAAAGTTAAGAACAGCGGAGATTTTAATAAATTAGAGATGTACGCCGAAAGTTCTGGAAAAAGAATAGCAACCCAAATTGCCACCCCAAAAGATACCTGGGAGACAATTCAAATTGGCGATGTTCAGGTAAGAAATGGTAAAGTGGAAATAGGTTTTATAGCAGAGGGTGAAGGTGGTGCGAGCTGCCAGGTAGACGATGTTTCATTAGCTCAGAAATAATTAAAAAAATTTCTGCAATTCTAGTTGGTTTCCTTTATCACTTCTTGGTAAAGCGTTAAAATCAAAATGATCGAATAAGAAGGAAGTGGTTATCATCTTCCGAATTAAATTCAAGCAGAATTAAAACTTTGTTTTCAATTGAGCCATTAATTCTATTTTGACGGAAACTTTCCGATTATAATTAATTTATCTCCCGAATCATCCACCTTAAATAATTTGGGGATACGAATATAGCGGCCGCTCTTATCTACTCTATGGCTGTGAAGAGCCATCAATAATTCTCCGTCAAAAGTTCGAAACAACATTCCATGGCCAAAATTAGGGGGAGTAATAGGTTCTTTTTGCTGCTCCCAGGGACCATCAATAGTACCGCTTTTTGAATAGGCCACTCCCTGGGTATACTTATTAAAAACCCAGCTGGTCCATAGCATTCCCAATTTTCCAGTTTGTGTTTTAAAAAGAAAAGGGCCGTCGGTGACTTTATTCGGAAAGATTTCACCCTGGTCATTGCGCTCTTTACTCCAGGGAGAATCGCTTGCTTTAAAAAGAATTTCTCCTTTGCCTATAGATCCGCTCAGATCCGGTTTCAAAAGTATTTTTTCAATGGTGCCATTCAAGTTCTGAAGCCATTCATGGCAGTATATCATATAGGGAGCGTCATTCTCCACCCAGAAGGTACCGTCTAAGGTAGGTTTATTTGCTGGTAAATAAGTAGGGTCTTTCATGGGCACATAAGGCCCATCGGGTTTTTCACTCATTAAAATATGACTTGCCCTTCTAGGTATAATGTTCTTGTTGACGGTATCTATATTTATTTCAGAATTAGTAAAGGTTGCAAAATAGTAATACTTGCCTTTGTATTTATGAATCTCTGCTGCCCATATCATCGGGTCTTTTCCCATCCAGGAATTTGGATCTGTTTTAACAATATCATAAGGCCCATTCCAGGTATTCAGGTTTTTACTTTTCCACATTCTACCTCCTGTTCCTGTCATATAATAGGTTTGGGAGGATTCGTCAGCTAAAATAAAAGGGTCGCTTAAATAGATAGAGTCCAGAGGTAAATCTTTGTGGATCTTATTATTTTTCTGAGAATGGAGGTTTATTAGGAAAAATAAACAAAGAAATGTTAGAAGTAAACTATTAGGTTTCATGTAAATACTTAAATAAGTCCTGAAAGAAAAAATTTAAATTACAATTTAAAAATTAAATGTGATTTGTACATTTAAATATTGAAATAATTTATATTTATTGAAAATAATACTTAAAAAATGCAATCCAGTTTTCGAATTTACTTGTTTATAGTTTCAATTACTTTCCTTTTTCAATCCTGCACAGCTTCCAAAGAAATCGAGGAAAAGAGATTTCAAAACTATCTTTTTACCTATTTTACTGGAAATAGGGAAGGAGAAGAGGCAGTTCACTATGCTATAAGCCCCGATGGCTATCATTTTTATGCTCTTAATAATGATCAGCCAATAATTAATACCAAAGATATAAGTGAAGCCGGTGGAGTTCGCGATCCTCATATTCTAAGGGCTGAAAATGGTATGTTTTATATGGTATTGACCGATTTAAAATCAGCAAATGGCTGGACAAATACGGCTATGGTTATGTTGAAGTCTAAAGATTTGATACACTGGGAATCATCTATAGTAGATATTCCTCAGGTATTTACAAATAAGTATTCAGATGCTATAAGAGTTTGGGCACCCCAGACCATCTATGATGATAACACTGGGAAATATATGGTTTATTTTTCCATGCTTCAGCCGGGGAGTTATGACAAGATTTATTATGCTTATGCCAATAAAGATTTTACCAGTTTAGAGGAAGCTCCCAAACAACTGTTTTTTAACCCTAAAGAAATGGCTGCTATAGATGGAGATATTATTAAAAAAGAAGGAAAGTTTTATCTTTTCTATAAAACAGAAGGTTCAACGGATAAAGGAATTAAGGTTGCAATTTCCGATAGTCTAACGGAAGGCTTTGAACCCCTTCCTGGAAATGTAGATCAAACTGATAAAGCTGTAGAAGGCTCTAGTGTTTTTAAACTGATAGATTCAGATAAATACATTCTTATGTATGATGTCTATATGGATGGGGAATATCAGTTTGCCCAAAGTACTGATCTTAAGAATTTCAAGGCCATAGACGAGGAAATTTCAATGAATTTTCACCCGCGCCATGGAACAGTAATTCCCATTACAAATCAGGAAACTGAAGAATTACTAAAAGCTTTTCCACCCGGTCAAATTCCATGGGTAATGACCTCTGAGTCATCCCAAGTTAAAAAAATGAATATTGTAAAAAAATTGAAGAAGGGTAATCTTTATCTTCCTGTAAAGCAAGGAACAGACCTGGCAAACTTTGACCCGGAATTTAAATTATGGCCGGATGTCACAATTTCACCTGAGGAGCCACAGGATTATACCAAAGAAGCTGTTGAATATACTTTACACCTGCCCGATGGAAAAAAAGAAACGATATCTGTGAAGGCTGAAATTAATAATAATCCGGTACTGGAAGGATATTATGCCGATCCCGAAATAATTTATTCTCATAAAGATGGAAAATATTATCTGTACCCTACCAGTGATGGTTTTACTGGCTGGTCTGGGACCTATTTTAAAACATTTTCTTCTAAGGATCTTGTGAATTGGTCAGACGAAGGCGTGATACTTGATCTTAAAAAGGAAGTTTCATGGGCCGATCGCCACGCATGGGCACCTACTATTGCTGAAAAGAAGGTAAATGGTAAATACCTTTATTACTACTACTTCACAGCTGCCCAAAAAATAGGAGTGGCGGTTTCTGATGATCCTGCAGGTCATTTTATTGATAGCGGTGAGCCTTTGGTTTCTGAAAAACCTGAAGGAGTGCAGGGAGGCCAGAATATTGACCCGGATGTATTTACAGATCCTAAAAGTGGTAAAAGCTATCTCTATTGGGGAAATGGTTTTATGGCTGTTGCAGAGCTTAATGAGGATATGACTTCTTTGAAGAAAGGCACTATAAAAGTGATCACTCCAGATAATACTTTCAGGGAAGGAACAGAAGTTTTTTATCGTAATGGGAAATATTATTTCCTGTGGTCTGAAGATGACACGAGAAGCCCTAATTACAAGGTGCGTTACGCTACAGCCGATTCACCTTTTGGACCACTGAATATTCCGGAAAATAATATTGTAATTCAGAAAGATGAGGAAAAGCAGATCTATGCGACCGGCCATAATTCGGTTATAAATGTGCCGGAAACAGATCAGTGGTATATCGTGTACCACAGGTTTACCAGGCCAAAGGGAATAGAAATGGGCCGCGCTGCTGGTTTTCACCGCGAGGTAAGTATAGACAAAATGGAGTTTGATAAAGACGGGAGTATTATTGAGGTAGAGCCGAGCCTGAAGGGAATAGGCCCTTTGGAATAAGTTTCTATTATTCCTTTCGGCAACCATTATCTAAAAAAATTATCGTTCATTATTTTACTTTGCGTGATCTATTGGTATTTCATCACCACTCCAGATCTTCTTTTGAGTCCAGGGGGCGGGTGGGTTTGACCAGAAATCTGTATCTGGAGCAAGTCCCAGTACTAAAAAAGCTTCGGAACACAAATAAAGGCTCCCCGTCGAGATATATCCTTCGGCTATATTTGGTTGATGGCCATACAGCCCTATTTGTAACCATCCATTTTCATCAAAGGTGCCTTCGGCACCCAATTGATTTTTTATTACGGTATAAAGTGCAGAACGTACCTGGGCAGGTTTTATTTCGTCTGGAAGCTTCTGCCAAAGTGCAATTTGAGAAAGTAACTGGAAAGCACCAAATCTATAGGCAAGGGAACGGCCAATAGGAGGGTAGGTGCCTTCAGGAGAGATTAGTCTTTCCTGAATTTCAGCATATCTCATGGCCCTTCTCACCACCTCTTGGTACTCATTTTTTTTATCCATTCCAGCTTCATTTGCGGCCTTCAGGATATCAAGCATCATTGGCTGTATTACAAAACTATTGTAATAATCCCAGTGAAAATCTGGGCCGTCACCATACATCCCATCTCCGAGATACCATTCCATATGTTTTTTCAAAGGAAGTTCGAGACGGAATTTATCTGTATTATTATCAAATTTTAGCAGGGCCGCTTCTATCATTCCAGAAAACAGTAACCAGTTGCTGTAGTATGGCTGTATCTGGCGGGTAGATTTTAATGCTGAAATCACATTCTCTTTGGTGGTTTTATCCAAGGGTTCCCAAAGTTGTCCGGGAGCTCTCAGTAAAGCCTGTGCAAAAAAGGCGGCATCTACCAGAGGCTGTCTGTCATTGGTGAAATTCATGAAATCTGGAGATTGAGGATTGGTAGCATTGTGAATGGATTTTCTGGCTAAATCAATGTACTTCGCTCTCAATTTGCCTTCCTGCGTTTTGTCTGGTCCTAATTCAAGCCACGGAGCCATGCCTGATAGAAGTCGGCCAAATGCCTCGAGATAAGTCACATGTGTGCGATTATCCCATGCATGAGGAGAAAGTTCTACAGGCATTTGTTTTTTCAGTTCATTCCTGCTCAGGGCCTCAAGTACCGGGTCTCCGATTTTCACCAAAGAGGAGACAAAAAAATCACGGACGGCTTCCGGTTTTCTCTCTTTCAGTGCTACCTGCTGAGCCTGAGTTCTTAATACTGTCAGAATTGTAAAAAGGAGAAGTATGATTGTTTTCCCAGAAATGAATCTCATAATTATAATTTTAATAATTAAAAATTTGAAATTGACCTTTTATTTCTTTTGATATACCCGTACATAATCAACTTTATATTGGACCGGAAAACGGGTTTTCACGGGATCGCCCCCATTGGAACCAAGAGCCAGGTTTAGCAACAAGTAATGAGGCTGCCGGAATGGATTAAATCCATCAGGATTTGTGGTTTCATTCAGATCAATTTCGTTCAGTAGATCGTCGTCCAGATAAAGACGGATGTATTCTCTGGTCCAATCCATTTTCCATATGTGGAAGTTTTCGGACCAATTCGAGTCTTTTTCAAGAAAATGAGAAAAGGGGATCTTTTCACTATCCCATTTCACCTGCTGTGATTCATTCCAGGCTGCATTGGCCAAAATATGAGGTTTGCCATCAATCTTATAAAATTCCATTATGTCAACTTCACCATTTGCCGGCCATGGCTTTTCAATACCTAGAGTCCAGATAGCAGGCCAGTTACCACTGGCAGTATCTATTTTTGCTCTTACTTCAATGATGCCATATTTAAACTCTTTTTTACCGCGAGTGTTTAGACTGGAAGAAGTGTACTCAGCAAATTCCCGAGTCTGTCGCCAATCATTGCTTTTGGGATTATAAAGGGGGTTTTTGATCTTTTCCCGACGACCTTCAATTATAAGCGATCCATTTTTTAAACTTGCATTTTCTTCCTGGTACCACTGCAGTTCATTGTTCCTTAAAAAGCCATGCTCATATGACCAGTTGTCCTTATGAGGTTTTCCGTTCTCATTAAATTCGTCGGCCCATACGAGGTTATAAGCCGGATATGTATCGTTTTGTTTTTCAGCAAAAATGGAAGCAGGTCTTTTACAACCAGTAAAAGAGTTAATGGTCACAATGGTAATTATCAGAACTTTGATTTTCATTCAAAACTAAAATTTAAAAATAAGCCCCGAAAACCGGGGCTTATTGACCCTCCTTGATTTGGTAATTTTCACACTTATTAATTCAAATCAACTTGAGCCTTAATGTGTTGTTAAACTTTAATTAATCGTATTCCTAATCCATTTTTTTAATAAATTCTTAATCACCTTTTTAATCAATTAATCCATTTTATCTATAATATAATCCCAGGTTCCGTTAAGGGAAATGTTTTGCGGTTGTTAGGATTGATAATGATATTTTCCTTGGCAAGGCTAGGCCAGGAAGGAAGCAATGTTGAAATTGTAAAAGTTAATGGGTATAGTTGGCTGCGTATTTCCATGATTTTTATCGAGAGATTGCTGATCAGATTTTAGTCAGGTTCTTATATCTTTTCAAAGCTTCGATGAAGTAGTAATCTCCATAGGTAAGAGGAACATCTACTTCGCTATTGGCTGGCATATTACCCACGCCATGCTTGAGGATAAAACCACCATTGCTTCCTCTTTTAGCCAGGTATTTATCGCTCATAAGTGATCTTAGCATTGTTTCAGCGCTAATGAAGTACTTTCTGCTTTTTTGTTCATCTGTATATTTGCTCAACTCCAGCAGAGCTGAAGCTATAATTGCACCAGCAGAGGAATCCCTGAATGCATTTGGGATTTGAGGGGCATTGAAATCCCAGTAAGGTATCTTATCTTTCGCCAGGTTCGAATGGTTAAGGATGAATTCGGCTATTTTTTTGGCCTGGTCAAGATATTTCTCATCGTGAGTATAGCGGTACATAACAGTAAATCCATAAAGTCCCCACGCCTGACCTCTTGCCCAGGATGATTCATCGGCCGCTCCCTGAGCTGTTCTTTTTTTGATTACCTCACCCGTGTTTTCATTGTATTCCACTACATGATACGAACTGTAATCCTTCCGGAAATGGTTCTTGATGGTTGTATTGGCGTGGGTAATAGCGATGTTCTTATATTTTTCATTACCGCTGTGTTCATAGGCCCATAATAATAATTCGAGGTTCATCATATTATCAATGATTACAAGAAAGCTCTCCCCCGGGGAATCCCAGGAACGAATGGCACCTACGTCTTTATCAAAGCGGCTGGCCAACGATTTTGCACTGTTCATTAATACCTCCTGATAGTTTTCCTTTGGATCTATTCTGTTGGCATTTCCAAAACTACAAAACATCATAAAACCGAGGTCGTGGGTAGAAGTATTAAATTGTTCTTTCTTAAGGTCTTCCAGAATTCTTTCGGCCTCTTCTTTTAATTGGGGATCTTTTTCTGCCTGATATAAATAAAGCAGAGTGCCAGGATAAAAGCCGCTTACCCACCATCCAGATCCACTAGTTTCCAATCGATCTTGTTCCAAATAATATGTCTTTGGAAATCTTTCCGGTGGCAGTTGTTTTGCCATATATTGATATTGATCGGCAGCAAGTGCCAGGGTATCATCTATTTTCTTTCCTGAAATTTTTTGCTGTACTGAACAACTTACATTAAATAATGCTATCGCTATTGCCAAAAGAATACCAATTGTTTTAAGTTTTATACAGATTTTTTTCATACTCGGTTAAAAGGTTATTCTTGGTGAGTGGTTTTTTGCCTGCCTTGTCGTGTTAAACGTAAAAATTACGTTTATAAATGTAGTAAAATAATTGAAATTCAACAATATATTCTTCTTTTGTTGTATAGCTTTGTGCTTTATATAAGATATTTTTAGGGGATATTCTTTAATTCGAGGATGCTCACAGGTGTTGCCGGTAATTTCGCCAGGCCTTCGGCATCGACCTGTCTTACTTTCTGCATGAAAACATTGAGTTTTTCTTTTTCTTTCCAGAGCAGGCGGTCATAATTAGGTTCCCATTGCCCAACTTCTTCCATAGAAATATCGGTTATTTCCCATGACTTATTTGAATTGAGTATTTTACTTGCCAAACTAATTTTATTACCTCTTTCTTCATCCCTGAAGAGGAGAAGGATTTTCTCCAGTTTTCCCTTTCCATTTACCAGTATCTCAGGGCGCGAAATTGGAATACTTTTAGTACCGCCGCCTCCCAGGTCAAAATTTGTTTTCCGAAAACCAGTATTAATATGCTTCCATTTATCATTATGCCTGTATATTACCTGATATTGTGTGCTTCCATCTTCCTCCCAATAAGTGGCAATAAAAGGCAACCCTTCATTATTGGTTGTCATACTGGTTTGATTGATAAGATTACTGTGCTGTGGAACTCTCCACGCATATTCCGCAGTTTTTTCAGTAATAGGAAGTTGGTACTTCTCTCCTGTTGATTTTTCCCAGGTTTTCCCATTGTCATAAGAAACCGCGTAACAAATATCATGATTTGTAGCAACATCCCAACTCTCTCGCCAGGTCCATGACAAATGAACTGCACCATTCTCATCAACTGTTCCCTGCCAATAGGCACTTCTCTCCTCTTCACCATCTAAAAGGTTTGAATGGAGTTGAGACCATTCTTTGGTCTCATGGTCATAAAAATTCATGACCATACTACCTTTGCCTGACTGACCTGACCGATAACAAAACAGCAAGTTTCCATCCGGAAGATTATAAAATTCAGGATAGGTCACTTTTTCTTCTAGCTTTCCTGTCATAAGCAATTCCGGTCCCAACTCGAGTTGCAAAGGTGCTTTGCTTTTGGCATAGCGTAAATGTGAATTGTGATGATCCCAGCTGACGTGCAGGTAGCCCTCACCGTCTACAGCTATGCTAATATCCCGGTGAGCATCAGAAGTATCTCCTTTGTATCCGGTTTTATAAACAGTCCAATTTCGAGAACCTAACTTTCTCCTGGCAAGAATTAAATTACTGTCGGAATCATAATAGGCTGTAACCTGATTGTTTCCATAAGTTGTGAGGGCATTCTGCCTGAAAATAACCGTGTTCACGGAATTTCGTGACCAGCCAGTACCAATATCTATACGGTTCACCTTTAGAGGAGAACAGCCAATGAATAAAATAGTAACGATCAGAAGAATTTGGTACTTCATTGTTTTAAACAACTAACTCATTTTTCAATTTTGTTCAACCAGAAAAATTTTAACTGAATTATTTTTTCAGGGATAAAGTGTATGAATAACTATACTGATTATCTTCCAGCCTGTACCTTTTATGAGGATACGCTCCCCAACTTGTATCCCCGCCTAAGCCTCTTTGTTTTAAATCTACATGTAGAAAAACTTTATTCTGAGGTTTCAAATCGGTGGGATGGCGTTGAGCCTTTTCCATTCCCGGGTCTAATTGTTCTACCGGAATATCCAGTGCACTGAAACCAAGTGGCTGATCTCCTTTTATTAAAAGTCCATTGCCATTCTTATCGGTAAGTTTTAACCATCGAACATCAGTATGGTAACCAGCTTCCTGAGGTCTTATGTAGGTCCAGGTGTACTGATTTTCGACCTTATCCTCATATTTGCCAATAAAAGTTGATGTTTTCCTGTCTGAATAGTTTTCCCAGGGACCTCTTCCATAATACTTCAGTTGATCATATTCACCAGGTAAAACCATTCTCATTCCAAATCTTGGCATTTCCGGTAATTCCATGCCTTTCATATCGATACTGGCGGTAATTTTTAAATCTCCATTAGGTTGAATCAGGTATTTTACGAGGTAGGCCACATCAGTAGTATCAGATAAACTGTATTTAACGAAAATAGGCAGACCATCAGCGGTTTTCTTGCCAACACTTACATTTTGTATCTTGTTTTCTTCAGAAGCTCTTTTCCAGAAGACCAGTTTTATCGGCATATTGTTTCCGAAGTCATTATCGGTAGGAGCTCTCCAGAAGTAGGGTTGGGGAAATTTGGAAATTACCTTTTCACCGTTTTTTAAATGGTACTGAGTTAGCTGACCTTTTTCCAGATCAAAAATACCCTCAATCTTTTGTGTTGAAAAGCTTATTTTTCCATCATCCTTTGTGTATTCAAGATTTCCATCGGTTTCTTTTTCTTGGCTGAAATAATTGTAATCGCCTATGGAGAACTGTTCTCTGGCTACTTCGTGATCCGCAGGAACCAAAGCTGATTTTTCTTTAGTATAGGCGTAAACATTCAAAAAATATTCTGTATTCTGATTCAATTCCGGAAGTTGAAGACTCATGGTTTTAACTTCTCCGGGAGCTAATGTAATTTCAAATTTTTTACCATCCACTTTTTTACCATTGGCCAATAATTGCCATTTGAAATAATAAGCATTAAGATTGGTAAAGTTATATTTATTTTTCACCTGTAATTTTTCTCCCTGCAGATCAAAACCTATATTTTGATAAACTTTTTTAACCTCGTGTAGGCCCGGATGCGGCTGCCTATCAGCAGTTACCAGCCCATTGGCATTGAAGTTTTGATCATTTTGCAGATTTTCGCCTCCTAAATCACCGCCATAAGCCCAAAACATTCTTCCGTCTTTAGTGTATGCTTTTAATCCCTGATCAACCCAATCCCATATAAATCCGCCCTGCATATGGTCGCTGCTTTCAATAATATCCCAATACTCCTGAAAATTACCATTACTGTTACCCATAGCATGGGAGTACTCACACATAATGAAAGGTCTTTGCTGACTTTCATCGGTGGCATAATTTTGCATATAGTTTATGCTGGGATACATAGGAGCCACGATATCAGTATTGGTGTCCTGTCCTGCCTGTTCAAAACTAATGTAGCGCGTTGTATCTCTTTGTTTTATCCAGTCATAGGCTTCATGAAACACAGGTCCGTTCCCGCATTCATTTCCCATGGACCAGAGAATAATGGAAGGATGGTTTTTATCTCTTTCCAACATTCTTTTAATCCGGTCGCGGTGGGCAGGAGCCCATTCTTTAAGATAAGCGGGATGTTTGGATTTATCAAAGTTACCCTGAAGTTCAGCACCCATACCATGCGTTTCAATATTCGCCTCATCAACGAGGTACATTCCATATTTATCGGCTAAATCATACAATTCAGTTCCATGAGGATAATGGCTCATACGTATCGCATTGATATTATTCTGTTTCATGAGTTTAATATCCTCGGTCATGGTTTCTCTATCAGGAACATGGCCTTTGGTGCCGTGGTGTTCATGCAAATTCACTCCATGTACCGAAACCGGTTTCCCGTTTACCAGGAGCTGTGAATCTTTAATCTGTACATCACGGAAACCTGTTTTGCCTGAGAGGGCTTCTAGCATATTTCCTTTTTTATCTGAAAGTGAAATTACATAAGTATATAAATTAGGATGTTCTGAGCTCCAGCGTTCCACCTCCTGAAATTGCTCTTGAAAATTTACTTTTCCTTCAGGATCTACTTTTTCCTTTTGCTGGGTATATATCCTTTCACCTGAAGGATTAAATAATTCGACTTGAATTGTTGGATTTTTTATTTTACTGTTTTCGAATTTGCGAAGATCTACCTGAAGATTAAAAGTTCCATCCGTATAATTATCAGTCAAACCGCTCTGGACAAAGTAATCCCAGATAGTAGTTTTAGGCATTGCCTGGAGGAACACATCGCGTTCTATACCACTTAATCTCCAAAAATCCTGGTCTTCCAGATAACTGCCGTCATGCCATCTAAATACCTGTACGGCTAAAAGATTATTTCCTTTTTCAACGAAGGAAGTAATGTCAAATTCGGCGGGAGTCTTTGAAGCCTTGGTCATCCCAACTTCTTTTCCGTTTAGAAAAACTCGCGCATATCCTGAAATAGATCCGAAATGTAGAATAATTTCTTTTCCATCCCAATTATCAGGAATGACAAAATTGGTCCGGTAACTGCCTACGGGATTATAAGTGCCGTCAATAAAAGGTGGATTTTTTGGAAATGGATAAGTGACATTGGTATAAATGGGAATATCAAACCCTTCTACTTCCCAGTTGGAAGGAACCTGTATATCCTTCCAGGCACTGTCATTAAGACTAACTTCATAAAAGTCTTTAGGTCTTTCTGAAGGGCTTTTTACAATTTTAAACTTCCAGGTGCCGTTGAGACTTTTGTAATATCCAGACTCCTTTTTATTTTTGGCAGCCTCGGCATTTTGGTATAAAACAAACTGTGCGTGAGCGCCTTCTTTATTTCTATCTAAAACTGAAGGATCTTCCCATTCATTCTTTTCATTTTGAGCAAAGGCTCCAATGTACAAAAGGAAAACCAGGTATAGCAATTTTTGATTTTTCATGGATACTTTTCCTTAATTTATTCTTTTTTAATAGTGATCTTTTGAGTTTTTAGATCATTTGCTTTTATTTGAATCTTGATGTTTTCTGAATTTCCTGTAGTTTGGACATAGGCTCGCAATCGGCCTTGATAAGTTTTTCTATTATTTGATTGATAGATCTCATGACTGTCTCTGTCCCCACTTTCCAGAGCAAGAATTTTTGCAGGTCCTTCAATCTCGAAAGATATTTTTTTATCTTCATCGATCACCCTGGAACCTTTTCTATCAACAAGCAAAATATCGACCATAAAGGTTTCTCCTGAATCTGAATAATCTTCTTTACTGCTTGAAACCTGCATTTTATTTACTTCACCCGGAGTATTTAAAGAATAGGATGCAACTTCCTTTCCATTATTAAAAGCTTTTGCTTTTAACTCTCCTGTCTGGTATGGAACTTCCCATCCAATCATTTGGTCAGGAGTATATTCTCCCTTTTTACGGCCCAGGGATTCCCCATTTAAAAATAATTCCACCTCATCAGTATTGGTGTAGACGGAGATCCATTTGATCTCTCCTTCTTTCCCTTTCCAGACCGGTTGAATATTCCAGCGTCTGTTTAAATTTTTCTGGCTATTGGTTACTCCAATAAAAACCATCGGATTTTCATTCCATAAACTTTTTCTGAAATAAAAATCGGGTTTTGGCTTTCCGGCAAGATCCAGAATTCCGGCACCGCTACTTCTGTTAGGCCATTCACGAGCTTCTCCGATAAAATCGAAAGCAGTCCACAGGAATTGAGAGGAGATATAGTCGTTGTTTTTTACCGCCAGCCAAGCCTCCAGCGCATCTCCATTTTCACTGCCGTAAATAACTCTTTTTGGGTAATTTTTATGATCATCGTCATAACGAAATTCCTGGTAATTATAACCTACAATATCTAATACCTCAGGGTAAATAGTGTGATTTGACATGGTTACTCCGGCCAGGGCAGCGGTAACCGCGCGAGTGGTATCAAACATCTTTGCTGCCTTTACCAGTTCATTTGCGAATTTGCCTAACTGAGCTGCAGGCGGGTTCTGTGGCTGATAACCCTTTCCGTATATCTGGGGATTTAGACCTTCGTCAAGAACAGGATGGCTGTAAGGATCATTTGGATAATCGATCTCATTACCGATGCTCCACATAATGATGGAAGCATGATTGCGGTTTCTTCTGACCATATCCTGAACATCCTTTGCGCCCCATTGTGCAAAATCTTCGTGGGAGCCGTCATTGCCAGGAGTTCCTGCATTCCAGCCGGTAATCCATTTATTCTTACCAAATTCCCACTCATCAAAAGCTTCGTCTTGAACCAGGAATCCCATCTCATCTGCCAGATCATAAATATAATCCTGATGTGGGTAGTGGCTCATTCTTATTGCATTTGCTCCTAAATCTTTCAACTTTTGAAATCTTTCCCTCCATACTTCTTTTGGAACTGCAGCTCCTAAAGCACCAGCATCATGATGGAGACAAACCCCTTTTATAAGTATATTTTCACCATTAAGAAAGAAGCCTTTATCGGGATCGAATTTAAAATCTCTAAATCCCACCTTTTCATTCCAGGTTTCGGCGACAGATTGATTTTCCTTTATGATAGTCACTTTCAAATTATATAAATTTGGGTTTTTCGGTGACCATAATTCCGGATTTTCGATACTTAAATTAAGTTCTATATAATTTTGCTTTCCAGGTCTTAGGTAAAGAGGCTTTTCTGTTGAAGCAATAACTTTTCCTTCTTTATTCATTAATTCGGCCTGAATGGTCGAAGGAACTATTTCCTTTCTATTATTTTTGACTTCTACCGATATTTTAGCTTTTGCTGAATTATTTGAAACTTCAGGAGTGGTAAAAAAAACTCCCCATTGGGCGAAATGCGCCGGATTTTGTTTTAACAGATAAACGTTGCGATAGATTCCTGAACCAGTATAAAAACGGGAGTCGGCATATTCACTATGATCAACTTTGACCAGAATTTCGTTATTGGTCGGTTTCAAATAAGGGGTTAGGTCATATTGAAAAGGTATAAATCCATTTGGACGTTTCCCTAAATAGCGCCCATTTATCCAGACTTCACTATTTTTATAGACACCATCGAAATAGATAGAATAATTTTCTTCTGGATCATAATTTTCAATATTAAAATCTTTTTTATACCAACCTATTCCGCCGGGAAGAAAACCTGTACCGCTGGCCCATTTTGAAGCGAAAGGTCCTTCAATACTCCAGTCATGTGGGAGATCTACATTCTTCCAGTCCGAATTATTGGAAAATACTTCAGTACTGTCCCCTTTTTGGAAACTCCAGCCTTTGTTAAATAATTTTTTGCCGGATTCTTGCGCCTTAGTAGGAGAAGAAAATTGTATAAATACGGCTAAAAAAATTAATATTTTAAATTTCGATTGCATATTTTTTTGATTTTCGGAAAGGTCTATTTTAGTAGTAAGGTTACGATGGAACGAGAAGGGATATTGATTATATCTTGAGAATTCAGGTCAGTCTTTTCAAGATCCTTACTTGAAGAGGTTACATAAGCTTCTAACGAAGAGGCTGAAGTATCCTGCAGTTTAACAGGAATCTCATCAAATTTTGAATTCACTATTACTATAATCTTTTCGCCGGTCTCCGGATTTTTATAAGCAGAGAACAAAAAGTCTTTATTTGAAGAATCTGGAGATGAAATTTGAATTCTTTGGGAACCAGGTCTAATAAAGCGACTAAAATTACCCAGAGCCCAGAGCATTTTACTATCGTAATAATTTCCGTTCTCGATGTTTTTGTCAACATAAACAAGTCCATCTTTATAATCATAGGCAGAGATAGCCGTCCACCAATGCCATGCCGAAGCTTCGGCAACAGTAAGGTCTGTGTGAATTACTCTGGCGAGATAAAGTGCCGGATTAATTCCCAAATCACGACCATTTCCTTGAATTTCGCCATTATTGTCGCCTAAAATACAATATTCCGACATCCAGTAATTTAAATCTGGTACACTTTCCATTTCCGATTTTAGCATTTTTCTAACAGAAATCATTGAAGGATAGGGGGAAGTGGTAAAATAACTGTGCCCGGAAATGCTATGTCCAATTTTTTCGAGGTTGCCGACATAATTTTCAGAAGAAGGTTCAAAAAAATCCATAATCTGTTCTGACCTTCCAGGTTTATTGCCTTGTTCAAACAAGTAATTGATCTGACCTGCTTCTGAGATATCAATTTTGGGGGTGAGATTTCTATTTATCAATTCTGAATTCAGGGCTTTAACAATTCTGGTAATTTCATTGTTCCAAAACGGCGTTCCTTCCTGCCCGCCTGTCCAGTCCCATTGTGGTTCGTTAACAGGACTTATGTAATCGACATGCAGGCCTTTTTTAGATAAACCTTCCACTACATCGGCGAGATAGTCAGCAAATTCATCATAATGTTCGGGAGACAAATTAGATTGATTTGAATCACTTGTAAAAGCTTTGCCATTTCTCGTAATCGTTACTGGTGGACTGTTTGTAAAAAGCAAAAGTTTCTCTACACCTCTTGATTTAGCGGCATTGGCAAACCACACCTGTCCCTGCATTTTATCCCAATCATATTTTCCAGTTTCAGGAACAATAAAAGATTCACCTCTTCGCCAAGGATCTGATATGCCACTCGCAGCTCCTTGAGACGCGCTTCCTGCCCCTAAATTAAAACGCCATAACGATAAACCAATTCCTATAGGGTTGCCCTCTTGATCAATTTCTTTACTGAAGAGAAGATCGGCGATAATATTTTTTTTCTCTTCAGGCCATTTTCCAACAAACTGGGCAGACCAAGCATCACTAGCCCCAAAATTTTCAATGGTTTGAAAAATATTATTTTCCTGAATTTTTAAATTTATTATTTTTTCACCTGAGGCATTATCAAAAGGAACTTCTATGTTGCTTTCATCATTAGATTGGCAAGAGGCAGCACTAAAACACCCTAATAAAATAATAATACATAATTTAAATGGCTGCAATGCTTTTATCTTTATCATCTGTGAGTGTAAAGGTTTGTTGTATTGGGTAAAATTCTTTTTTAAAGAAAGACAAAATATTTTAAGGGTAAATCATTTATATGCTATACCCAACCATTGTCGGGTATAGCAATAAATGCACTATTCAAACTAACTATTAACTCTATTAACTAAATTTTAATTGTAACCAGGGTTCTGTTCAAGTTGGTTGTCTGAAGCGAGAATTTCATCCCGGGGAATCGGCAGCCAATAATGCTTAGGATCAAAAGAACGTCCCTCTAGTGCCGTAATAACTTCATAGGATAAATCACCACTTTCGCTTTTTGTGATTTTTATTCCTTTTGCTGGCTTATTTGCAGTTTCATCTGCTATCATCCATCGTCTCACATCATAGAATCGATGTTCTTCGAACGCCAGTTCGATTCTTCGTTCATGTCTAATTCGTTCCCTCATTTCAGATTGAGAAAGACCTTCCGGTAAATCTGGCATTCCAGCTCTATCCCGAATAGCATTCATTGCCTCGTATACAGAGTCATCAGGGCCACTCGCTTCATTTTGCGCTTCAGCGTAATTCAATAATATTTCTCCATACCTCAAATAGATCCAGTTCTGGATACCTGCAGCTCCCCATGGATTGATAATAGGAAGGTCTTTATCGATGAATTTCCTCAAATAATAACCGCTTTTACTGGTGTTCCAATTAGAAGGACCATCAGGACTATCCAATCCACCAGGTACAAATGTTTCAACTGGTCTTCCTCTGTATTCGGCACCGTTATATAGAATGGTTTCATAAAACCTCGGATCCCGGTTCTCATAAGGATTTGAAGCTTCTTCCGGATCACTCCAGTTAAATTCTGTACCATCGGCCATTTCATAATCATCTACCAGATTTTGAAGCGGCACGTTACCACCCCATCCCCCATATCCATTGGGACCATTTGCTATTTCAAGGTGAGTGTGGAGCTGATTAAGATTGTAATATCTGGCGAAAATAATCTCGCTGTTTGAGCCAGGTGTTAAAAATAATTCCTGATAATCGGGATATAAATTATATACGCCTAGGTCCATTACAGCTTTCGCAGCCTGCGCTGCTTCGGCCCATTTTTGAGAATCAGAAGACCCACCAGTATATAAAGGACTTGCAGCATAGAGTAATAATCTTGATTTCAATGCCATTGCAGCGCCTTTAGTAGCTCGTCCTTCCTCCCAGTCAGAATTATTTTGAAGAGGCAAACCTTCAATGGCTAAATTCAATTCATTGATAGTATAATCAATCCCATCTTGAATTGAGCTTCTTTCAAACAGTGAAGGATCTGAAAAATCATCACCTAATTCTGAGACCTTGTCACCCACCAGTACGACACGTCCATAATTTCTTATAAGATCATGATAGCGATATGCACGAATAAAATGTAATTCCGCCTTTAATTTATTCTTATGAGATTCACTCATGTTAAGCTCATCAATATGTGCGAGAGCATAGTTAACCTCTCTAATGCTTCTATAGCTTCGTCCCCAAAAAGTACCAGCAATACCAAGATTTTCTGGTGAAAGCTGGCCCCGCTGAATAAGCCATGTGTTGTCATCATTATTGTAGATAGACTCATCTGTAAGTGAGCTCCACATTGCGTATTCAAAACCTCGACCAAATCCTGGTGCACTTCCATCTCCTTCTTTATTTGTGAGCCTAACACCTAAATATCTATTTACAACAAAAGCTTCAAACAAAGTAGAATCTGAGAGAATTGCGGCATCTGATACCCTGTCGGTAGGTGTAATCTCCAGGTAGTCTTTCTGGCAACTTGTTAGAAAGATACTACCAAATATAACTGCATAAATCAGTTTAGTGTTAAATATATTTTTCATAGTATGTTTTTAAAATTGAACGTTTAATCCGAAATTGATAATTCGTTGTTGTGGATAAAATTGTCCACTTTCGCTATATCCTTCAGGGTCATAATCTTCTACACTAGTAAGTGTAAGAAGGTTAAAAGCACTGGTGTAAAGTCTAACACGTGATAATCCTATTTTATCTGTCCAGTCTTCAGAAAAAGTATAACCTAACTGGACGCTTTTTAGCCGTCCAAAAGCATTATTGTCTAACCAAAAGTCATTTCTGTAAAGTCCACCACTCACAGCAGATGAAGATCTTTCACTTACCCGGGGATAAGTCCCGTCTGGATTATTCGGACTCCATCGATTGTTGGCCCAGCTACTATAAAAATTACCAATTGTTCCGGATTCTGGTAGCACATATTGTCTTACCTGTCCCTGTCCCGAAATTACTGCTGAAAAATCGAAATTTTTATAAGTGGCGTCAAAAGTCAAGCCAAATGTTATTCTCGGAATATTGCCATATTTCGTTCTATACATGTCATCGGCAGTGATTTCGCCGTCATCGTTCATGTCTTCATAGATCAAATCACCTGGTTTGGCTCCGGGTACGGAAGGCCTGCTCTCGATTTCTTCCTGATTTTGGAAAATCCCAATTGCATGATATAACAGATAGGTGTTCATTGGACCGCCTGTCTGTTTCTGATATTCTGGAATTCCAGAGGCTTCGTCTATAAATTCAATTTCATTTCTGGCATAAGTAAAGTTACCTGTAATGTTAAAGTCGAAATCCCCTTCGGCATTTCTTTGATAACCTATGCTTGTTTCTATACCATGACTTTTTACTTCACCAATATTTTCATCAGGTACAAGGGCTCCCGAGCCGTATGGATTGACGATCCCCGTCACCTGAGGAATCGATGCATTTCGTGGCCATAAAATATTACTTCTGTTTTCATAATAGTAAACCACTTCAGTATTAAAATGTTTGAGCCATTTGGCATTAACAGCAATATCTGTCTTCTTAGCAACTTCCCATGTTATATTAGGATTTGCAAGTTTCGTCAAATCTATACCCGTAACAACTTCGTTTCCGATAACGTAACCATTATTAAAAACGTAATTGTCGTAATACTGGAATTGTCCAACATTATCATTTCCCAATTGGCCATAGGATGCACGGAATTTTAGATCATCGAAGAAATCAGTGTTAAACCATTCTTCTTCAGTAATTCTATACCCAGCTGAAATTGAAGGAAAATAGCCAAATCTTTTTCCTTCAGGAAAATTAGAAGAACCATCTGCCCTCATCTGGAACTCAGCGAGATACTTCTCCTGATAATCATAGGCTATACGGCTTATAATACTCTGACGAGTAAAATTGTAGCTATATCCGTAATTGTTCCTATCGGTAGCGGCGGGTCCCCCCTGTGAAAGTTCAGGTGTTGCGGTTGTAGGGAAATTTATTCTATTAGCTCCCAATGTATGTGAATAAGTTTCACTTTGTTCGTACCCTATAAAAGCATCAATATGATGGCCGTGAAACTCGTTTTTGTAGTTTAACTTGATGTTAGCAACCGTTTGAGATTCGTTAAATTGCTCTTCATTCAACGACCCTAATTGGTTAGGACCACCGCCAACAACAATTTGCTCGTAAACATCATTAGCACGATTGTAATTATAAAGAGTGTATGGAGTTCTGAAATTTCTTACCCGATTTGAAAGCTCGTCTACCGAATAGAATCCATCCAGAGAGAGCCCTTCAAGAAACGGTAATTCGTATTTAGCATTTAAGATACCGTTAAAAACATATCTGGGATTATCATTAATACCTCCCATTGCGGTAGCAAGAACGGCTGGATTGGCATTTTCTATTCCGGTAGAGGGATAGCCATTAGGGTAAAATGCAGGTATTGTAGGATATGCTCTATATATAGATCTAAAGATATATCCAGCACCTTCTGTTGGAAATTGACGGTCTTCTTTTCGGCCTGATAATAATAGACCAACATTAAGACGATCTGTAATATCTACGTTAATATTAGATCGAACATTATACTGATCGTATTGGGTTGCGCCATTCTTATATAAACCTTCCTGTGAAGTTTTTCCCAGAGAAAAGAAATAATTATTGTTTTCTCCACCTCCTCGAACATCAAGATGATGCTGTGTTTGAACCGCTACATTTTTTAGAGTTATTTCGGCCCAATCAGTATTGGGATAATTTAAGGGGTCAGATCCATTTCGAAATAGTTCAATTTCATTGTCATCATAAATTTGATTTAGACCTCCATCGGGATTATTATAATACGCTATTTCATTTCTTATTTGTGCGTACGTTGCAGCATTAGCCATTTCAGGCAAGCGAGTAGGAGAAGATAAACCTATATCAAATTTATAAGAAATCTCTGGTTTCGAATTGTTTTTTCCTTTTTTAGTAGTAATAAGAATTACACCATTGGCAGCACGGCTGCCATAGATAGCGGCTGAAGCATCTTTAAGTACCGTTACACTTTCGATATCTTCAGGTGATAATCTTGAAAGACCACCTACCTGACCCGGCACTCCATCAACAACAACAAGCACATCATTATTCCCTAAAGTTGATAGTCCCCTGACCAAAATAGACGAATCATCATATCCTGGTTCACCTGCCCTGTTTGTTGTAATTACACCTGACATCCGGCCGGCAAACGAACTTGAAAGGTTTGGTTGAGGACTCTCCGCCAGAGATTCCCCTTCAACTTCAGAAATGGAACCTGTAAGTGTTGCTCTTTTTTTACCGCCATAACCTACCACCACCACTTCGTTCAATGATTGTTGGTCTGGTTCCATTGTTATGTTAAAATTTGTTTTATTCCCAATTGGTATTTCCTGGGTGGCATAACTTATGAAGGAGACTACCAGAGTTTTATCCATCGGGTTTTCTACTCTAAGTGAAAAATTTCCGTCCATATTGGTAGTGGTACCATTTGACGTACCCTTAACAACAATTGTCGCGCCAGGAAGAGGCAGTCCAGTTTCATCTTTAACATTTCCAGTGATTTCTTGCTCCTGTGCAAAAATCAACGATGAAAATAGGAAGAAAAGAATCGAGGTATAGGACCTGAGACTTTTCGAAATAATTAATCTTTTCAACATACGTTTTAGTTTTAATGTAGAAGTGATTGATCCAGTTATTTTTTAATATGATTTAAGAAATCGATTTCGTAAAATTACTTTCACAAATATCGATCTACAATTTTCATGATTAATCAAAAAGATACCCCGGGGTAAATTGTCAAATTTCGGGGGGTTAATCGTTCAACTCTTAAATAATGCTTAATTTGGACAACTTAAAAAATGACTTTATTAAAAATTTTACCCAGAGAATGGAAATTCGCAATCTCTCTTTTATTTATATTTTTCAGTTCTGTTTGGTTGTTTTTGCGCAAAAATCATCCGGACAGAACGTATCCAATTACAATCTTAACTTTCATCTTTTAGATGTCTCATCTGGATTATCTCACAATTTTGTAAATGATATCACCCAGGATTCTCTCGGTTTTATTTGGGTAGGAACTTATGACGGATTGAATAGATATGACGGTTCAAGTTTTCTCCAGTTTAAAAAAGAATTGAAAAAACCATTGATGGGGCTGTCCAATAATTATGTTCAGGCGTTAGAAGTGCTTCCTCAGGGAATTTTAATTGCAACTGATGCGGGTTTAAATACCTATAATCTACGAAGCGGTAAATTTGATATTTTAAATAGTGAGAATGGTTTATATAATAATAGTGTTAGCAGCATAAAGAAGTTTTGCGATAATAATTTATTGGTTGGAACATATAGAGGAGGTCTGCAAATAGTAAATCAGAAAAAAGAAGTGATTAGTCTTCCAGATTTTTTTGGAATAAATAATGAGCTTTCTTTTAATGAGATATCATCTATTGTGATTCAAAACGATTCGCTAATCTGGGTGGGGTCCTTTAATAATGGGCTGGATAGAATCTCACTCAGAACTGGAGAAATTACTCATTCTTCTAAAATTAAAGGACTTGACCTAACCTCAGCAGTTATAAATATTCTCTATGTAGATTCCAAGAATAATTTATGGATCGGTACCCGAAGGGGACTAAAGATCTTAAAAAATGATGGTAAAGTTTTATCACTTTCCAAATCAAAAGCTCCTTCCTTTGGTTTAAGTGATGATGAGATATTGAGTTTACAGGAAGATCGGAATGGACAAATGTGGATAGGTACACGGAATGGTGGTCTGAATATCTTGGATATAAAATCTTTAAATAGTAAAAAGCTGCTTAACCGATGGTACCTGCCGGATAATAGCGGGAAAAGTGTTTTTAATAGAACAGTTTCTGTAATATTCCGGGATAAGCAGGGTAATATGTGGCTGGGTACTCCCACAGGAATAAATTTCGTTAACCCGAAAGGAGAAAAAATTCAGTTGCTTACTCATCAAAATTTGAAAGGGCATTCTTTAAGTCATGATCGCATTGGCTCTATTGCTAAGGCCGATAAAAATAAGGTGTGGATCGGAACAGATGGTGCCGGCTTGGATCTATTGGATCCTCAAAAGGGAAAAGTAAAGCATTTTGAGCATAGCGGCGAGAACAGTTTAAGTAACAATTATCTTCTTTCCATATATCAGCAATCACCCGATTCGGTTTGGGTTGGCACGTATCAGGGAGGTCTTAATCTTTTAAATCCTAAAACCGGCGATTGTAGGCATTATTTGCAAGGATCTACAGAAGAAGGAAGCGATGTTCGTGTTATTTATCGTGCTTCAAACGGTAAACTGTGGGTTGGGACAAATCGAGGAGGTCTTTATAAATATATAAGAGGGAAGGATCAATTTCAATATATTGATAATCTTGGTAAAATTGATGTGCGAGATATTGCCGAAGATAAAAATGGTATACTCTGGCTTGCCACCTACGGGTCAGGAATAATAAAATTTGAACCTGAGACCAGGGTTTATAATACTTATTTGCAATCTAATCTGCCTAAGCTTAATAGTAATGTAATTTTCTCAATTATTGTTTTACCAGATGGCGATATTCTGGCAGGCACCAGGTATGCAGGTTTAATAAGACTAGATCCTGAAACTAACAGAATAGACCATTTTACAGAAACAGATGGATTAAGTAATAATACCGTAAATAGCCTTGTTATTGAAGATGACAAATTTGTTTGGATGGGTAGTTATAATGGTCTTAATAGGTATAATATAAGAACGAACGAGATATTGAATATTAGTGCTTTAGATAATATTCAGGAAGGGGAATTTAATATTGGAGCTGCTGAAATTAACCGGGATGGCGTAATATATATTGGAGGTAATAACGGTCTAAATATATTTAATCCCAAGGATTTTAAAGCCGATAAGAATGATTTCCCGGTGGTATTCGAGGGTATAAAAGTACTGAATGAAGAGGTAAAGGTAGCAGAAAATGGAGAAAAATCCATTCTTGAAGAAACTATATTCTTTCAGGATGAAATAAAACTGGCATCGAACCAGAATAGTTTTTCAATAGATTTTGCTGCTTTAAAATATCCGGAGGCAAAAAATATCAATTATTCTTATAAGCTTGAAAATTATAATGATTTCTGGATAGATAATAGAACTTCAGGAACGGCTAATTTTACAAGCGTTCCTCCCGGGGAATATTATTTTATAGTAAAAACAAATTCCGGTTTGGAAAATCAGCTTTCCAAAAGATTAAAGATAGTTATTATACCGCCTTTTTGGAAAACTCTCCCCGCCTTCGTGCTTTATACCTTGATAGCTATTTTTCTTATATGGATTAGTTCCCGGTATTATTCTGAAAGGTTAAAATTAAAAAATTCACTTCTTTTTGAAAAAAAGCAAAGAATACTAGAGCATGACATTAATGAAGAGCGTTTTCGATTTTTTACCGCTTTTTCTCATGAGTTGAAGACACCTTTGACCCTCATCCTGGCACCTGTTGAAAATCTTCTGTCAAAAAAACTACCTAATGAAAATCGAAAAGATTTGATATTCATTTATCGTAATGCACAGAATTTATATAGATCTATTAATAAACTTCTAGAATTTAGAAAAGCTGAGGAGGGTCTTAGTCAATTAAAAAATGAACCTGTTGATTTACCGGCAAAAATGAGAAAGTTGGTAAAAAATTACGTTCCCCTGGCAAAAGAAAAAGAAATTCAAATTGAATTTTCTGGACCAATTGAACCAAAAATTTTCATTATAGATATTGAAAAGATGGAGGTGATTTTAAATAATCTTCTTTCAAATGCCATTAAATATAGCGATAAAGGGGGTAGAGTTAAAATCAGTTTTAGTGATGACGAAACAGGTTTTCAAATTCAGGTTCAGGATTCGGGACCAGGCATTAATGCAAAAGACATATCTCATATCTTCGAATGGTATTATAGATCTGAAAGTATAACCAAAAAGTCTGGTACTGGTATCGGTCTTGCTTTGTCAAAAAGATTTGCTCAGCTTCACGGCGGTTCAATAGAGGTGTCAAGCGAGGAGTGCAGAGGTACAATATTTACAGTTAGTATCCCCGTGAAAATGACTAATCTTTATATGGAAGGAGTTAGTATAGAAGAATTAAAAATTGAAAATTATCCTATAGAAAAGCTTGCAAATCAAAAAATAAGTATAAAACCTGAAATAGAACGGAGCCTGATTTTAATTATTGATGATAATGAAGAGATTCTTCAGTTTTTAAAGAGGATTTTTCAACCAGATTACGATTTAGTTTTTGCTGTAAACGGTAGAGAAGGTATAGAAAAAGCAAAACGGTATATTCCAGATATTATTATATCAGATGTCATGATGCCGGAGAAAAGCGGACTTTATTTATGTTCAGAATTAAAAAATGAGATGGCGACTAGTCATATTCCCATTATTTTGTTAACAGCTAAAACTGCGGTCGATAATATAAGCCATGGATATCAGGAAGGAGCAGATGATTATATCACCAAACCATTTAACCCCGGTCTTCTTAAAACTCGAGTAAAAAATTTATTGGCAGGGAGAGAAAAGCTGAAGCAGTATTTTACAAATAAATTAGAACCTAATCCGAATGAAGAAAATTCTCCCTTGGTTTTGAGAAAAGAAAAACTTTTCCTGAAGGACCTTAATGTAATTATTTTGGCACATATGAATGATAATAATGATAGTGTTGAAAATATAGCACAGGGAGCAGGAATGAGCAGAACGTCGTTATACCGTAAACTAAAGGCAATAACGGGTTTAAATATCAATGAATATATTCGAAATTTTAAAATAGAGAGAGCTGCTCACCTAATCCAATTTGAAAATTACTCTGTTTCACAAGCATCTTTCGAAGTTGGTTTTGGCGATGTAAAATATTTCAGAAAAATATTCAAAGGTAAATATGGCAAGAATCCTTCAGAATTAAAACAGGAAAATTAATAGCAAAATTTGTGGACTTAAAGCCTTCAGGATCTACAAATCTATATTTATAAGCTTGACGAGCTAAGAAATTTTAACAAGATTTTGAGTTTGTTATTTTTTCAAATCTCAGTTAAATAGGCGTTTGAGAAATCAAAGTTTTGGATATCGTTCTCTTTTATTCATAAACTTCCTTCATTTTCCGCGATTAAACTACCTTTTTCTTAAAGTAAATATTAAATATTAATAAATTTTTTATTTTATTTTTTTTAATTGTCAAAAATACACTTATAATTGTATTTAGGAAATTAAGGATAAATGGGTAAATCGTTGAATATACCTCTTTAAAAAAAATTAAGAAGGCTACCATATTTCAGGAATTTTTAACTAACTATAAATCCAATTTTTATGAGAAATTTTTTACTCTGTGAATTTCGAAACCGCTCGAAGTGGCTTTTCATTATGCTTTTTCCACTTCTGTGGCAAAGTATTTTAGCCGATAATAGTAATTCTCCTTCAATAATTTTTCAGCGGGAGATAACAGGTACAGTAACTTCTGCTTCAGATAATATGCCTTTGGGTGGAGTAACCGTGATAGTTAAGGGTACGCAAAATGGTACGGTAACAGATTTTGATGGAAATTATTCTATTTCTGTTAGTGATCCAGATGCCGTTCTGATGTTTTCTTTTGTGGGTTTTAAAACAAAAGAAATACCTGTAAACGGGCAAAATGTTATTAATGTAGATTTAGTTGAAGATTTAGGGCAGTTGGATGAAGTTGTAGTGATTGGGTACGGTGAGCAAAAACGAAGTAATATTCCTGGTGCAGTTTCGGAAATTCCTGCTGAGGAATTGGAGCAAAATCCGGCGCCAAACCTTACAAGTTCTTTGGTGGGTCAAACTGCCGGGATTATAGCTACGCAACGTTCAGGTTCCCCTGGAAATGACTATTCAAATATTTATATTCGTGGAATTGGAACTACTGGAGACGCTTCCCCAATTTTCGTGATCGATGGGATAGTTCGGGGTTATCGGGATTTCGAACAGCTCAATGCTAATGAAATAGAATCTTTATCTGTACTTAAAGATGCAGCGAGTGCAGCTGTATTTGGAGTAAGAGGGGGTAACGGGGTTATACTGGTGACTACTAAGAGGGGAAAAGAGGGTGTAATGCAAATTAATTTCACCTCAAATTTAGGTGTTCAACAAAGAACTAACGAACCTGATTACCTAAATTCTTATGAATATGCCCAGTTATATAATGAGGCTTTAATTAATGAAGGGAAAGACCCTATTTATACAGAGCAAGATTTAAATAAATATTTGAATCATACTAATCCTGATACACATCCAGATGTAAACTGGTTTGATGTGCTGAAAAACACTGCTCTTTTAAGAGAGTATAGTCTCTCGGCTAGTGGAGGTTCTGAAAAGGTTCAATACGCTACTTCTTTAAGCTTTTTAGATCAGAATGGGATTGTTCCCTCTAATAATTTTAAAAGATATAACTTTCGTTCAAATATTGATGCAGATGTTACAGAGACAACCAGATTGTCTTTTGATCTCTCAGGTCGTGACGATCGAACCAATAATGTGGCAGCACAAGAGCTTTTTAGATGGTTATCAAGTAAAAGACCAAATGAAGTGCCTATTAAATGGTCAAACGGAACGTATTCTGGTGGAGCAGCATACCTAGCCCTGCCTGAAAATGGTTATAGAAATAGGGCTATAATGGCATTTAAAAGTCGCGTTCAAATACTGCAGGAATTACCGATTAATGGCCTTACACTAAAGGGTATAGCTTCATATGACAAAACGTTTACCGATCATAAAAACTTCCTATTTCCCCAAATTCCTAGTTACTCAAGGAATAGTGATGGAACTTTTACGGAGGATCCAAAAGGAAAAACCGAGTTATATCAGGATCATAACGATTACCAGTCTATTACTTTAGAGGCCCATTTAAATTATGATCATGAATTCGGTAAATCTAATGTGTCAGCTCTACTATTATATACTCAAACTGAAGAAAAATGGAAATTCATGTCGGCTTACAGAGACCAATTTACTTTGGCTATAGACGAACTTGATTTTGGAGGAGCTGCTAACCGGACTAATAGCGGTTACTCTGGTAGAAGTGCCAGACGAGGAGTTGTGGGAAGATTAAATTATACCTTTGATGATAAATATATTATTGAGGGAAGTTTTCGTGCAGATGCTTCTGAACAATTTGCGCCTGGAAAACGATGGGGATTTTTCCCTTCTGGATCCTTGGGATATGTAATTTCCAAAGAATCATTTCTTAAAGACTCAGAAGTAATAGATTTTCTAAAACTTAGAGGATCTTATGGAGTTCTGGGTAATGACCGTATTGGTGGGGCAAGATTCCTTTACCTTCAGTCATTCTATCAGTCTGGGAATGCCGTGTTTGGGGATGGAAATGTGCAGCCGGCAATTGTAGAGGGTAATTTAGCTAATCCCAATGTAACCTGGGAGACAGTGAAAAAACTCAATATAGGTTTGGATGCAAATTTCTGGGATAAAAAATTGTCATTAACATTTGATTATTTTTATGATAAACGAACGGATATCCTTGGAAGGAGAAATTTAACAGTTCCAAGTCTTTTAGGTATTGGTCTTCCCGTAGAAAACCTGTCCCGTATAGATAATAAAGGTTTTGAGGCTGTAATAGGCCATCAAAACTACATTGGAGATGATTTCAATTATTCAGTAAGCGCTAATTTGACTTACGCCAGAAATAAAATTGTTTTTATCGATGAGCCTGAAACCTCGAATCCTAGAATAAGACAAACAGGTCGACCCCTATACGGGCAGTATGGTTATATAGCCTTAGGCCTTTTTCAAACTCAGGAAGAAATTGACAATGCTGCAGAACAGGTAGGGAATATTGCTCCGGGAGATATACAGTATGCCGATTTGAATAATGATGGGGTAATAGATGATTTGGATAGAACTTATATTGGAACTTCCAATACTCCCGAAATAATATTTGGATTAAATGGAAGTTTTAGCTATAAAAATTTTCAACTCTCGTACCTTTTTCAGGGTGCTACGAACGTCAATCAATATTATTCGGCTGAAGCCTACTGGCCTTTCTTCCTTGGCACCAGTCCTGCATTTAGACATAATTTGGATCGCTGGACTCCCACCAATAGGGACGCTAGCGAACCCCGGGTATTAATAGATGCAAATAGTAATCAGGCAGCTTCTTCATTTTGGTTAAAAGACGCTTCTTATGTTCGGCTTAAAAATATGGAATTGGCTTATAACATTCCTGTAGATTCATTTCAATCCAAATTTATTCAGGGTGCTAGAATCTATGTAAACGGAAATAACATCTACACCTGGACAAAAATTAAAGGATATGACCCAGAAAATGGGGATGGCAGAGGGTGGACATATCCACAGATGAAAATATGGAATGTTGGATTGAATTTAAAATTTTAAAATTATTGATATGAAAAAAAAATCTAATATATCAGGCAAAGTTTTAGGAGGACTATTGGTGATTTTTATTCTATTTGGTTGCCAAAAAGATTTTCTCGATCAGGTTCCAAAAGATTCGTTAACTGAAGAAACTGTTTGGAGTGATCCTCAGGGAGCAATTCAATTTGTAAACGCAATTTATGGTGAAATGCCATCTGGTTTTGATCGCTGGTATGATGGGTGGGCGAAAGGTCTTTATTTATTAGATGGAGCTTCCGATGATGGAGATGTTTCTATGGGGTGGACTCATTCTACCTTATTGCAGAATGCTCAATTCTTGCCAACCTATGTTCCATGGGGAAATATGTGGGGTAATTACTACAATCTTATAAGAAAAGCTAATGTGGCGTTGGAGAATCTCGATCGCCTGGAAGATCAGGAATTAGCTTCAAGGTTAAAAGGAGAAGTATATTTTTTAAGAGGTTTTATGTATCATAAACTATTAAGATTGTTTGGATATAGATCAGAGGGAGGGGATCCGACCGGTGTTCCTCTAATTGATAAAAGCTTGAGCCTTGATGATGACCTACAAATTCCAAGAGCTTCCTATGACGAAGTAGTAAACTTTATTATAGCTGATCTCGACAAGGCAGCTGAACTTCTCCCTGCTAAGGGGGGTATTGAAGCAGGAAGAGCTACATCTGGAGCGGCCAAGGCTTATAAGGGTCGGGTGTTGTTGTATGCTGAAAAATGGCAGAAGTCTGCTGAAGCTTCTAACGAAGTTATATCTTCCGGAAACTATTCATTATTTCCAGATTATAGAACCTTATTCTTGACTAAAAATAACGAAGAAATAATATTTGCCAAGAAATTTCTTTACCCTGATAAACATCATCAAACCAATGCCGGTGGTACACCAAATGCGGGTTGGGATGTATACAACACTCCTGCATCATACCGGGGAGTAAGTGATGCTGGGTGGGGTGGAAACTTACCTACTCAGAATTTCGTTGGCTCCTATGATATGATTGACGGAAAACCACAAGATGAGTCGCCTCTTTACGACCCAAAACATCCTTGGGATAATCTGGATCCTAGGTTTGAAGCAACTGTGGTGCATAACGGCGCGACATTTCGCGGGCGCAAGGTTGAGCTATTCGTAGGAGGTAGAGATGATGTATTTATGCATACCGGATATTTTGTACGCAAATTTCACGATGAAGACCTTGTTATATACTCAAGGTCCAGTGATCAGGATTGGATTTTTATGAGGTATGCAGAGGTATTATTGAATTATGCTGAGGCAAAAAATGAAGCATCCGGTCCAGATGGTAGTGTATATGATGCTATTAATGCAATAAGAAATAGAGCTGGTATGCCCGATTTACCAGAGGGACTTTCACAAAGTGAAATGAGAGCTAAGATACGAAATGAAAGAAGAATTGAACTGGCATTTGAAGAGCATCGCTACTTTGATATACGTAGATGGCGGATTGCTCCGGATTTGTTGAATGGCCCAGTACAGGGTATGCATACTTACAAAAATGATGATGGTTCGTTCACTTACGAAATATTTGATGTTGAACAGCGCAATTTCCCTGAAAAAATGTATGTATTGCCAATACCACAGGATGAGATTGATAAGAATCCAGCAGCAAAGCAAATTCTAGGTTGGTAATTTTTTAATTAATTAATTTTGATGAGCCAGAAAAAGGTTGCCAAAATAAGGGCAATCTTTTTTCTTGCCTTAAATTACCTACCAAAAATATAGTAGCTACTATTTATTTGATCTCCAGAACCTCAATTATGTTTGCAAATAAAAATTAGTATGATTTCCTTTAATAGCAATTTTAGATTTTTATTTATTTGTATTAGTTTATTTCTTATTGGATGCAATAAGGAAAGAGACGGTTCTACCATGTTTGATTCCCTTGATCCGGCCAAGACAAAAGTTGCTTTTACCAACGAAGTTATCGAAACTAAAGAGCTAAATGTTATGCAATATGAGTATATGTATAATGGTGCTGGTGTTGCAATTGGGGATCTAAATGGAGATAACCTGCCAGATCTGTACCTGACGGGTAATATTGTAGAAAACAAATTATATCTAAATAAAGGAAATTTTGAGTTTGAAGATGTAACCCAGCAATCTGGAGTTAAAGGAAAAGAGAATTGGAGTACTGGAACTAGTATGGCGGATGTCAATAGTGATGGATTGCTCGATATTTATGTGTGCTACTCTGGATTGGGAACTAAAGAAGACCGCTCGAACCAATTATTTATCAACCAGGGACCTGATAAAAACGGCGTGCCAAAATTTATTGATAAAGCAAAAGATTTTGGTTTAGACGCAGTTGGAAGCAATAGTACCCAGGCAGCATTTTTAGACTATGATTTAGATGGAGACCTTGATGTGTTTCTTCTAAATCATTCAAAAGAGTACTATTCTCCATTTTACAATAGTACAAAGCTAAGAAATACAAGACATCCATATTATGGAAATATTTTGTATAGAAATGATAATGGCAGTTTTGTTAATGTTAGTGAAGAAGCTGGTATTCACGGTAGCGGATTAAATTTTGGTTTGGGAGTTTCCATTAGTGATGTAAATGACGATAATTGGCCGGATATCTACGTGTCTAATGATTATGTGGAGCAGGACTTTTTGTATTTAAATAACGGAGATGGGACTTTTACGGAAACTTCTAAAAAATCGTTTGGTCACATTTCTAAATTTTCAATGGGCAATGATGCCACCGATATAAATAATGATGGCCAAATTGATCTGGTTACATTGGATATGATTCCTGAGGATAATTATCGTCAAAAAATATTAAAAGGTCCAGATCAATATGATTTATACCATTTAGCTATTGATAGTGGTTATCATAAACAGCAAATGAGAAACATGTTTCAACTCAATCAAGGTATAGATAAAGAAAAAGTGCCTCGTTTTAGTGAGATTGGTCAACTCACCGGAATATCCAATACCGACTGGAGCTGGGCGCCTTTAGTTGCCGATTTTGATAGCGACGGATTAAAAGATTTATATATTACTAATGGATATTTAAAAGACTTCACCAATAAAGATTTTATGAAGTTCGAAGTTGATCAGGCGGTGGCTAAAGTGAGAAGGAAAGGTGGTGAATTATTTGGGAAAAAAGGAAAAAAACAATATTCCGATGTTATTTATGAATTGGTAAAAAAGATGTCTTCGACCAAAATTCCAAATTACATGTTTAAAAACACCAATGGTTTAAACTTTAAAGACGTAACTCAAGAATGGGGTTTGTCTGCTCCCACAGTTTCAACGGGAGCTGCGTATGGCGATTTGGATAATGATGGGGATCTTGATTTAGTTGTGTCTAATACTAATCAGCCAGTAAGTATTTATCGGAATAACGCAGATAAACTAAAAAATAATTACCTGGAAATTGATTTGAAGGGTGAAGGAAAGAATACACTGGCACTTGGGTCTAAAATCTGGGTATCTACTGATTCTTCAAATCAATTCATAGAGCACTACAATGTTAGAGGTTATCAGTCTTCAGTAGACCCAAAGATGTTTTTTGGCCTTGGGAAATCCCACAAGGTCAATGTTAAAATTCAGTGGCCTGACGGGCGTTTGACAATCCGGAATAATGTTAAGTCGAACCAGGTTTTACAATTGGATCAAGCCGACGCCAAAATTTCTCAAAAGGGGGCTGATTCATTACCGAATAAGAAATTTTTTGAACAGGTTAATAATTCAGGTATTGTTTATGAGCACAAAGAGAATAAATACATTGATTTTAAAGTAAACCGTCTCGCGCTTAAACAAAGTTCCATGTCTGGGCCAAAAATGGCCGTAGCCGATGTGAATGGTGATAACTTGGATGATTTATTTATTGGAGGAGCTTTGGGGCAACCAGACGCTTTGTTTATTTCTGATCCCAAAGGAAAGTTTAAAAAGGTTGATGTAAATTTTTGGTCAAAAACCGAAGCCTTTGAATCTACAGGGTCAACTTTTTTTGATGCAGACGGTGATGGAGATATGGATCTGTATGTTGTTGATGGAGGAAGCCAAAAATATAGTGATCCCAAGGTATTGATGGACAGACTTTATATTAACCAAGGTAATGGAAAATTTGAAAAAGCAAAAGAGGGTGTTCTACCGATTGCTTATTCGAACGGAAGCATTGTTGTTGCAGGTGATTATGATAATGATGGAGATCAGGATCTTTTTATTGGCGGAGGAAGTGAACCTGGTGATTATCCCAACTCTTCCTTAGGAGGTATTCTTAGAAATGATAGTAACCTCTCCAAGGGAGAAATTAAATTTACTATTGCTACAAGGGAAATTAATGAAAAACTAAGGCAGCCAGGAATTGTTACTGATGCTATTTGGACCGATTTGAATGATGATGATTGGTTAGACCTTGTTCTAGTAGGAGAATGGATGCCTATCAAAGTTTATATTAATAATAATGGAAAACTTATAGAAAAGACTAATGAATACGGTTTAGGAAAAAGCAATGGTTTGTGGCAAAGTATTGAAAATTCTGATATAGACGGGGATGGAGATATGGATCTTATTGTTGGAAATATGAGTCCCAATTTGCCATTTAAAGTTTCTGAATCAGAACCTTTAGAAGCTTATATTGGTGATTTTAGAGGAGATGGTGTAATGAGTCCTGTAATTAGCAGCTATATACTTGGAGAAAGATATCCAATTGCTTCATTGGATGAATTACAAGATGCTTTCCCTATGATCAAAAAGAGATATTTAAAGTATGAACAATATGCTAATGCTAATTTAAGGGAGGTGTTTGGCCCTGAACAGCTTGAAAAAGCTAAGCATTTGGAAGTATATGAACTTAAAAGTATTTATCTTGAAAACAAAGGGAATCATTTTGAAAAACATGAACTTCCTATGAAGGCCCAGTTTTCGGCTATTGAAGGCATAAATATATTTGATTTTAATAACGACAACATTCAAGACATTCTGTTAACCGGAAATTATTATCCATTCAAAGTAGAATATGGTCCTGTAGATGCTAGCAAAGGTCTGTTGTTATTAGGTAAAGGTAATGGAGAATTTGATTGTGTACCCGAAAATAAATTAGGTGTCTGGATTGAAGGAGATGTGCGAGACGCAGAATTTTTATCTAATAATAAGGGAATTTATATAATTGTTTCGAAGAATAGCGACAGCATACAAGTTTTGAAACTTAATAAACTGGTTAAGCGTTAATAAAAGCGTGGAATAAACTAAAAACTAACATGCTAAAATATAAATCCCAGACCTCTCGGCTTATTTACGTGTGTATTTCTATAAATTGAAAGAAATAATTCATAATCATTTTCATAATATATCGATTAAGATATATACATCGCAGTAAAATTCAGGATACTACAGGATGCTATTATATATATTAGAAGCTATTTTTATACAAATAATGAGTTTAGCATTTTTTTACCATTGAAGCTAATCTTATTAATTCTTTAAAATCATAAGAAATGAAACATCTATCCGGATATCTTCTAATTTTGCTGACCCTAATTTTGACCCTCGGAATTTTTTCCTGCGAAAAAGACGATTATGATTCATTGCTAAATAACAATGCTTCTAAAGTGGGAAAAGTCCAATCCCTGATAATTATGTCTGGCCAAAATAGGGTATTGGTTGAGGGAATAATAGAAGACCCCAATGTTTCCCAGGTAAGTATTTCTTGGGATAATACAGATTCTATAATGCTTCCTGTAAATGCTCAGGATACTATTAGGAAAGAGATTGGGAATCTTGAAGAAGGCCTGCATGTTTTTAATGTTAAAACAATTGATGCGAACGGAAATAGCTCCGAAGTAGTTTCAGCTGGGGCAGAAGTATTTGGATCAAATTACATTAATAGCCTGGTGAATCGACCCTTAGAATCTAGTATGTTAATTGATAGTACTTTGGAGGTTAGTTTTGGTATGATTGATAAAACTACCGGGGTGATTGGAACAGAATTTATATATGAAGATACTTCAGGGGAAACAGAAAAATTGTTTCTGGATGTGAATAGGAATAATTTGAATGTTACTGATTTTAATAGTGGTTCAACTTACAAATACCGAACAGCGTTTATTCCCTCGACTTTAGCTTTAGATACTATATATACCGATTATGCCAGTGTTACCCCATTCCAGTTCCCGGTCTTAAAGAACGCAAGCTCTTTTGAAGCCTCAGAAGTTAATGGAAGATGGGGGATACTTGCAGATTGGATTACTAATGATGCTATAAAAAACCACGATGGTTACGGCGGATGGGATTCCAGAAATGGTTTTAATGTGGAATCTGGATGGGGAGCTCCTTCGATTGTTAATGGAAAAATATATCAAACTGTGACAGCAGGACCGACGGACTATACACTGGAAGTGGTGTTCAATGCAAATAATTATTCAGAATCTGATGAAGGTGGCTATTACATAGTAGTGGCAAAAGTGGAAGGCCTTCCAGATGTTGAAGATATTCCCACTGCTCCCGAAGTTCTTGGTTACGAGCGTGTCACCAGTTCAAATATGACTTACGATATTGATTTTACAGTTGATGAAACTACATTAATTTCGATCGGCATTGTGACCACACAGGATGATTCTGGACGTTATGGACCTATTAAGTCCTTCGAAATTCTACCAAATTAATTTTTTTAAATAAAGTTAAAGTGTCTTTTTCTTTCATTACTGTATAAAATTTATAATGAGTCAAAAAATAACTGGGGTTCTGGCCCCAATTATTTTTATTTTAAACAGTTTTAATAATAAAGAAGCACAGCTTTTTTTGGCCCAATTTCATAAACTCACCAATAATAATTTTTGAAAAATCCCAGGGCAATCAATATATTGTCTTAATAGTAGAGTTTATTTTTAAAATCTGTATAAACCTCTAAAATTCATAAAGGATCATCATTTAGAGGGAAAAATATTTGTGGGGAAATTATTAAATCCGACTTTTGGTTCCAGATAATTCCTAATATTTATTACGGTAACGGCCTTGTATTATGTTTACCCGTTATAAAAGCAAAATACCTGCTTATAGTTATCTTTTTGAAATAAATGAACAGAGGTCTGAAGGGTGTAGTGATCATCTGTTTGTAACTCCTACCTTTTTGGATGGGAACAAGAAGTTAAAATTACCAAACTGTTATTTTTTAAAATTGACCGTTAGCAATATTACGTAACTTCTCAAATTCAACTTTTGAAACTTTAAAAACAGTTCCGTGTCGGGCGCCATTTGGAAATGAAACGAGCCCGGTGACATCTTCCCAATCTTTGAGGTTTTTAGATCTTATGGCCCCATATTTTTTTTCAATGTATTTATCGAAATAAACATACCAGTAATCTCCAATTTTTATGACAGTTGGTCCTTCTGCCCAGTATTTTCCTGTTATAGGCTCTGATATGTTGGTATATGGACCGGTAATATTTTTAGAAGTAGCTATTTTAATATTTTTTTTAGGAGGATTTCTGGTTTCATCTTTTAAAAACATATAAAAAGTGTTTCCGGATTCTTTGATCGTGGCATCAATAATGTTAAATCCGGGATCGAATAAAAGTTTGGCAGGAGTAAATTCTTGAAAATCTTTAGTGGCGGTGTAATACATCCTGTGATTGTAACCATTGTCAGTGCTGTTTTGTGTTTCCGGAAATTTACCGTCGATAGTGGTAGCCCAATAGATGATATACCTGTCATTTTTGGCATCATAGTTTATTTCAGGAGCCCAACAATTTCTGGCATTTTTCTCTTTTTCCATGACCGGAATAAACTTTTGTTCACTCCAGTGAATCAAGTCCTTGGAAGTAGCATAACCTATACCTTTTGCGGTCCAACCAACCGTCCACACCATATGGTAATTTCCATCTTTTCCTCGAATTATGCATGGGTCGCGCATTAATCTTTCCTTACCCAATTCCGGTTTCAGATACGATCGATCATTGTTCATATGCTTCCATTCCAGTCCGTTTTTACTATAGGCTAAATGGAGGCCATCCTCGCCATTCCCTTTAAAATATGAGAATAAGCAGACGGAATCAATTTGTTTTGGAATTAATTCATTCACGCGAAGCCAATTGGCCAAAGTTTTTGGCCATTGGGTAGCGGGAAGATTTCTACCCATTCCAAATCCGTGGCCTCCTTTTTGGAAGACATGAAGTTCTCCTTTTACATTACGGTCTTTAAGTGCAAGGAAATACCTGATGCTGTTCTCAACCGGAACGGCACCGTCATCAGCAGCATGAACAAGAAAAGCCATGGGAGTATTCTCATCAACCTGCAGTTCGTTGGAATATTCGTCCTTTTTCTTCTGTGAAGCATTCTTGCCTAATAAACTTTCCTGGGATCCTTTATGGGTGATTTCATTCTGCATGGAAGCTACGGGATAAAGGAGTATGGAAAAATCTGGCCGGGCACTCACGCTGTCCTTTACCTTATAAACTTCTTGGTCGTAATGAGTGGAGAGCATGGCAGCCAGATGTCCGCCGGCTGAGAATCCCATGATCCCGATTTTGAAGGGATCAAGATTCCATTTATCAGCATTTCTTCGAACCATTCGCAGTGCCCGCTGGGCATCCTGAAGAGGACCAATGGTCTTATCTTCCATGATCTGATCACTGGGAAGGCGGTATTTCAAAACAAAGGCGGTAACTCCTAATGAATTCAGCCACTCGGCTACCTTATAACCCTCCTTGTTGATAGCCAGATGGCTATAGCCACCACCTGGACAAATGATCACCGCTGTTCCATTGGCCTTATCCTGCTGCGGAAGAAATACAGCCAAAGTGGGTGTTTTAACTTTACTGAGGCTCTTCACCTCTCCCTCTGAATCCAACTGCTGTTCTTCCGTGTATGAAGAAGCGGTTTTGGTGCCGGGGATCTTCTCCGGCCAGAGAGGAAATATTTTAGTTTGGGCATTCGTATGGTCAAGAGGTAAGATCAGGAATAAAAACAGGTAAAATAGGTTCTTCATTTATAATGTTATTATCAATTTAACTATGTGTTTTTAGATCATATTTCTAGTTTGTAAACCTCACTTCCGGCCAGTAAAAAGCACCCCAGGCCGTAGTCTTCAAAATCTGGGACTTTGTCGTATGTAAGTGGCTGCCCGTTTTTTGGCTCTTTTCCTGTAGATTGCACGTAGCCCAGAAAACCATTGTCATGCAAACTTTCCTTGGCCATTGCATTCCAGCCTTTCCTGATCACGGGAAGGTATTCCTTCCTGTCAAGAAGTCCATGGTTAACTCCGTAAGCTATCGCGTAGACAAAAAGGGCAGTGCCAGATAATTCGGGCCCGCCAAAGTGGCTTTCATCATGTAGGCTCACATTCCAAAACCCATCTTTGCGCTGCACCTTTTTAAGTGCTTTGGCCATCGTCTGCAGGTCTTCTACATATTGTTCCCGATGTGGGGCATCTTCAGGAATGATGGATAATACTTTTGCCAGAGCTCCTATCACCCAGCCGTTCCCCCGGCTCCAATAGGCATCTTCGCCATTTGGTTCTTTGTAAGGCGGTGCAAAATCGGCATCGCGCCACCAAAGGCCGTCCTCTTCATTGAACAATCCGTTCTTTCCGTGATGGTTCCGGGTAAACATATACATGTCGTACATTTTTTCAAAATACCGGGGATCATTCTCAACCACGCCCATTTTCGCAAAAACCGGCATTCCCATTTGAATTGCATCCACCCAGGACCAGTCGTCATTCTGCGGAGTATGCAGAAATTTTTCCATACAGGCTCGGGTATTCTTTAGTTTTTCAGGTTTTGGTTCCAGCTGATAAAGGTCAATATAAGTTTGTGCAGCACAATAGTCGTCGGCATTGCGGGTAATATTTCCGCTTCTGAAACCCCAGTTGTGAAAATCGGCCCAATCTTTTGCGTATTTATAATATTCTTTGCTTGGATAAATCTCATGTAAGGCCATAAGGCCTTCATAATATACCGAACGGGTCCAGATATTGCTAGGCCTTTCTTTATTGGTAATGATGGTTTTTCCTACATCGGGCCATTTTTGCATAAAGTAGTTGTTGGCCAGTTGCATCTTGTTCAAAACCTCCTGCCTGTCGATAGTGGTTTGTGCATAAACAGAAGAAACCTGAAATGAAAGAAATAGTATCAATGATCTGAGAAAAAGGTTTTTTTTCATCTTGACTAATTGTGGTTGTTTGAATTTTCGTGGTCTAATCTTAAAGGAGTCATCGAAACAGGTCCAAGCAGACCGGAAGGGGTTGGCTCCCATTTGGTAGCATCAAACTTTTTGTAATCTTTGTCTACCATGTTGATTTCATAAAAGATCTTCCATTCCTCACCTCGAAGCTCCATATCCCGAACCCTATTCGCGGGAAGATTCGTTATCTTCAGCGTTAAAGTATTTTTACCTTCTTTTAATTCACCAATATTTATTTTGAAGGGAACCGACCATGCGTCCCCTATATATTTCCCATTCAACCATACTTTGGCACTTTCCCGCACATCGCCAAGATTTAACATCCAACTATCAGCATCTGCCTCAGGTTTGTCAAATTCCAATTGGTAGGATGCGGTTCCTGAAAAAGCTTCGGCTTTTTTGCTCAATTTCGTCCAGCTTTCAAGTTGGGTAAGTATGGTATCCTCTGGTAGTTCCGGACCTCCTTTTTCAAAAGAGATATTCCAGCTACCGTCAAGGGGAAAACTGTTTCCTGCAATTTCGTAATACTTCCAGTTTTTACTTCCCTGGATTTCTCCGGTCTTCAGAAATAAAGATTTTCCGGGTTCTAGGTTTATTTTTACCAGCGTCTGGTCTGCCTGGCTTTTTGTTACGGCTTTCCCGGTTTTTCCTGTTAGAGGGTCAAAAATATTTACTTCGGAATAGTGGCCGTTAAGAGGTATAAAGTCGGCTATAGCCTCAGAAGTGTGATTGACAAGGAAATAGATTTTGTTTCCATTTTCATCCCTTCGGATGTATTTTAGTCCTTTATCGACAAGAGACTCAGGAAGTACCCCAGATTCTTTTAGAGACGCTTGAATATCTGAAGACTGCCTTATACGATCTTTATTTTCGTTAAGTGTTTTCTTAAGTTCCTGCGTTTCCTCTTTGTAATTTTTAATGCCAGGTACCGTTTCGGGAAGGCCCTGAAAAATAATATTTGCTCCCTGCTTTTTCAAAGATAGTAGTTTTTGGAGGGTTGCCAATTTCATTCTTTTAGTATCGGGAATGACAAGTGTTTTATAGCTTCCACCGGGTAATAACAGTTTACCGTCTTTCACCTTGGCTTTTGCTATATAGCTATCTGAAATAAAATCCAGCTGAAAACCTTTTTTCATCAGGTCATTAGTAAGTTTGTAAAAAGGTGTTTCGTGAAGCCATTCATCCAGGGAATGGATCTTGAATTGAAAAAAAAGCTGCCCGTCGAGATATTTCCCCCAAACATCGTAGATCGGCCAGTATAGCAAAGTCTGGTTATCGGCTTTTCCAGCCTGAAGCAGGGATTGGCAGTTGGAGATATAAGAGAAAAGGGCAGGGGCATCTTCCCAAATAGTGTTATCAGGGCTAAAGTTCACAGCGGCATAAAACTTCCAACCGGGCCACTTTGCACGCTCGGGGGAGTAGGCATTGCCATGTAGATAGATGTGGTTGATTCCGTTGAGCATTAACTCTTCTGCTTCGGGTTTGGTTTGAGACAAAGCCGTTTTGAAATGATCTCTGAGCCAGGTAAAAGTTTCCGAAGAGGTGAGCGGTTTTCCTGATATATGGGCCGCAGACGAAGAGAATTTAAGCATTACCGGGTCGGCATCTCCTTCTCTAATATTTTTCTCTAGGCGACGGAAACCAGGAATATCGAAGGGCATAGAGCCGAAGGTTTCACATTCAGGCGTATCGGCAGAGGCATAAAGGTCAATTAGATTGCCGGGAGAACCATGCGCCTGTAAACGACTTTTAAATCCTTTTGAATGCGCCCACGCTGTCCAGGGTTCATCAAAATTGTGAAGTAACAGGTCTGAAAGTGTTTCGCGGTAGTCGCTCTTGACTCTGTTAGCTTCTTCAGAATCTTCTTCCTTTAATAAAAGCGGGAGGTATGGCTTGAGATCATAGCCACGTCTCTTTTCAAATTCAACGAAAAATTTGGGAGTGAAATTAGTTCCATATACTTCATAACTGTCATTAAAGATGGAATGAATTTTTCCTTCGTAGCCCTGCAGGGCTTTGTTGAAAGGCTGCAAATATTCATGCAGTGCTTCCTCTGAATAATGATCTAAGGTAAAACCTTTTCCTCCTGGAGCTGCCCGCTTCACCATCTGTCCCGTTTTGCCCGCATAAACGGCATAGATCGTATAATCTTCCTTACGTGCTTTCCAGTTCAAAAATTTTCCCTTGAGCTCATCAGTTAAGTTTTTATAGGTGCCGTCTTCTCCGAAGGCAAGAACATATAAAAGACGGGTATAATTCTTTTCTTTTTCAGGATCAACTTCTATGTTTTTCTTTATTCTTTCCCCATTTTCAAGTTGATATTTGTTTACCACCAGTTTAGTGGCTGCATTTTCAGCACTTACTTTTGGGCCACCATAAGGCCAGCCCGTGCCCAGCACCATATCTACCCCCATATCTAGACTATCGGCTATATGAATGGTATAGCCCAGCATTTCCATCCATTTAGGGGAGAGATAGTCGATAAAATTCTCTTCCTCTCCCTTTATGCCATAAATGGGGGTGATCTCCACGCCGCCCAATCCGGCATTATGCAATACGATGAGGTTTTCTTTCAGATTTTTCTTATCTACTGCATTTCCCATCCACCACCAACGGGTCCAGGGTTTTGAGGTGCGGCTGGTCTCCGGTGGAAAAACGGAAGCAGTATCATTAGTTTGCTGACTCCATAGATTTGGAAGGCTGGCAAACAAGCTTAATATGATTAAGATTTTTTTGTTCATTATTAGATTTTAAATATTAGTTGTTTCCAGCTCTACGGCATAAACATTTGTTTTCCCCTCAAAATTGGCTCTGAAAATTATCCATTTTCCGTCAGGCGAAAAATGAACATTCGGCTCCAACTCATAATTATGATGTGCCATATTTACCAGTTTTTCCGAAGAAAGGCTGTCCCCTGCAGGAGTAAAATGGTAGATCCATTGGCCGTCTTTGGCATGAGCTACCTGGCTTTCATCTCCACCATCTCCGGCGAAAGTCTCCATATCTGGTGAAATGTTATAATGAATGGACCATTCGTTCCTTTTTAAGGCATAGCGTATTTCCTTTCCGGTTTTGATATTCTTTCCCGCAAGATAAAAAGTTTCTCCTCTTGGTATCTGAAGGTCGAACCAAATTTTCTTTCCGTCAGGGCTAAAAAATTCATGCCCAGCAATTTCCCGGTTTACCGTTCGATAATGCATCAGGTGGGGTTTCAGCTTATTAATATCTATCGTCCAGATGCGGTCTACTTTATGCCAGGGGCCTTCATGGCAGTACATAAAGAGGTCTGGATCTGTAGGGGAAAACTGTTCGTGATTCAACCAGGCATCTTCAGTGAAAAATTTCTGAAGTTTTCCGCTGGCAATATCAATGGTGACCAGGGAACGTTCCAGTTTCGCCTCATATATTTTATTGAAGTAATCACTCTTGTCTGGATTTTTATTGAAGATCTCCTGCTCTTCTTTGGTAATAATGACGCCTCCCAAAAGTTTTTCATCGGCATTCAAAGTGCTCGCCGATCCGATCAATCCCTCCGGAAATTTAAAGACAAAATGATCTTCATGAGTATCTATATCTGTAGAAAAAATGCTGTCATTGTTTTTGTAATACACTTTCCTGGTCTTTGCTCCAACGATTTCCCCCCTTTTGTTTCCCGGTTTATGTGTAATTTGTTCTAACTCTTTGGTATTTAGATTGACTGTAAATAATTGGTTCCCATCATTAGTATCTCCATAGAAAACCATTAAAGTACCTTTGCCATCTTTAGTGGGAAGAAAAGGGTTATTATGAAAATAGAAACTTCGGTTATTTCCTTTCCTGAGGATGAGCTTTATAATTTTATGATGGGTATCTTTATCAATCCATGCTTCCGGCATAGTCTTTAGGCTTCCAGTTTCAAGAATCGGAATTTCCTTCTGGTTCACCTTCTTTTCATTCATGGATAGTCTGTTTTCATTCTTACACGCAAAAAATAACGATACTACAGATAAGAGAAGTATCGATTTCGATAACTGATTTAGTGACTTCATAGGGATTATGTATGGGGAAATGTGAACCTAAATTAATGCTTTGTTCTTCCTATTGTATCCTGTGCCGTCCTGTTGATGATACATGAGGGAGCAGGATTTCAGATTATAATTTCAGTTTTAGTTATTAAACCATGAAACTTTTATTTAGAATATGATTTTATAGTAATAAAAAAGTATACTTCCCGGGAACATATTTGGGTACGCTAGAGGTTGTTTTAAAAAAGGGATCGATCCAACTTTCTAGGGAGCTAAGAAGGGAATCCATGCAACCTGAAATCGCCCTTTTTCTAATGGAATCAGTACAGTACAGGATACTACAATTGAGAATTAAAAATAAATTCGACCCACGTTTTAACCTATTATCACCACAAATTTTAAAATCATATTATTATATGAAAAAACTTACAAAACATTTTTTCCTGTTATTAGCAAGTTTATTGACAAGTGTCACTATACTAGCTCAGGAAAAAACAGTAAAAGGAACAGTTACCGATGCCGATAACATTCCTCTTCCAGGGGTGAATGTATTGGTAAAAGGAACTTCGCGAGGAACGCAGACGGATTTCGATGGAAATTTTAGCTTAATGGCTTCTCCCGAAGATGTCCTTGTTTTCTCTTTTCTTGGGATGCAATCGATTGAAAAAACAGTAGGGTCACAAGATCGTATAGCTGTGGTTATGAAGCCTAATAGTGCGGAGTTGGATGAGGTTGTATTGGTGGGATATGGAACTCAAAAGAAATCGAATATCACTACTTCTGTCGCAACAATGGATACTAAAAATTTGGAAGAAAGACCTATTAACAAAGTAGATCAGGCCATGGTTGGACAAATGGCGGGAGTTAGGGTGAAGCAGACGAGTGGATTGCCTGGGAAAGGCTTTTCGGTTCAAATAAGGGGTACGGGGTCTATTTCTGCAAATAATCAGCCTTTATATGTTGTAGATGGTTTTCCACTGGAGCCTTCTACGCAGAATGTAAATGGAGATTTTTCTTCAGGAAATCCTTTGGATAACATTAACCCCAGTGACATCGCTTCGATCCAGGTACTGAAAGATGCTGCTGCTGCCGCTATTTATGGATCCAGGGCTTCAAATGGTGTTGTTCTTATCACCACTAAATCTGGTTCTGAAGGTAAAGCACAGATTAGTTTGAATACTTCCGTGGGTATTAATAAAACTGCAAAAAAGCTTGATATTCTCAATGCAGAAGAATGGATAGAAAGAGCTACAGAAATGATCGACTACAACTGGGTACATTCTGGCGAAGGAAGAACGGCAAATCAAACAAGTGCCGAAAGGGAGGCTATTCTGGGTGGTTTCAATGCAAGTCTTATAAAAGACGATCGCTGGTTTGAACCCGGACATCCTGAACTGGATTATATAGACTGGCAGGACGAGTTGTTCAGGACAGGAATTGTGCAGAGTTATCAGCTATCAGCAAAAGGAGGGAATGAGAGCGTGCGATATTACGTATCCGGGGAACATCTTAACCAGGAAGGCGTGGCAATTGGTGTTGGCTATAAGCGATATTCGGCCAGAGCCAATATTGATATAAACTTGAATGATAAACTTAGCTTCGGAATTAATCTGGCACCATCTTATTCCTTGTTTACCGATCCAGGGGTGGAAGGAAAGGACCAGGAATTGCATCATGCCGTGTCAGCTGCTCCTATCTCTGAAGATGGGCTGGATTATAATATTGGGGACAATACTAATTATCCCTGGGGAGGAGGAAGTCCAAGTCCAATTAGGGTCGTGCAAAATACAGTTGGAGAAAACAGAATTTCCAGAACACTTTCTACATTATATGCAAACTATGAATTTTTACCAGGTTTGAATTTTAAATCGACGCTGAATTTCGATAATACGGAATCTAAGGATAAATTTTTCAGGCCTTCCTTTGTAAGTAGAAGTCGCCAGGCAGCGGGAAGCTTTAGTTCTTATCAGAAACAAAATTTTGTAACTGAACAAACTCTTAATTATAACCATACTTTCAGTGAAAACCATAATCTTTCTTTACTGGCTGGCTTTTCTTATAGTACCTTCAAATTCGATAATCAAAGGATCGTTGCGGCCGATGGTTTCGGTTCGGATTTAATCACCACTCTTAATGCTGCAAATAATATCAGTGCCAGCAGAACTTTTACATGGGAGACAAAAAAGGTTTTAGTGTCTTATTTCGGAAGGGTTCAGTATGGGTATAATGGGAAGTATTTAGCAACGGCTAGTATCCGTCGTGACGGGTCCTCCAACTTCGGTAAGGATACCAAATGGGGTGTATTTCCTTCAGCCTCTGTGGGATGGAACCTGGATAAAGAGGATTTTATGAAGGATAGTGACTTTTTTAGTGCCTTTAAGTTCAGGGCAAGTTGGGGGTTGGCAGGAAACAATGGATTCTCTGATGACTATGCCAGCATTTCCAGGATTGGCTTTTCCAATTATTCTTATGGGGGAAATCTTGCCGTGGGTCAGGTGCCTCTGAATTCCGCAAACCCCGATCTTAGCTGGGAAGAATCTGAAACTATAGATGTAGGAGCGGATATAGGAATCTTTAATGATAGGATCTTTACCTCCCTTGATTATTATGTGAAAACGAACTCTGATCTTTTACTCAATGTACCGGTTCCTACAGCATCTGGTTTTTCAAATACCGTAACCAATATCGGTAAGGTTGAGAATCGTGGATGGGAACTGGAATTAACAACAAGGAACTTTGTAGGTGACTTCAGGTGGACTTCCAACTTCAATTTGAGTCATAACTCCAATGAAGTGAAACAACTGGGTCCTGATAACTCTCCCATTCTGGGTGGTTCCTTCGATATTCAGCACAATATCCTTATGGTCGGAGAGCCATTGTACAGCCTTTATCTTGTTCATCAGGACGGAATACTTTCGCGGGAAGATATTGACAATGGTGCAGCTCTTTACGGGAATCAGACGGTCGGGGATCCTAAGTATGTCGATGCAAACGGCGATGGGGTAATAAGCCCTGCCGATCGTCAACTTTCAGGACATCCAAATCCCGATTATGTTTGGGGGGTTAGTAACAGTCTATACTATCAAGGATTTGATCTGAGTGTTCTCGTGCAGGGACAAACCGGCGGAAAGATATATTCAACTTTCGGTAGGGCGATAGACCGTACCGGAATGGGCTTTAATCAGAACGTGCTGGGAACACACCGTAACAGGTGGAGATCACCAGAAAATCCAGGAAACGGAGAAGATGGTAAGGCCAACTCTAACTTTGGAAGGATTAAGAATACAGATTGGTTATATCCTTCAGATTATTGGAGAATCAGAAATATTACCCTTGGTTATGCTTTGGGAGAGAAATTGAACTCAGATGTTTTTAAAGCTTTCAGGATTTATGTCAGCGCTGAAAATTACTTTGGAGGCGATAAATATGTTGGAGGTTTTAACCCGGAAGCGGTAAACAACAATGGTGACGATTATGGCGCATTTCCCCTGTCAAAATCAATTGTTACCGGTGTTAATATAACTTTTTAAAAAAATGATGATGAAAAATATAAGTTTTGTAGCAATTATTTCTTTACTACTGCTTTCCTGTTCAAAGGAACTCGATCAAACCCCAATTTCGGAGGTTGGAAGTAACAACTTCTACAAAAACACCGAAGATTTTGAAGATGCAGTAACTGGTATTTACAGTACTTTAGATATTTACCCAAATGAGCAGTTCTATCTTTCAGAAATGCGATCAGATAATCTCTATGGTGTTACTGAAACTGGCGTAAGGCCTTATGAAAAGATTAATAATTTTGATCTTACAATCGCCACGAACGAAGACGTTTCAAGGGAATGGGATAATGACTATACGGGAATCATGCGAGCTAACACGGTGTTGGATGAGATAAGCGAAGATGCTGTGCCCGATGCCAATATTCGTAACCGCATGATCGCCGAAGCAAAATTTCTGCGCGCTTTCTTTTATTTTGATCTGGTGAGACTTTATGGGAAAGTGCCAATTTTAGATCATGTTTATACCCCTACTGAAACCTTAAATATCTCGAGAAGCCCGGTGTCAGAAGTTTATGATTTAATCATCTCGGACCTAAATGAGGCGGTGTTGAATCTTCCTGAAAGTTATCCTAATAATCTGGTAGGAAAAGCGACTTCCTGGGCGGCAAAAGCCCTTCTTGGAAAGGTTTATCTTACTCGTTCGGGGCCAACTTACGGAATTGAAGGACCTGGTTTGGACAGTGGGGAGTATGATAAGGCGCTTGCTTTATTCAATGATATTATAGTTAATGGGCCTTTTGGCTTTGTAGATGATTATCCTGCAATCTTTGCCTATGATAATGAACATAACCCTGAAATTATTTTTGATATTGAGTTCATTACAGGTGGAACTGGAGCAGGTGCATCCTATCCTTCTATAAGCGTTCCTAATGGCTATCTGGAAGCCAATGATGTGGGCTTCCCCAATGGGGAAGATCGTAAAGAAGTTTCCGCCGATCTGATTGCTGCCTACCCCGATGGCGACATTCGGGTAGATTTCAACATTTTGATGGGTTATACCGATCAAAATGACCATTTTAATCCTTCGCCTTTCTTTGTGAAGTTCATCAATCTAAATGAGGCAGGTCAGGATCGCTTTGATTGGGGCTTGAATTACCCGGTGATAAGATATACTGATATTCTTTTGATGAAAGCTGAAGCTATTCTGATGGGTAATGCGGGGAATTCTGCCGATGTTGATAATATTATTAATTTAGTTCGGAAACGTGCTGGATTGGATGATGTTACGAATGTCGATCTCGATATGTATCTTGCTGAGAGAAGAAGGGAATTTGCTTCTGAAAGTAAAAGGTGGTATTCCCTGGTGCGTACCGGTAAAGTATTAGAAGTTATGAATGCCTGGATTCCTGAAGAGGATGTGCAAAATCGCATGAATCTTATGGATGCCAACCAAATTATATATCCTATACCTTCAGACCAAATTACCGTCAAGGAAGGCCTATATGAGCAAAATCCTGGTTATAATTAAAAAATCATTAAGAGTTTCTATTTAGTTTTGTTTGGTTTGAGCGCCACCGTCCTTGCGGTGGCGTTTGGGTTTTACTAGTAACTACAAGACAGTGCAGGATACAAGAGGTTCTTAAAAAGGATATTTTTGGTAATAACACTACATTTCTTATTCTTTTGATATTATACAGAAAAGGTGATGGAAGCTTAGCGCCAGAGTATTATTTTATACCATCCCGTTATATGTGTTTTAAAGAATATTGTGGGATCATCAATTTCACTTATTTTTAACAAACCAATCCAGATGATAAGAAGTTACAGAATTTCCTTTTTAGGATCAGTTGTCTTGTTCTTGCTGTTTATCCTAACAACGCAATGCTGTCAAAATAATGCTAAAGAAGAAGTGCCGGTGAGAGAAAAGATCCAAAGACCAAATATTCTTCTGATAATAGCTGATGATGCAGGTTGGAATGATATGAGCTTTCATGGCTCAGAAATAAAAACTCCAAATATCGATAAGCTCGCAAAAAACGGAATACAATTATCCAGATTTTACGTAAGTCCCACCTGTTCACCTTCACGGGCGACTTTACTTACCGGTATTCCTGCCAGCCGATTGGGCATTGTTGCGCCAATTAGCGGGAAAAGTGAAAAAAGCCTGCCTGATTCTATTGTAACTCTTCCGCAGGCATTAAAAAGTGCGGGATACAAAACTGCCCTTCTGGGGAAGTGGCATTTAGGGTTAAAACCTCAAAGTGGTCCCTCGGCCTACGGCTTTGATTATTCTTACGGATTTTTACATGGTCAAATAGATCAATATGCACATACCTATAAAAACGGGGATTCCAGTTGGCATAGAAACGGCAAATTTATAACCGAGCTGGGCCATGCTACAGACTTGATCACTAAAGAAGCTATTCGTTACATAGACGAAGAAAAACAGAGCTCAAAACCATTTTTTCTACAACTGGCCTACAGCGCACCTCATATTCCTCTTCAGGAACCAAAAAAATGGAGAGAAATGTATGAAGGTGTATTTAAAGCTACTTCGAGACAGCATTATGCAGCCGCAATGACGCATTTAGATAGTGCGATTGGGGAGGTGTTGCATAAATTAGAGAAAGAAGGGCTCGGGGAAAATACCGTGGTAATCTTTATGAGTGATAACGGGGCCCAGGAAAACTGGTATCCAACTTGGCAATATAAAGGAAAATATGGGCCTAACCCAGTTTTAGGAAGCAACTTGCCTCTTAGAGACTTTAAAAAACTGAATTATGAAGGAGGGATAAGGGTTCCGGCAATCATAGCCTGGAAGGATCATTTTGATCCCGGTTACCTTTCTAATTATATAAGTGTTGAAGATTTAATGCCGACTTTACTGAAAATCGCTTCGGCTAAGGAAATTCCTGCAGGGGTGGAGGGTCGATCATTCCTGGGAATGTTGACAGAAAAAGATACCAGCAATCATCCCATTTATGTTCGAGGTCATCTCCAGGAAAGTTATATCGCAAAACCATGGAAATTGATTCGTACGCGACATCTTGAGAGACCTACAGAATTCGAGCTTTACAACATCGAAAAGGACCCCTCTGAAAAAAACGATTTGTTGAAGGAGAAATCTAAAATAGCACAAAAGATGAAAAGAGCATTGCAGGAGCAATTTAACATGGATTCAGACAGTGTGAATGTGAGCATCAAAAATTAAACCTACGATTTAACAATTTTTACGGCATTCAGAAAAATTATTTCAGGGAGATTTATTAGCTGTGAATGATTTTTAATATCTGAGTTTGACTGAAAAATGCTTAAAGCATTCTGTTTAAAGCAAAATAAAATAGCAAATATTCAATCTTAGCGGTTTAAAAGCATAATAAATAATTATAATAATAAGAAAATGTTTAACGAAAGGTGTTGCATTTTTCTATATTTCTTAAGATTTATTTAACGTCTACAGCATAGTACAGGATACCTTAACGAAGAATATAAGATACATTGGCACTGTTAATATTTTACTAATTATGTCGAGCTTACAAAAAGCAATTATTTAAAATTTAAGAATGAAAAATAAAATTACCAGTTTTCTTTTAGTGGTCGTATTAATTTTTCTCGAAGGCTGTAATAAGCAAGAATTTGATGAGTATTATGCGCGTCCAGATAATCTGGAACCGCCAATTTATCAGGTTTTGGAATCGAGAGGTAATTTTACAAATCTTTTGTCAGTGATTGATAAGGCTGGGTATAAAGATATTTTGAGCACAGCCGGTTACTGGACCATGTTTGCACCGAATGATGAAGCTTTTCAAAAATTTTTCCAGGAAAATTCAGAATATGGAAGTTTGGAAGCAATTGATTCTACTACCGCGAGTAAAATTGTTAAATATGCATTGGTGTACAATGCTTTTCGAACTGATCATATAGCAGACTTTCAGTCTCCTATCGGGTGGCAGGAAGATCTGGCATATAAGCGTCGAACTGCATATTATACTGGTTTTCAAAAATCTACTATTAACGGAAGTGAAATTGTAACCGTAGCATCAAATCGTAATAATGATGCGAATGCTAATTATTATGTATCAGGAGATAATAATAATAAATACATTCCTTATTTCTATGAGGACTACATGCAGTTAACCCGGTTGAGTGCTGCAGATTATAATTATTTTTTTCCAGATCAAACCTATACCGGTTTCAATGTAATTGATGCTCAGGTGGTAAATGCCGATATAATCGCAGAAAACGGAGTAATAGATGAGGTGTCAAGGGTAAATTTACCTCTTCCTAATTTTGATCAATATCTCCAGGAAAGTCCTCAATATAGTTTGTTTAAGAGTATTTTGGAAGAAAACCTTGTGAGCTATATACCAAATAATGAAGCAACTCATACTTACCAAACTTATACTGGAAATGCAGATCAGGTATTCGTAAAAGTGTATGATCCAGAACTAGGTTTCTCTCCAAATAATGAAAATTATTTAAAAGAGAGTGATAATGATGCTCAAATTGAAGGTTTCACAATGTTTGTCCCTACAAATGAGGTGCTTCAGAATTTTATTGACGATATACTTTTAAAGCATTATCCCAATCTTAAAGCTCTGCCCAAATATGTTTTTGTCGATTTCTTTAATGCACATATGTTCCAAACAACAGTCTGGCCCAGCCACTTCAGTTCTAGCTCTAATATGCTGGAAGAGGAAGCAAGGTTTGATTCCGGTACCGATGTTGTGGATCAGGAAGTTTTAAGTAACGGTATTTTTTATGGAACTAATAAAGTTCAAAAATCGAATCTTTTCTATTCGGTTTACACGTCTGCCTATCTGGATCCGGATTATAGTTTAATGACTCGCGCCTTGAATGAGCCCGATGGCTATAAAAAGATTATTAGCAACATTGGAAGAGATTATGTTCTTTTCATGATGTCTGATGAGACTCTTCATGAACTGGGCTATGATTATAATATCAATCGACAGGAATGGGAATATACTTCTCCTGAGACAGGTGTAACCACTAGTGGTTCACTGGCAAAGTCCAGAATTTTAAGAGTACTGTATAATCATATCGCTCCTAACCCAGATGGAAGGCTTAATGATCTCTCAGGAACTGGAATGTTTAGAAGCGGTGATACAGAAATTCCTGGAGAATATATAAAATTTGACAATAATACAGTCTATGCAGCTGGTAATGAAGATGCTGGAGGTGTTGTGCATATTACAGGATATGAAGATCAGGAGAATGGTAGGGTATATTACACAGATAATATTTTAAAATTCTCTGAGCAACCACCAGCTAAAGATTTAAAAGAATTAGCGGTAGGTACAGATTCTATTCCTGTAGAAAACTCACCGTACTCTTATTACTATAATTATTTGAAGAATTCAGAAATATATGATAGTAATACTTACGCAATCAGGGGAGTAGATTTGGGAACAAAATATACATTTATTATTCCAAGTAATGATGCCATTCAGCAAGCTGTAAGAGATAGTGTTCTTCCGGGAATTGAGACCGAAACTGGGTTGGAGCCAAATTTTGCTCCATCAAATTCAGTAGAAAAAGAAAAGGTTACGAAATTTTTACTTTATCATATTCTTGAAAACCGCATTGTTGCTGCCGACGGATATGTAGAAGGGCTTGTTGAAACCCTGTTAAAAGATGATTTTAATAATAGTAAATATGTAAATGTTGTTAACGATCCCGGTGCTCTGCAGTTTATAGGGGAACAGGGGAGAATGGCAGAATTAATCCCTGAATATAGTAACAACCTGGCAGACAGGTCTTTGATACACTTAATCGATAATTATTTACAGCATAATGAATAATATTATGATTAGAAACTTTACTCAAGTAATACCTTCCTTATTCATTCTTTTTGTCCTGGCTTTTTCTACTCAGGCTTATTCTCAGGATTCTGGAAAGCTTATTCGTGGAAAGGTTTTAGATAGCGAAACGAAAGAACCAATAATAGGAACTACTGTTATTGAAAAAGATAAAGACAATAGAACTATTACAGGAGTAGCTACCGACATTGATGGAAGCTTTGCTATTCGGGTAAAAGATTTGAGCCATCAGCTTGAAATCTCTTCCATAGGTTACAGGAGCAAGATCATAACACTTAACGAGAATGTTAACAATATAGAAATTTTATTGGATGCTTCACTGGAACAAATGGACGAGGTAATTGTTACAGCCGAAAAAGTTAGGGAGACTGGATTGCTTGATATTGCTGAACGTAATCGAACCACTAGTGTGGTAACTATTGATGCATCGAAAGTTGAAGACATGCAGGCTGCTTCGATAGATGAAGCTCTCCAGGGAAGAATGCCGGGGGTGGATATTTCGGCCACTTCAGGTGATCCGGGTGCCGGAATGCAAATAAGGATTAGAGGTACTTCTTCCATTAATGGATCTTCAGACCCCTTGGTGGTTGTCGATGGAATGCCTTATGAAACTTCTGTACCTCAAGATTTTAATTTTGGTACGGCAGATCAGGAAGATTATGCTGCCTTATTAAACATTGCACCTTCCGATATAGAAAGTATCAGCGTATTAAAAGATGCTGCTGCTACTGCCATGTGGGGAGCCCGTGCGGCTAGTGGGGTGTTGATGATTACCACCAAACGTGGAGCGGTAGGACCTCCAACTATTGGATATACTTTTAAAGGCTCGGTTGCTGCGTTACCGGAAACAATTCCCATGTTAAATGGAGACCAGTATTCACAATTAATTCCGGAGGAATTTATGAATAGGAATGGAACTCCGTTAAATACATTGTATGTCAAAGAATTTCAATATGATCCACAGGAGGTTTATTGGTATAAAAACTATAGTAATAATACTGATTGGATAGATGCTATATCGCAAACCGGTTTGATCCAGGATCATAATTTGTCCCTTCAAGGTGGAGGGAAAAAAGCCAGGTATTATACCTCATTGGGGTATTACAATTCAAGAGGTGTTACTATCGGTACTGGTTTGGATAGAATAAATGCCAGGTTGAATCTCGATTATATAGTTTCTGATAGAATTAAATTTAGAGCAGATATATCTTATACCCATTCTAAAACAGAAAGAAATTATGTAAATGGAACTAGTAATAGTGCCGATGGAATAAGAAATGTAGCGTATGTTAAAATGCCAAATATGAGTATCTACGAATATGATGAATACGGTCACTTAACGCCTAATTATTTTTCACCTGTTTCTAATATCCAGGGATCTTACAGCAGAACGTACAATCCTGTAGCAATGGCGGAGTTTGCTGAAAATACACAATTAGGAGAAAGAATAGTTCCGCATTTCAATGTGAATTTTAAATTGATTCCCTCTTTTTTAACAACAACATTTGATCTTCAGTTTGATATAAATAACACAAAATTAAATGCATTCCTTCCGCAAAATGCCACGGGAAGACCATTTACGGAGACAGTTGTTAACAGAGCCACCGATGCCGACGTGGATGCATTCAATCTTATAACAAAGACTAATTTTATTTTCACACCAACACTGGATGAAAAACAATCATTGCAGGGAATCATTTCTTTGCAGACCAATGATTATAGTTATGTATCTCATCAGGTGTTGACCTCGAATACTGCTTCCTCGTTACTTACCGATCCATCGGTTCCTTCGAGAACCCAGAATGATGACTTAAGTTTGTATACCAACAATAGTAAGTCCAGGAATGTCGCCGCTTTAGCGAATGTACAATATGGTTTATTAGATAGATATATCATAAATGTAGGCCTACGTGCAGATGGAAGTTCAAAATTTGGTCCTGAAAATCGTTACGGCCTTTTCCCTTCAGTTTCTACAAGATGGAGAATTTCTGGAGAAAAATTCATGAAAAATTTTGATTATGTAAACGATTTAAGTTTGCGTGCCAGTTATGGTAAGGCGGGTAGAGCACCACGTTATGATTATCGTTATTTTAATGTGTACGGTAATTTTCAGGCTGAATATCTTGGAATGTCAGGGGTATACCCCAGCAATATTCAGCTCTCAAACTTAAGATGGGAAACACTCACCGGCCGTGATTTAGGTTTAAATTTGAGAATGTTCGATGAAAGATTGATGCTGGATGTTGATTTTTATAAAAATACCACGGACGATCTTTTATTCGAAAATCTTGATATTACTTCCATTTCGGGATATAACTCTATCGACATGAATGTTGGTAAATTGGATAATCAAGGCTGGGAAGTGGGTCTTTATACAACTCCCTATAAATCACCAAATATTCAAGTAGATTTTAATTTCAATATTTCTCGCAATGAAAATGTTATTCGGGAAATTTCAGAATATTTCCCTAGTGAGAAGGGAAATGTTGATAGAAACGGAGAATTCAAGAGGTTTTTACAGGTAGACAATCCGTTTGGATCTTTCTATGGATATCGGTACAAAGGGGTTTATAAAGATAAAGAAGCTACCCAGGCTGTAGATGCTGATGGGGATGTAATCACAGGGCCTAATGGACAGGTAGTTTACATGCGATTTAATTATCCGAATACTGATTATATTTTTCAACCGGGTGATGCTATGTATGAAGACATTAATCATGACGGGAATATTGATTCTAGAGATGTTGTTTACCTTGGAAACAGCAATCCTAAATACACAGGAGGTTTCGGTCCTACCGTAACCATTAATAATCAGTGGAAGTTTATAGCCTTTTTTAATTATCGCCTTAATTATGATATTATAAACGGAACCGATATGTTGACCACCAATATGTATGGGTGGGATAATCAAAGCATGGCTACTTTGAGCAGATGGAGAAATCCTGGAGACGAAACAGATATCCCAAGAGCGGTTTATGGAGCCGGCTACAACTGGTTAGGGTCAGACAGATATGTGGAAGATGCTTCTTTTTTAAGATTTAGATCTGCTACTATCAGTTATAGTTTTGCAGATAGGGTACTCGAAAATTTAAATCTCAAAGATCTGCGGGTATATCTTACAGCTGATAATATCATAACTTTTACTAGCTATAGAGGTCAGGATCCGGAAGTGAGTATGAGAGGCGGAGATCCCTTTGGAATCGCCATAGATTATTCCAGAACACCACCCACAAGACGTTTTACTTTAGGAATTTCAACAAGGTTTTAAAAATTTGACTATGCGAACGAATAAAATAAAAATATCATTAATAGCATTTTTCATTGCCATATTCTTTTCATGTGATAATTACCTAAACCTGGAACCTGAAGATGGTACCGTGAGACAGGAATTCTGGAAAACAAAGGAAGACGTGCAGGCTGCCGTCATAGGTTGTTATAATTCAATGCTTAATTCACCTCCTGGAGTTAGCGACCGCCCTTTAACAGATTATCTGTTCATGTATGGAGAACTTAGAGCTGATATGGTATTGCCTACTGAATATGCTTCTAATGATGAAAGAGATATAACGCGAATGAATATTTTGGAAACGAATCCTATAACGAACTGGTCCGCATTTTACAGGGTAATAAATTATTGCAATACTATTTTAGAATTTGCACCAGATGTTCTGGAAAAAGATCCAACTTTTACCCAGAAAGAATTAGACGGATTTATGGCCGAGGCTCTTGCTATTAGGTCTTACCTATATTTTACATTGGCAAGGACTTTTAGAGACGTACCATTGAAATTAAATGCTACTTTAAGCGATACCGATAATTTTCAAATTCCTCAATCTACTCAGGCTGAGATTTTTGAACAAGTGGCAGGCGACCTGGAACAGGCTGCAACGATGGCTAAAAAAACCTATGGTAATAATGCTCAAGATAAAGGGAGAATTACCCAATCAGCTATTAATGCCATGCTTGCAGATGTATATTTATGGATGGAAGATTATCAAAATGCAGTGAAAGCAGCTGATAAAGTTATAAACACCGGTGACTTTGCACTTATACCAGCTAATAATTCCTGGTTTAATACCGTATATGCAGAAGGAAATTCTTCTGAAAGTATATTTGAATTGCAGTATAGTTTAAACAATCTTAATCCTTTCTATGACATGTTTTTGGAAAGGCCTAGATATACTGCTTCAGCTAGAGTGATGGAAGAAGTTTTTGGAATAAATTTTCAGGATCCTACTAAAAAAGATATTCGGGGAAACCGCTGCTCTTTGGTTGCTACTAACGGCTACATCTATAAATATGTTGGTTTAACTCAGTATGAACGTAAATCCAGGGGAACCTCAGATACCCATTGGTTCTTATATAGATATGCGGATGTTTTATTAATGAAAGCTGAAGCGTTAAACCAATTGGGTATGGGAGAGCAGGCCCTGGATTTAATACATCAAGTAAGGGAGAGAGCAGAAGCTCTTGAAATGACAGAAAGAAATCCTACCGATAAAGATGGAATTACCGATTACATTTTGGAGGAGAGAGCCAGAGAATTTGCATTTGAAGGAAAAAGATGGTTTGATGTGTTACGGAACGCCAAAAGAAACAATTATGAAAGAATAGATTTGCTCTTAACCATGGCTGCCTATAGTGCACCTTCCGATCTTCAACAGTCGATTTTGGCGAAATTAAGAGATCCTAATAGTCATTATTTGCCTATTTACTACTATGAACTATATGCTAATAAGGCATTAGAGCAGAATCCATTTTATGAATAAAATAATCCAAAATATTATGAAACCTAAAATTTTTAACAGAGCATGCATGAAAAGCATATTCATGCTGTTTGTTGCAGGGTTGCTTATATACTCATGTACAAAACAGGAATATGCAGAACGAACAGATACAGAGGTAAATATTCTTGGTTATTTACAGGAAAATTCAGATCAATTTTCCGAAATTTTAAAAATTCTTGAACTTACTGATAACGACGTATTCATTGGAACCTATGGAACGTATACATTTTTTGCTCCAACCAATGAAGCAGTAGATATGTATCTTTCAGAAAATGGATACGGCTCGGTAGAAGATGTGCCGGTAGAAGAATTAAATAATCTCGTACGTCTTCATTTAATAGATCAGGTAATCGAAACTTCAGCATTTACTGACGGTAAAATTCCTGTAGCTACTATGTATGGACAATTTTTAACCACAGGAGCTGCCAATGAAAATGGTACAACAAAAATTACGGTAAATAAAGTTGCTAAAATTCAAAAAGCTAATGTCGAGGTGGGTAATGGAATTATTCATGTGGTAGATCATGTTCTTCCTATTGCTAAAAAAACATTGGCTGAACTTATTGCCTCTAATGATAATCTTTCTCTTTTCAACGAGGTCGTGAAAGCTACCGGATGGCAGGAAAGATTAGACCAGCCCGTAACTTATGATGAAGACAGTATTCCCAGTTATTTAACTGTGATTGCGCAGAATAACGAGGTATTTCACGATGCAGGCCTTAATTCTTTGCAAGATTTAAAAGAAAAGTATTCTCAAACTGGAGATCCTACTAATCCGGAAGATAGCCTTAATCTTTACGTTGCATATAGAATTCTTCCCGGCTTGAAATATGTAGCTGATTTAGTGACATCCCCATCTCATTTAACCAAAGCACCTTTGGAAGTTATTGGCGTGAAGGTTAAAAAGGATACAGTACTAATAAATGAAGAAACCTTTAATGGTGTATTGGAAAAAGGTGTTGTCCTTGACAGGGATAAAAGTGATATCACTGCTTCTAATGGTGTTTTACACCAGGTAGATGGTAATTTTAATATTAAATTGAGGTTACCCCAACCTGTATATTTTGATGTGGGCGACCAGCCTGAAATTAGACAATTGGCTTCTGTTTTTAGGAAACCAGGTAATTATCAAACGTATTATCCGGGGGATCTCCAGCATATCAGGTGGGGTGGTGGCTTGCCTATAACTTATACTGCTCATACTGCCGGGTCCAGGGAAGCACAAGCCTATTGGGGTGATTGGTTGGAAATTCTCCGCCTTAGAACAGGAAGCAGTTCCTGGGTTGAATTCGATACTCCGGTAATTATAAAAGGACAGTATAAAGTGTGGATTACTTTTAGAACGAATACAAGGGCATCGGTAGCTCAGCCCCTTTTCGATGGTGCTAAATTATCAAGAACCGTTGATTTTAGAGAGTATAGAAATACCGAATTGCCACCGAGAGTACTTGAATCGCAGGGTTACAAAAAAAGTCTTTGCGGAGATACCTGGATTTACAACAGTAGATTCCTGGGAATAGTTAATGTGGAAACTACAGGAAGACACGTTTTCAGACTGGAAGCCTTAACAGGAGCAGGTGGTCCCTCATGGATAGACGTCATAGAATTCAGACCTGTAGATATGGATCAATTATGGCCAAAACTTGGAGGAGACGGTCAGCTTTGTACTGAAGAAGACCTTCAGCCCGCATCTGAATAATAATTAAATAGTAAATCTTAAAAATTGAAGATGAATTTTATAAAGAAATTTTGGGGATTCCTGGGAGTTGTAACTATCGTTGGCTCTCTTAATTCCTGTACCGATAATTTCGATGATCATACCGCAGTGAATGATCTAAAACTTCAAAATACGCTGGAGCAGAATATAGCAACAAACGGGGATCTTTCAGATTTTCATGATCTTTTGGTAGAAACGGGGTACGATAAGGTTCTTAGTTCCTCGGAAACCTTTACAGTATGGGTGCCCACCAACCAAGCGATGCAGGCAGTAAGTAATGAAGCGCTTGCTACGGCTGCCATGAAAACGGAATTCGTTAAAAATCATATTAGTCTAAACAGAGTACCTACCAGCAATATCGAAGACACACTTTCCATACAAATGCTTACCGGCAAGTATCAGAATTTTTATGCCGATAATCATATCGAAGAAGCTTCGGTGGTTGAAGGCGATCAGTATGCATCTAATGGAGTATATCATGTAATTGACATGGCCCTGATTCCTAATCCGAATCTGTGGGAATTTATAAAGTCTAATACAGGATATAAGCAAAATGATTTTGTAACTACGCTCGATAACTATGACCTCTTCCAGAACGAAACTGATCTTCGGGAAGCAATAGATACCACCATGCAGGTTGATAATGATTCTATTTATAATGAATTGTTGAGGACAGGCTATTACTTCAAGAATGAAAAAAAGAATTACACCTATTTTTTAATGCAGGACGAAGGCTTTACAGCCGAAACTGACAAAATGTTGCCTTACAGCCAGAAACCAACACAGGACTCCACAGAGCATCTCGCAAAATATTACGTGGTAAGGGATATGGTTTTCGAAAACAAATACTATCCTTCTAATCTCCCCGATACCCTTATCTCCCAGGCTGGAGTAAAGGTCCCGGTAAATGAAGAAAATATTGTAGGGCAGCCAATCACATTGAGTAATGGAATTGCTTATGTAATGAAAAGAGTAGATGTGCCTATAGAAAATAAGCTTCTCCCGGTTAAGATCCAGGGAGAAATGCCAATAGGCTTTAGCCAGGATGATAAAAGCGCGAATATTTTTTATCGTGATAAAGCAGATCCATCGGGTAATGAATTTCAGGATATTGAAGTGAGAAACCACGGGGTTCCCCGATTCTCTATCTATTACAATGCTAAAAATCTTTACAGTACCACTTATAGAGTTTACTGGAGGGCGATCAATGATTTTGAAGGATCTTTCTGGCAACATATAAGGATAGGGGGACACTTTGAAGTTGATGAATTTGGTAACCAATATGTTGCCGATCCTATAGTAGAATATGATTCAAAAGAAATACCACCTTACGATTATAATGAAGAATATGTTGGTGAATTTACTTTAGAATATGCTGGCGATTTGGAGCTGATTTCACTAATTGCCGAAAACACCGGTTCAAATCGATGGAATCCTCTTACGTTGGATTACATCAAGTTAGTTCCGGTAGTAGAATAAACACAAAATTAACTTGTTCTCATGATAAAAATTACAAAATTAATATTAAGCTTTAGTGTTTTCACATTTTTCATGCTGGCCTCCGAAACTGCATTATCACAGGAAGACAGCCTTCAAGTTAAAAAAGGAATACTGGTTTCAGGGGTAGTTAAAGATGCATTTACAAAAGAGCCGCTTTCGGGAATTAATATTTCGGTTCCTGATTTTTCTGCTACCATTACCAAAGACGATGGAACCTTTGAAATTAATGTTCCTAGTTTAAATACCCCTTTGCTTGTAAAAGGAGAAGATTATCAGATTAAAGAAGTACCCTTAAGAGATCAGGCTGAGATTGAAATTCTTCTTCGTGAGGAGGGTTATCCTTCATTTTATGATGAGATTCATACCCCTTCCGGAAAAAAGCTGGAAAGCAAAATTACTCATGCAACAGGAACTATAAATTCTGACGATAGTCAATGGGGCCAGAGCGTCAATGAGTCTGTAGCCGGATATATGAAAGGAAACCTTGCTGGGGTCTATGTAACAAGACGTTCCGGAACTCCTAAAATGGGTGCTGAAGTTTTGATTAGAGGGTATAATTCACTTTATTCAACAAACATGCCGCTTATTGTTGTAGATGGAATGATTTACGATGATGGTTATTATGGAGCGGGTTTAATTGAAAACCATACAAACTCACCTTTGGCTAATATCGATATTAAAGACATTCAGGAAATTACTGTTATTAAAGATGGTTCCTCTTTATATGGAACGAAAGGAGCAAATGGTGTCATACTCATTACCACAAGTAGACCTCAAGATTTAACAACCAAAATAGATTTTGCCGCTTATGGTGGTTTTAACCAGGCACCTGAACAATTACCACTTCTGGGACCTGAGCAATACCGGACCTATTTGTCAGAATTATTAATTTCAAAAGGTCTTACCCAGGAAGAATTAATGACCCAGCCGTTTTTTACGGATAATACCGAGTCTTTAGATTATTATCAGAACAATAACAATACTAATTGGCAAGAAAGAATTTTTAATGATAAGAGTTATAATCAGAATTATTACTTAAAGGTTCAGGGGGGCGATAATATTGCAAAATATGCCCTATCTGTAGGATATCTTTCCAGTGATGGTATTGTAAAAAATACTGGACTTCAAAAATATAATACTCGTTTTAATGCTGATCTTAAAATTAGTCCTAAACTAAGCATTCAGGCGAATCTTTCATTTGTTTATAGCGAGCAGGACCTTCGCAACCAAGGAAATTCTCAAACCAGTCCTATTCGAGTTGCGTTAGTAAAATCTCCGTTCCTGTCACAAAATGAGATTGATGCGAATGGTGGTGTTTCTCCAAACTTAGCAGATTCAGACATTTTCAATATAAGTAATCCGGCAGCTATTATTGATAATGCAATTGGAAGGAATAGAAATTATCGCTTTTTTGGAGATCTTAATTTTGGATATGAATTCAATAATTCTGTTAAGTTAAATTCCATTATTGGAATTAATTACAGTAAGGTAAGAGAGAATTTTTTCATCCCAGACATCGGGGTTGTAAATGATACCCTCCGAACTGCAGTTGTCAATAATCGGTCAGGAAGCGAAGTTCAAAGATTATTTACTTTATATAATGATACGTATTTAGACTATACCGATAGTTGGGGAGAAAATTCCTTAGATACAAGAGTAGGTTTCAGACTTCAGAAGAACGAGGCAGAAAGTGATTTTGGCCTTGGGTATAATTCTGCTACCGATGATTTTACTAGTGTGGGAGCAGGTACTAACGCTTTAAGACGTGTAGGTGGTTTCCTGGGAGATTGGAACTGGTTAAACATATACCTTTCTGCCGATTATGGATTTAAAAACAGGTATTTCCTCAGTTTACACATGGGCCTTGACGGCTCGAGCAGGTTTGGTGAAGATGCTCAAGATTGGGCAGTTGGCTTCGGTGCTGAAAAATTAGCATTCCTTCCTTCAGTTAGTGGAGCCTGGTTGATTTCTGCGGAACCTTTTATGAAAGAAAGTGCTATTGATTACTTAAAACTTAGAGCCAGCTTTGGCTTAAGCGGAAATGATGATATTGGAAACTATACCGCTCAAAAATATTATGTTTCACAAAACCTTCTTGGTCTTCAAGGTCTTGTAAGAGGTAATATTGGAAATCCTGAATTACAATGGGAAGTTGTGCGTAAAGCCGATCTTGGGCTTGATATTTCCTTATTGAATGAAAGACTTGGCGCCAGTGTAGATGTATACCAGAATAAAACCCAAAATATGATTATTTATGAACCGGTTGAGGTCTCAAGCGGGTTTGATTATGTAGTTTCTAATAGTGGGAGCATGAAAACTGAAGGTTTTGATCTAAATATTTACGGAAGAATTTTAGATGGAGACTTTAAATGGGATAGTGGCTTGATACTTTCAAGATATGTAAATGAGGTGACTTCCCTGCCAAGGGATATGATTGTTACGAATTTTGGAGGTGCCACCTATTTGACTGCAGAAGGTTTCGCTCCAAATTTATTTTATGGTCTGGAAAGTAAGGGAGTTTATACCACCAATGAGGAAGCTAATGCCGATGGCTTGCAAACCAGGTTACCAAATGGTGAGTTACGGCCGTTTCAGGGCGGTGATATTCAGTTTACCGATGTGAACGGTGATAAAATTATCGATGAAAATGACCGTATGGTAATTGGCGATCCGAATCCTGATTTCATGGGAAGCTTTAGTACTAAACTGTCTTATGGAAATTTCACCCTGGACGCGCTTTTCAATTTTTCAGTTGGGAATGACCTTTATAACGGAACGCGTGCGATGTTAGAAAGTATGTCTGGTTACGAAAATCAAACGCTGGCAGTATTAAATCGCTGGCGTGCTAATGGCCAGGTTACCGATATTCCAAAAGTATCCTGGGGTGATCCCATGGGTAATTCTGATTTCTCAAGTAGATGGATAGAAAGAGGAGATTATTTAAGGCTTAAAACTCTTATTCTAAGTTATGATCTACCCGTTTCTGGTAATACTTTTAGGTACGCTAAGGTCTATGCAACCGCTAATAATCTATTTACTGTATCAGATTATTTAGGTTATGATCCTGAATTCAGCGCCACTTCTTCTATTTATGGAAAAGGAGTAGATTTTGGCCTCGAGCCGCAGTTTAGAACCTATCAGTTGGGTTTCCGAATAGGTCTTTAAAAAATATTTTTAAGAATTGAAGTAATTATACAATTATGAAGTTAGTAACCAAAATAAGTAATTTACTATTCCTGTTATTAGTTTTTAGCTTATGTTTTTCCTGTTCTGATTATCTGGACGTGGAACCCAAAGATAAACTTGTAGCATCTCAAACATATCGTGATGTACATGATGCTGATGCGGCAGTAATTGGTATCTATGGAGAGCTTATGAATTTAGCGGACAAATATGTTATTTTAAATGAACTTAGAGCAGATTTGCTATCTGCCACAAACAATGCAAGCCCTCTCTTAAGACAAATTAATGAGCATAGTGTTACTAAAGATAACCCTTATGCGAATCCACAAAATTTCTACAAGGTAATTCTCGACTGTAACGATGCGCTTTCAAATTTTGATAAAATGCTTGCGGATAACCGTTTATCTCAGGAAGAATATAATCAACGTTATTCTGATATAGGAGCCCTTCGATCGTGGTTGTATTTACAAATTGGAATTCAGTATGGTAAAGTGCCTTACGTTACCGATCCTCTTGATAATATTGATGATGTAAAAGATGACTCTAAATTCCCTAAAATCGGTCTCGATGAGCTTTTGACAAAACTCATAGATTTCACAGAAGCTCTTAATTATATGCAGCCTTATACCTCTGATAATTTAGTGATTAATGTTGATGGTTATAATACCCAGAAATTTTTTATCAATAAAGAGACTCTATTGGGGGATCTTAATTTATGGAAAGGTAATTATACTGCGGCAGCTACTCATTATAGAACTGTACTGGAAACGAGTACGGAAAGTGGTAATCAAAGTGATTTATTTAACACCTACAGGCTTGCCTGGGGTACGGATATAAATGTGAGTTATATCAGGTATCAGGAGCAGGATGCAAGATCTCTCATTAATACTCCTACTCAGGGCTGGGGGTCAATTTTCTCAAGGGAAATGGATAATAATTGGGATTATGAGTGGATTTGGGTCCTGCCGTTTAGTGCAGATTTTGAGCCCCAAAATCCGTTTATCGATTTATTTTCCAATCGTGGAGGTGAATATTTATTAAAACCTTCAGAAAGGGCAATTTCTCTTTGGGAAGACCAAACCCAACTTAATGGTTTTCCATACGATGCCAGAGGGAAGAAATTTAGTTACAAAATAATAGGGGGTCAGCCTGTAGTAATGAAATATCTTGGAAATTACCTTGATATTAATACGCTTGTGCCCAATGATTTATTGCAAAGACAGGGGCAGTGGTTTTTATACAGGGCGGCCAAATTACACCTGAGGTTTGCAGAAGCGGCAAATCGGGATGACAGGCATAAATTAGCCAATGCCTTATTAAATAATGGTATCCAGGCAGCATATAATATCCCGGGGACTACAGATGTTACCGATATTCAGCAAACCCACGATGTGGCACCATACGATTTTGATGCCAGGCAGGGTGATTATCCTTATTTCAGGGGTCCGTGGTATCGAAATACAGGCTTGAGGGGGAGGGCTTACCTAGAACCCGCCCCTGTAGTTGGTGATAGTTTAATTTCAATAGAAAATAATATAATAAGGGAAGCTGGCCTGGAATTAGCTTTTGAAGGAAATAGATGGCCAGATTTGTTAAGAATAGCCAGGAGGAGAAATGATCCGGCTTTTCTTGCAGATAAGATTTATGAGAAATTAAAGGAAGAAGGAAATCCTCATGCCGCCGAAGTGAGATCAAAACTTATGAATCCTGATAACTGGTATTTACCATTTGATTGGACAAATGATGAAAATGAATAGTTTTAGTTAATAGTTTGGTAGAATGGGTCATGTTTTCATGGCCCGTTTTTTTAAATATATTCCAAAAAGATAAGAAATGCGGCTTTTTTTATGCAGTTTATGACAATAATCTTAACCTTAACTGGAACCCTCTCCCTAGATTCTCAAGGAATAGCTGCTTCTTAATATTGAATTCCCCCTCAGTAAATATCGCGGACTCTATGTACCTGAATGGTCACAGCATATGGAACTTTTCCTCAATTAGATCTTAAGGTTGTGAGAAAAATTTCGACATGCTATAAAATTAAAACACTTAAACACTTAAACCCTTAAACCCTTCCCTATATTTTAAAAGCGATTATTGATTTGTTCGTTAGTCTTATTGTTAGTTAAAATATTTTTTTGAGAAGTTTTTTTAAATATTTCATGATTTATAAAATTTTAACAAATATTTAATTTTAACAGTACAGAGCAGGATAGTTTTCATTATTATCTCTGCTATTTTGCTTAATCTAATGGGATATTATTAAGTCTTATTAGATTTTTCAACTAACTAACTAACTAACTAACAAATTAAATTATGAATAAACACTATTCTCTCTTACGAACTATAGTTTGTTGTATTACTATGGTTTTCGTCTTAAGTGCTTATGCTCAAAATAGGCAAGTGACGGGTACAGTTGTTTCTTCTAATGGAGAGCCTCTACCCGGTGTTAACGTGATCCAGAAAGGGACCTCCAATGGAGTGGTAACAGATTTTGATGGAAATTACACTATTAATCTTGAGCAAAATGAACCTCAGGTATTAGTGTTTTCCTTCGTAGGTTTTCAGCCTGTAGAGGAAGAAGTGAATAACCGATCTATGATTAATGTAACCTTAGAAGACGGAGGTAAACTGGATGAGGTGGTTGTGATAGGTTATGGAACTCAAAAGAGAAGTGACGTTACCGGAGCTATATCCTCCCTCAGTTCAGAAAGAATTCAGGACGCGCCACCAGTAGCGCCAGAGCAGATATTGCAGGGAAAAGTCACAGGTGTAAATATTGTCCAAAACAGCGGTCAGCCAGGTTCAGGATCTACAGTACGCATTCGGGGTATAAGCTCAATTTCAGCAGGTAATAACCCTTTATATGTTATTGATGGAGTTCCTCTTCAATTTGGTAGCGCTAACAATACTGTACAACTTGGTCCTCAGGGTGGAACTACAGCCTTTTCAAATGAAACCTCGAATCCACTTAATATTATAAATCCGGCAGATATAGAAAGTATAGATGTGCTAAAAGATGCATCAGCCACAGCTATTTATGGTTCAAGGGGAGCTAATGGTGTGATAATAATCACCACCAAAAGTAAAGAGGGAGCAGGTGAAACTCTTACTTATGATAATTATTTTGGTATAGCTAATGTTCGAGAGACCCTGCCATTTTTATCTGCAGAGGAGTATCGTAGTTATGCCGAAAGTATAGGGGAAGCTTATCCTGATCTTGGAGCTAATACAAACTGGCAGGAAGAAATTTTTAGAACGGCTTTTACTCAAAACCATAACCTGGCATTTTCAGGAGGGTCCTCGTCTACCAAGTTCAGGGCTTCTTTTGGGTATACGGGTCAGGAAGGGATCATTCTTTCTAATCAGCTTCAAAAATATACAGGAAGATTTAATGGAAGTCATAGGGCTTTAGACGGGAAATTAAGGATTGGTGTCCATATGACGTATGCCAATCTCGAAGATGACAAAGTAGCAATCTCTTCAAGTATAAATAACGAAGGAGGCAATATTTTAAAGGATGCGTTGAGATGGGCACCAACCTTACCTGTTTACAATGAAGATGGAAGCTTTTATCAGGTAGGGGAACTTAGAATCAATCCAGTTTCCTGGGTTGAAGTAGAGGATCTTAATAAAACTGGTCAGTTTATAGGTAATACAGATTTAAAATTTGATATCCTCGAATCTCTGACATTCGGATTAAATCTTGGGTATTCCAACGAGCGGGTGGATAGATACACTTTAGCTCCGGAAACACATCCTTCGGCAGAATCTGAAGGTGGACGTGCATCAATAAGTAAGTTTAAGAACACAACCGCCCTGATAGAGACAACTCTTACTTATGAAAAACAGATTAATGAAGATAATTTTATAAACGTTTTGGCAGGATATTCTTTTCAAAGGTTTGAAAATGAAAATACCTTCACACAGGCCAATCAATTTGTCTCTACTGCTACCAAATGGAATCTTATCCAGTCTGGAAATACCCTCGCAAATACTTCTTTTAAAGAGGCAAATCGCCTCGCTTCTTATTATGGTCGTGTCAATTATAGATTAATGGATAAATATTTAGTTACTCTAACAGTAAGAAGAGATGGTTCCAGTAGGTTTGGTCCGAATAACCGATGGGGTACTTTCCCATCAGGTGCTTTTGCATACAACATTTCCAATGAAGAATTTATGAGGGATTCCAAAATTAGCAATCTTAAGTTCAGATTGGGTTATGGAATCACTGGTAATCAGGAAATTCCTAATAATCTATATAGAGAGCAACTCTCAATTAATGGGTCGAGCGTGTATGTATTTGGAGGTCAAGCGGTGCCAAGTGTACTGCCAACCAATTATGCTAATCCTGATTTACAGTGGGAGGAAACCAGCCAGTTGAATGTGGGCTTGGATTTTGGTTTCTTTAAGGAAAGACTAACAGGAACCATAGACTACTATAAGAAAAATACAGATAATTTATTGTTGAATTTCTCTACTGCGGCACCTTCAGTTGTATCTTCCCAGTGGGCAAATGTAGGGGAAGTTGAAAATAAAGGTTTCGAGTTCGGTGTAACCGGGGATATCTTTTATTCCGATGATTTTACATGGACATCTAACATAAATTTTTCCACTAATAAAAATGAAGTGATCAGCCTTTCAAACGAGAATTTTCAGAGGGATGAAATCCGAACGGTAGATGGTTCGGGTGTAGTAGGTTTCCAAACCGGAATACAGATAATCAGACCAGGATTACCAATTGGTTCTTTCTATGGGAGGAAATTTACCGGGTTAGACAGTGAAGGAATGGAAACTTACCTGGATGCCGACAATGATGGTGAAGCAGACTTGCTGGTGATTGGAAATGCAAATCCAGATTTAGTATATGGCTTCAATAATAATTTTCGTTATAAACAATTTGATGCAGCCATTAATATAAGAGGTGTTCTTGGAAATGATATTTATAACAATACAGCTGCTGAATTCTCCTATCCAGTCTCAGCTCCAGGACTCAATGTATTAGAATCTGCATTAACTAATGGTACAAGTAGAGAGGAGCAGGCCCAGTTTTCTTCCCGATGGCTGGAAGATGGCAGCTATTTGCGTCTCGATAATCTAAGTATTGGATATACCTTCAATACCACCAATGTTTCTTTTCTAAAGAATGCAAGATTATATGTGAGTGGTAAAAACCTTATTTTGCTTACTGATTATACCGGCTATGATCCTGAAGTTAATACCAGGGCAGTTGGAGTTGATTATTTGGCATATCCAAGGCCAACGAGTTACTTGATAGGAGGTAGTGTTACATTTTAAAAAGGAGAAAACATGAAAACAATTAAAATTAAATGGAGAGTAAAGTTGATCATGGTGGTGAGTATGGCCATTCTTGTTCTGGACTCTTGTTCTCTTGAAGAAGAAACCTATTCAATTTATACACCGGAAACTTTTTACTCAAATGATTTCCAGATATTGTCATCTCTTTCAGGGATATACCGAAATTTTGCGGCAATCACCGGTATGGGAGTTGAATATAGAACCCTCGAGCTTTCAGCAGATCAGGTTGTGGTACAGGCCAAAATTCAAGGTTGGTGGGGAGGAGATAATTTCTGGCAATTAATGGAGCACAATTGGAATCCCGATCATGCTTATATTACAGGAACCTGGAATACCTTCTTTGAAACCGTTGGTCAAACCAATGCTCTGCTCAGTTCCCTTGAAGGTTCTGAATTGGATGTTAGTGGGCCTATTGCCGAGCTTCGGGCCCTACGAGCATATGCATATTTCTTTTTGATGGACTTATTTGGCAACGTTCCCATTTTTACAGAGCCCAAAGTGGACCCTCTTAACTTGCCTGAACAAAATACACGAACTGAGGTCTTTAATTTTGTTACTTCTGAGCTTAAAGCTGCGGCCGAAGATCTCCCTTCAAAATCTGAAGCAGGGGCTGAGTATTACGGTAGACTGACCAAGGAAGCTGCCTGGTCTTTACTTTCAATCATTTATCTTAACGCAGAGGTTTATACTGGCACACCGATGTATGCAGAAGCTGAAGAATATGCCGATAAGGTAATTAATTCTGGTTCTTACCACCTTTTACCTGATTTCTTTGACAATTTTGTACCGGATAACCAAAATAACGCAGAATTTATATTTGGAGCGGTCTATACTCCAGAAATTGCAGGAGGAATTGGGCATCCTCTTGTCCAAAAGGTTCTTCCAGGAATATCGGGTGGATTATTTGGCTTGCCTTATACTCCTCAAAATGGATTTGCCACACGGCCATCAATTTACAATGCCTATTCAGACCAGGATGTAAGGAAAGAGGTTTTCATCGGTTATGGACCCTTAATAGACCCAAGAAACGGCGAGGTGGTAATGGTTGAGAGAATAGTCCCAGATAACAACTCCGTATTATATGTTCCAGGAGTATCTACTGAAGGTCCTGTACCTTATGAAATTATTCCTGCCACAGGAATAAGAAATCAACCTATGAATGCAGGAATCAAATGGATAAAATGGCAAATAGACCCCAATACCCAGGGAGGAAGTGCGGGTAATGATATTGCCTTTATCAGATATGCCGATATTCTTCTTATCAAGGCTGAAGCTATGGCCAGACAAGGGGATTTGGAAGGAGCTCTTGATTATGTTAATATGGTAAGAGAACGGAGCAATGCTGAGACCTGGACTTCCCTCACCCTCGACCAGATATTAGAGGAAAGAAATCGTGAATTAGCCTTTGAAATGACAAGAAGGCGAGATCTTATCAGATTTGGAAAATTTACAGATCCTTGGTTGTGGAAACCTGCTTCAGAGCCTTACAGAACCCTATATCCTATACCTCAGGCTGCAATAAACGCTAATCCTAAGTTGCAACAAAATCCGGGATACTAAAATTGGTGTGGTAAGTATAGAAAATTGGATTGGAAAGAGCTGTCTATAGCAACAGCTCTTTCTTTTTTAAAAAGCATAATAATGAAAAATAGAAATAAAATTCTGATGAAAAGAAAAGCTAATCCTTTTATTTCCCTATCACTTGCCTTTTGTTTATTAATGTTTTGCAACGTGCGATTTTCTTCAGCTCAAATAATTGAAGGGAAAGATTATTCTTCAAGGGCCGATGTTGACCATACCTTTGATATGGCTGGAGAGGATATTTTCGGCCAAAGGTTTCCTTCAGAAAATTTTACCTACCCTGATGAAGTAACAGGAGTGAAAATTAATGCCCTTACTACTTCCAGACATAGTAGCTCAAAGATGTACCAGACTCATCCACAGTGGACTTCAGATGGAGAATATATTGTGTTTTCTTCCAATCGCACGGCCAGAGATGGAAAAGGACGCCAATATTATGCGGTTTCCATGGATAATTTTGAAATTGTTCAGATTACCACAGGAGACGATGGCAGCAATTTTCATCTGGGATGGAGTAGCGGGAATGCATACTTTGTAAGGAATAATAATATTATTGAGCTCGATCTGCACCGGTTATTAGGCGATAGCGAAGTCAATTCTGTAGGCAAACCTGAAGATTATGAAAAGCTACTTGCAAAAGTGCCGGATAGTATTAAGCCTTCGGGAATTGGACTGGATGCAAAAGAAAACAGGGTTTTTTACTCTACCCGGATTGATGAGAACACTTCCGCTATTTACAGCACTGATCTTAAATCTGGTGAAACTAAAAAATTAAAAGAAGTTCCATTTCGTATCGGTCACCTTCAGGCCAATCCCTATGTAACTGGTGAGGTGATGTACTGTTGGGAAACTGGCGGCGATTCTCCTCAGAGAATATGGTATCTTTCTATAGGAGATAATGGTGCTGTTACCAATAAGCCTCTTTTTGAAGAATCTGATTCAGATTGGGTGACCCACGAGGTATTTATGGGCCCTGATCATATCTTATTTAATGTAATGGGACACCTTGATAGATTAAAGAAGAACAAAACCGGAATATTCTCTCTTAATCTTCGTACTAATGAATTGAAATACCATGGGCAAACAAATGGAGGTGGTTATTGGCATTCCAATGCCACGAAAGATGGTAAATGGATTGCTGGGGACACTTTTGATGGAAAATTGTATAGGATTAATGCTAATGATAGCACCGATGTTAAACTGCTTACTCAGGGCCACAGGGGTCTAAGTAAAAGTCCTTTTACTAAGGAGGCACATATGCACCAATCTGTTAGCCCGAATGGAAAATGGGTGTTGATAAATTCAAGCTACTTTACAGATAATGATATTATGCTTGTGCCCTTGCATCCTGAAATTTCAAGATAGCGATGAGTTTTCTGCAAAATTCCTGGTTTTACTAGGAAAACAAATATAAATTCCTAAAATATGAAGTCTTTTTCAAATCTTCTAGCCGCTAGTATCTTCTTTATTCTTCTATTACCAAGCATTAAAGTTTTTGCTCAGGAACCCACTTCAGTTGATTTGAATTGGTTGGGTAAGGAACCTCCTGGGATCAGGACGGGAGTAAGTTGGGGGATACCATTTGAAAGGGGAAAAGTAACTCAGGAAAATGCTTTCAGTTTAAACGATAAACAAGGGAAGGAGCTTCCGCTTCAATCCTGGAAATTAGCTTACTGGCCCGATGGATCTCTTAAATGGGTAGGCTTTGCATCTGTGCTACATACTAATAATGAATCTCTTAGTCTAAAGGTTGTAAAGAAAGGCAAACAAGCAAGGAAAAACATGTTGAAATTAACCGAAAATGAATATAGCATAAAGGTTAATACGGGTCTTGCAGAATTCGTTATTCCCAGGGAAGGAGATAAGATAATCAACTCCATTTCAATAAAGGATAAAGTTGTGAGTTCAGGAGGAAGTTTAATTTGCTTAAAACAAGAAGGTCCTGAAGTGGAAGTAGGTACTCCTCCCGAGATCAAGAAATATATTGGTAATACTTCCAGCGTAACAATTGAACAAAATGGTCCTGTTCGTGCTGTTTTGAAACTTGAAGGAGAGCATAGGAGCGAGAACGGAGAAAGTTGGCTCCCCTTTATTGTGAGGCTTTATTTTTATGCAGGTATGAAATCTGTAAAAATGGTTCATACCATTGTTTATGACGGCGACCAGTATAAGGATTTTATTCGTGGCCTCGGTGTAAACTTTGAGATTCCTATGGATGAGGAAGTACATAACCGTCATGTACGTTTTTCAGGTGAAAATAATGGATTCTGGGATGAGCCGGTTCAGCCAGCTAACGGCAGAATAAAATTATATAAAGACAGCGTTAATTTGTATGAAAAGCAACTTAAGGGAGAGCGGTTACCGAATAAGAATGAATTTTCCGAAAAAAAGCAATTCTTATTAGATCATTGGGCATCCTGGAATGACTTCAAACTCGTACAGAATAACGCTGAAGGTTTTGTTATCAAAAAAAGAACAAACGACAAAAGTTCCTGGATAGATGCCGGTGCCGGAGGAAGATCCCGGGGACTGGTTTTTGCAGGAGACGTTTCAGGAGGTCTTGCCATAACTATAAAGAACTTTTGGGAATCCTATCCCAGTGCTTTGGAAGTTAGGAATGCTAAATCAGATAAAGCTGAAATCAGGGCCTGGTTATGGTCACCTGAGGGTCCGGCAATGGATCTTCGGCCTTACGATACTTTAGCCTGGGGACATTCTCTGGAGGCAAGTTATGAGGATGCCCAGCCAGGGCATAGTACTCCCGAAGGTATAGCCAGAACAAGTGAACTTCTTCTATTTGCCACTTCTAATGTGCCTTCATTGGATACTCTAAATGCAATAGCCGAAATTGGAAATAATCCGCCACTCTTAGGTGCAAGTCCTGAATATATTCATGAGATCCCTGTGTTTGGTGCCTGGAGTTTGCCGGATAGGTCTACAAACGGAAAGAGATGGCTGGAAGACCAACTTCAAAAATCTTTTGAATTTTATCAGGCGCAGGTGGAACAGCGTAATTGGTATGGATTCTGGGATTATGGTGATGTGATGCATGGTTATGATGCCGATCGCCATGAGTGGAAATATGATATGGGAGGCTATGCATGGGATAATACTGAGCTGATGCCAAATATGTGGTTATGGTATCAATATTTAAGGACCGGGAAAGAAGATGTTTTTCGCATGGCTGAAGCACTAACAAGGCATACTGGCGAAGTTGATGTTTACCACGCTGGTCCTTTTAAAGGTTTTGGTTCGCGTCATAATGTTTTGCATTGGGGAGGAGGGGCTAAGGAAGTACGCATTGCTCAGGCGGCATTGCAAAGATTCTATTATTATCTCACTACCGATGAGCGCACCGGCGATTTAATGCGTGCCTCTGCCGAGGCTTCTAACTCGGCTATTGGAAAATTAGATCCTGTTCGTTTAATAATGAAAAAAAGCAAGTACCCTACCCATGCTCGGGTTGGGCCGGATTGGCTCGCTCTTGTGGGAAATTGGATGACAGAGTGGGAACGAACAGGAGACGACAGGTATAAAGCAAAAATTTTAACTGGAGTGAATAATTTGGCAGAAATGCCATACGGAATGTTCTCTGCAAAAGATGCAGCTTTTGGATACGATCCGGAAACCAATGAACTTTACCGGCTTGGAGAAGATGATATAGGTTACCTGCATTTGTCAGTTCTTATGGGAGGGCCGGAAGTTTCTTTTGAACTTATACCCTTACTGGCTAGCAACAAATGGGAAAAACTGTGGATGCAGTTCTGCAAGATTTATGGGGCACCTGTCGAAGAGATTAATGAAGAGTTTGGAAGAGAGGTAAAACTTGGAGATGCAGGTCCCTGGTATTCTAGGCTAGCCGCTTATTATTATAGTAAAACCGGAGACGAAAAATATGCTAAAAGAGCCTGGGAAACCTTTTTAGATGATAATCCGTGGGGAGGTTATACTACTTTTGATACTACTACCTTTAATGAACCTGAAAGTCTCGGGCCAATAGATGAAGTGCCGGGAGTTTCTACAAACAATACGGCACAGTGGTCTTTAAATGCTATAGAACTTCTGGAATTGGCTGGATATAAAATTCCTGAAGATCATCCACGTTTTAACCATGATAAATAATTTTCTTAACATTTCAAATGCAACAAATATGAAAAAGCCAGTTATTGTAGTATTGCTTTCAATTTCCCTTTTTGCTGTGCAATGTAAAAATCAAGAGGGAAAAAATGAAATAGTGCCTTCTAAAGAAATAGTTTTAAAAAATGTTTCTACCGACTCCCTTTTGGATAAGCCAGTAATTATTAAAAGATCAAACCTTAAATTTAAAGATTCTACTAAATATCCGGTGTTAACTTCAGGGAATACAATTTATCCTCTTCAGGTTTCAGATATAGATCAGGATGGTGTTTGGGATGAAATATTCCTTGTGGCCAATTTCGCACCGAATGAAACAAAACATTTGGAATTGAAATGGACTGAAGCAAGTAAGCTTCCAGAATATACCAAAAGAACAAGTGCACGTTTTGGAAAAAGAGAAACTGAAGACGAACCCGTAGAACCAGCAACAGGAGAAACCCTTACCAAAAATGATATGCCCGCTAAACAAGGATTTCAAAAATACCAGACCGATGGTCCAAGTTGGGAGAATGATAAAGTAGGATTTCGAGAATACCTTGACGGGCGATATTCTAAAGATGTCTTTGGAAAGAGAATTCCGGATATATCACCTGAGAATGTGGGAATAAATAAAGACACCGCTGTGGAAGATAACTACCATGTCATGGAAGATTGGGGAAGGGATATACTTGCCGTTGGAAATTCCGTTGGTTTAGGCGGCTTTGGATTAATTGTTAATGAAACAGTGCATAGGCTGGGAGCTTTGGTGACAGATACTGTGAGCAATGTGGAACTTACCAGGTTTAAAATTCAGGAAGAAGGACCTGTAAAGTCTGTGTTAACCTTCAATTATCAGGATTGGTGCGTAGGGGGAAATATGTATGATGTAGAAGAAACCACCACTATTTGGCCTGGTATATATGGATTTAAAAATACTGTGAAAATATCAGGCCTTCAGGGTAATGAACAATTGGCAGTAGGTCTTGTAAATATCAATAATCAAAATCCGCTGCAGGAGATTAAGGTTAATGATGACTGGGTAGTACTAATTACACATGATCATCAAACCTACGAGCGGGAATGGATTCTTGGTCTGGCACTAATTCTTCCACGCGATGCATATTTAGGGTATATGGAAGCACCAAAAACCGGAAAATTAACTGATTCTTTTCTTGCAAAATTGAATATCCAGAACAGCAAACCTATCAGCTATTATGCTATGGCGGGTTGGGAGTTAAGCCAGGAAGAAAGATTTGCCGATCCTGAATTTTTTAAGCAGTACGTAATCGATACTGCAGAACAATTATCTGCGGAAGTAGAAGTAGAAATAAATTAAGATGGATAAAATTTCCAAATGTTTTCTCCTTCTGTTTGCGCTGCTTTTAAGTTGCAGATCACCGGAAATGATTATTCTTGGAAATTTGGAAATTGAAAAACAGGAACTTTTGTACGAAGATTCGTTTGAAGATGATCTGCATCAATGGGTGGTAGAAAAAGAACCGGCAGAAATTTCAGAAGTTTATGTGGAAGGTGGTAAAATGGTTATTGATGTTGGTGGGGGAGCTACCGTTTGGTTTAAAAAAATGATTGACAAGGAAAATGTACTTATACAGTATAATAGGACAGTGATCATAAAAAATGGAAAAAATGACCGTCTGTCTGATCTTAATCAATTTTGGATGGCCCGGGATCCTGAGAATTCGAATCTTTTCACGCGCTCTGGCTCTTTTCGAGAATACGATTCTGTTCGAATGTATTATGCAGGGATAGGAGGAAACAGGAATACAACCACCAGGTTTAGAAAATACCCTGGAAACGGAATGCGTAGGCTGCTTTACGACTTTAGGGGGGAGAAATATCTTCTTAAGGCCAATAAAGATTATTTCATCCAGATTTTAAATTTAAATGGTACTACAAAAGTTTTTGTGGAAGGCAGGGAATATTTCTCGTATGATGATAAAGATCCTTTAACTGCAGGATATTTCGGTTTTAGAACTGTTCAATCCCACCAGAAAATAGACAATTTCAAAGTTTTCTCTATTCAGGATTAGAGTGATAGTGTATCTGGATACAGGGCCAAATACTAATCCGGGATATTTTTTGGTAATGGAGAAAATATAATATTAAAAAATTCTGAAGTAAATTGGAGAAGATGTGCCTGATGACTTTACCAATGCATTTATGGCTGAAAAATGTTGAAAATGTTCAGTTAATTAATTTTGAAGGAGGAACAGGTCATCCCCAATAATTTGAAGCAATACAAATTGAAAAAATGAATAGTATCTTCATCGTCCCAAAAGGACTTACCATAGTGAGCAAAAAAATAATATTTCTCGTTCTTATTAGTTTTACCAGTATCAGCTGGTCTCAGGATAATAGAAGTTATAAAATTTTTCAATTTCCTGCCAATAAAATCCCCGTGATTAATGGAGATCCAAGCGATTGGGAAATAGTACCAGAAGAATATGTCGTGGATATAAATGAGCTTCGGGAAGACAGTGGAAAATACACTGAAGTAGATTCTTTAAATCTTGCCGTGCAGGTAAAAGTGGGCTGGATAAAAGGAATGAATAAAATTTATTTTCTTTATGAAGCTTATGATGATTATTGGGATTTTTCATTACCCGGACTTCATAATGATACTTTTGAATTAATTGTTGATGGAGACCAGTCGGGCGGACCTTTTATAGATCGTTTTCATCCTAATAAAGCTATGGATAGCCTTGATGCCTTCTTTTCTTTTCACGGCGTTCATGCCCAGAATTACCATATTTTTACTCCCGCAAAAGGAAAGGATTGGACAATGGTATGGGGGAGCCAGCCGTGGATCAAGAATCTTCCTTATGCCAACGCGGCTTATTCCTATAACTTTGAGCCTGGAAGTAGTGGTAAGCTTGTTCTGGAGTTTTGGATTACTCCTTTTGATTATGCGGGGAATGATCCTTCGAGGGCCGTAAAATCTATTCTGAAGGAAAATAGAAATATAGGCTTATCCTGGGCGGTGATAGACTATGATGAGGTTAATCAGAAACCTAATAACGGTTTCTGGAATCTCTCCAAAGAACATACCATGTATGGTAACGCTTCGTATGCCCTCCCGTTTAAACTTATGCCACTGGAAAAGGAATTCCGTGAAAAGTTTAAAGCCGACTGGTCTTATAAGATCATCGATATGGATCGTCGTCAGGTTGCATTTATTGATGAGTCCATAGGAGAAGTGACTTCCCGGTTGTGGAGTTTTGGAGATGGCCAAACTTCGATAGAAAAGAATCCTGTACATTATTATTCGAAGGGAGGAAAATATGTAGTGGTTCTCACAATAAAAGGACCTGCCGGCGAATCCAGAAAATCAAAAGTCTGGGACGTGGTTGTTAAATAGAAAGGAACAGGACAGGACGGGATAGATTTAAGGTCGTTCCTAATTAAATTCGAGACGTTCACAATAACATAAACATTCCCTATGTGCTCTAAGCAATCTCTATTAATTCTCTCCAGTATATTCTTACTAATTTCAAGTAAAAATTTCGCTCAGATTAACGATGCAACTACTCCCCTTCATCTTCTTAAACCGAATTATCCTGTACCATATAAAGCTCCCGAAATAGCTGAAGTTAAGGCAGTTTTGGATAGGGTTTATCAATTTTTAGATAAAAGCACCCCTGCAGGAATAATTAATACAAAAGACAGTTCTGCAGTCAAAAACTTCAATAATCTGGATGGGAGTATAGCGTTTGCCCCTGCTTCTTTTCGTTTAACCAGTTACGAATGGGGTGTGACTTATGCCGGAATGTTATTGGCAACGGAGGCAACGGGGGAAAAATATTTTGAAGAATACACAGATTCAAGGATAAAACTTATTGCAAATATAGCAACACAGCATAGGGGGAAATCCTTTGAAAATTCCCCGGTACAATCGGTCCTACATCCGCGGGCGCTTGATGATGCCGGCGCCATTTGCGCGGCAATGATAAAGGCGGAGCGTAAAGGCTTGGATGCAGAGCTACGCCCAGTTATAGAAAACTTTATTGATTATATCAGCAATAATCAGTATAGGTTAAACGATGGCACACTTGCCCGTAACAGGCCTCAGGATAACACACTTTGGCTGGACGATTTATTTATGTCTGTTCCGGCACTTGCTCAAATGGGAGAATTGACAGGGAAAACAAAGTATTTTGATGATGCCGTGAAGCAGGTAAAACAATTTTCAGCAAGAATGTTTAATGAAGATAAAGGTTTATTTATGCATGGTTGGGTTCAGGCAATGGAAGACAAACCTCAATACCATTGGGCAAGGGCAAATGGATGGGCTTTGATGGCAATGGTAGAATTGCTGGAGGTATTACCCAAAGATCATCCTGGTTATGAGGATGTTTTAAAACAGTTGCAGGCTCACATTCGGGGGTTGTCAAAATACCAGGATGGTACAGGTTTTTGGCATCAGTTAATCGATAGGAATGATACCTATCTTGAAACCTCGGCTACAGCTATATTTACTTATGCAATCACTAGGGCTATTAATAGAGGATATATTGATAAAATGGCATATGCTCCAATGGCTATGTTAGCGTGGAATGCAGTTTCAACAAAGGTCGATGATGAAGGTCAGGTGGAAGGAACTTGCGTTGGTACAGGAATGGGATTTGATCCAGCTTTTTATTATTACAGACCCATCAATAAATATGCTGCTCATGGATACGGTCCAGTACTGCTTGCTGGAGGAGAAATGATTATGTTGCTAAAAAATAATTCGTTTGAAATAAATGACAGTTCACTTCAATTAAAAGTTCAGGATTGATCAATGAAGAGTTTTTTTAAATTATTCGTTTTGTTCTGCTTTTTTTTTATTTCTACAGGTTATGGGCTCAGCTCGTTATGAATCCACTTGAACTCAAAGGTGAATTAGGAGTTTCAATAGAAAATATTTTCAGGCTATTTATAGAAAAATTTAATAAGTTTTAATTTTTGTAACAAATGAAATTTAAAAAAAATTTCAGTTCTTTACTTTTAATAGCTCTTTCTTCCCTTTCTGTAAATGCTCAAATAGGAAAAAGATTCCCTTCAGAAAAAAAAGTAGTTAAAGATCCCGTCACCGGAATTGATCTTGTTTTTTTAACAAGCTCGGCCCACGGTGATTCCAAAATTTATCAAACCCATCCACAATGGACTGCTGATGGGAATTGGGTGATTTTCCGTTCAAATATGGTAAGAGGCGAAGCGATGGCCGTAAATGAAAATACCGGGGTTATTATTCAGGTAACCGAGGGTGGTTATAATGGAATGCTTGACATTGCTCAACGTTCCATGAAACTGTATTACATGCGAAGAAAGGCGTCGGGAGATAATGCAAAAGTGAGAAATCTTACCATGGAAATTATAGAGACCAATCTTGAGAAACTTTTTGCTGATAGTGAAGCAGGAACACTGAAGCCGGCAAGCGCTTATCAGCGGATTTGCGGGGAAATTCCTGCAGAAGTGGGTGCCAGCGGAGATATGGCCTTAGATGCTAATGAAGATAAAGTCTACTTTAGAGTAGGCAAGAAACAGGCGGCTAAATACATCGATCCCAGGGTTAAGGTAGAAGAAAATTTCGGCCCACGAAATATGGGTGTAGGACCCGGCGGAATTGCTATGATGGATATAAAAACGGGAGAAATAAAACATGTAGTCTCAGTACCTTTTCAGGTTGGGCATATTCAAACCAATCTCTGGAAACCCGGAGAAATAATATTTTCCTGGGAAACAGGAGGAAAATCTCCACAAAGAACCTGGTTTGTGAATGCTGATGGCAGTGGGTTACGACCTTTATATCCTGAGGCTGATTATGAATGGGTTACACATGAGGCCGTAATTTCAAAAGATGAGGTAGCTATTGCGATAATGGGACATCGTAAAGTTGATATAGAAGAAGAAGCTCCTGTGGAAGTTACTAATAGTCGAGGCATAAGAAACCCTGAAAATCCCGGGCAGGAAAGCAATTGGGGACCTTCAGGAACCCGGGAAAAACCTACAGGCCTGGCTATTGTAAATTTAAGAACCCGGGAAATGATTATTGCCGGACAGACGAAAAGTGGTAGCGGTCTTTGGCATGTACATGGCTCCCCGGATGGAAGGTGGGCGGTAGGAGATGATTTTTCAAGAAGTCTTTATCTTATTGATCGAAATAATAGGGAGATGAAAATGGTTACCACCGGGCATAAACCTACGGCGGCAGACCATCTACACCCCACCTTTAAGCCCAATGGAAAAGAAATTTTAATTCAGTCTGCTATGCTATCTAAAGATGATCGTACCATGAACCTTTGCATTGTACCTGTTCCAAAATCCTGGTTGGATCGCGAATATGATCCTGATAAATTTTAAAATATAAAAAATGAAAATTAAAGCTTTTAAAATGAAATTGTTGCCGGGATATGAAGAAGAATATAAAAAGCGACATGATGAAATATGGCCTGAGCTGAGTCAGCTATTATCTGAAAATGGCATTTTTGATTATAGTATTTTTCTTGATCCGGAAACCAATATTCTCTTTGCTGTACAGAAAGTAAAAAAGAATGCAGACACCAGTAAGTTACAAGAAGAACCTATCTTAAGAAAATGGTGGGATTATATGGCCGATATTATGGAAACTAATCTCGATAACTCTCCAGTTGAAAAATCATTACGAATAGTTTTTCATATGGGATAGCTTTATAAATTATGAAAAGAGTAAACAAATTTAAAAAATCTGCATTTTCAATAATCAGTATATTTTTAATTGTGATTTCGGGTTTTGCAAATTCCCCGTCATATTATAATATACGAGATTTTGGTGCCACAGGAAACGGGAAAGTTCTCGATACAAACGCGATTAATAATGCTATAGAAGCAGCTGCAGAAGCAGGTGGTGGAACTATATTTTTCCCTGCTGGTACGTATCTTTCTTATTCTATCCGTTTACAAAGTAATATTCATTTGTATCTGTCTGCAGGGGCTATTTTAAAAGCTGCGGGTAAAAATGATGGTGGGAGATATGATCCTCCTGGAGAGGGGGCCGGGAATAATTACCAGGATTTTGGCCACAGCTACTGGAAAAATAGCCTTATTTGGGGTATAGGGCTTAATAATATATCAATATCAGGAACCGGTATCATTCTGGGAGAAAATCTAAGTCGCGGTTTTTATGCATATCAAAAATGGGACGAAAAAGGGATTCCTGCCGGTCACCTTATGTGGGAAGGTGGAGGGAATAAAACCATTGCTTTAAAGCTGTGTACAAACGTTGTCTTTAAAGATTTTACCGTTATTAAAGGCGGGCATTTTGGAATTCTCGCTACAGGAGTGGATAATTTCACGATAGATAATCTTAAGATTGATACCAACCGGGATGGGATAGATATTGATGCCTGCAGGAATGTAAGGATATCCAATTGTACCGTTAATTCGCCGAATGATGATGCTATTGTGCTGAAAAGTTCCTTCGCCCTGGGATTTCCCCAGGCAACTGAAAATGTAACCATTACTAACTGTCAGGTTTCGGGCTACGATGTAGGTACTCTTATAGATGGGACATTTCAAACCAAGGAAGGGCATCTGGTACCAGATCAGGAAGGGCCAACCGGGAGGATTAAATTCGGCACCGAATCTAATGGGGGTTTTAAAAATATCAGTATTAGCAATTGTGTTTTTGAACATTCCCGTGGTCTTGCTTTGGAAACTGTGGATGGGGGGCTCCTGGAAGATGTAACCATTAGCAATATCACCATGCGTGATCTTACCAACTCTCCCTTTTTTCTGAGACTAGCGGGCAGAATGCGTGGTCCGGAGAATACTCCTATTGGGAAATTAAGAAGAATTAATATCAGTAATATTAATATTTACAATGCCGATTCACATTTTTCCAGCATTGTTAGCGGAATACCCGGTCATTATATTGAAGATGTACGCTTTAGTAATATCAATATCTGGTACAGGCCTCTGGATTCTGCCAAAACCCAGATCCAGGAACTTGTACCGGAACATATTAAAACTTATCCAGAGCCTGCTAAAATGGGCATAATGCCAGCTTATGGTTTTTTTGTGAGGCATGCGAAGAATATTGAAATACATGACATAAATATTTATCACTTAGGTGATGAGATTAGGCCGGCCCTTATTTTAGATGATGTTAAAAATGTGGAGTTGTTTAATGTGGATGCACAAAAAGTTGAAAATGCCCCGGTGCTAAAGATAAAAGATTCCGGAGAGATTGAAATCGAGGATTGTGATGCTTTAAAGGATAGAAAGATCAAAGAGATTGAAACGCAGGATTATGGGTAAAATAAAAGCACAAATTCTTTTAATTACTTTAAATAATAATCATTTACCATGAGATACCATCAAAAAATTGTGCTACTAATAATCTGTTTGATTTTACTCTCTTGCGGTTCAGGAAGATCAGAAGCAGATCAGGTTTTGAACGTAGCTGAAAAACCACTATACCGGGATCCAATTTTTGATGGTGCTGCAGACCCTGTGGTGATCTGGAACCCAGCCGAAAAAAAGCATTTTATGTTCTATACCAATCGCCGTGCAAGGGCAGATACATTGCCGGGGGTAAGTTGGGTACATGGAACTAAAATAGGAATTGCAGAATCTCAGGATGGTGGAGCCAGCTGGGAGTATAAAGGAACCGCAAATATCAACTATCCTCTCCTGGAGGATTCTGAAGCTACCTACTGGGCACCAGATGTAATAGAACACAAAGGGACTTATCATATGTATCTTACCATCGTACCAGGGATTTTTGAAGACTGGTATCATCCACGCAGTATAGCTCATTTCACAAGTGATGATCTTATTAACTGGGAATACGAATCCAGCCTTGAACTGTCCTCAGAAAGAGTTATTGATGCTAGCGTTTTCAAATTGCCAGATGGCAGCTGGCGAATGTACTACAACAATGAGAATGATGGGAAATCTATCTACTATGCAGATAGTGAGGATTTGTACCATTGGAAGGATAGCGGGAAAAAAGTAGTTGGTGACAGGGGAGAAGGTGCTAAGATATTTACCTGGAAAGGAAAGAATTGGATGATCCTGGATAGTTGGGATGGTTTAAGTGTCTATTTTTCAGAGGATTTTGAAAATTGGAAAAGGCAAGAGAATAATATTTTGAAAAAACCCGGCACTGGAAAAGATGATAAGGTAAAAGGTGGTCACCCGGATGTCGTGGTACAAGGAGACCGGGCATTTATTTTCTACTTCACCCATCCTGGAAGGACACCGGAAAATCAAGGCAAAGATAACTATGAAACCAGGAGAAGCTCCATTCAGGTAGCAGAACTCCATTTTGAAGAAGGAGAAATTACAGTGGACCGAAATAAAGAAGTAAGACTGAATTTGAAGCCATAAAAGTCCATTTTTTAAATAAGAAAATATGAGTAAAAACCTTTTTTCCCTTCATTTATTCCTTGGCGTTGTTCTCTCTATTTCTGTTCAAGGAATAGCTCAGGAAAATGTAAAAACATTATATCCTACCGATTCCATTGTGTCGCGCTATCATAACGATTGGACTCAAAAGCATTATCAAGGCAGAATTCAAGCTTTTGAGAAAGATCCATTGAGCTTTGACGAAATAGTATTTATAGGGAACAGCATTACCGAAAAAGGAGGGGACTGGGCTGAAAAATTTGAAATGGATGATATTCGAAATAGGGGTATTTCAGGAGATCTTTCTGATGGTGTTTTGAAAAGACTCGCTGAACCTATTCACTTTAAACCGAGGGCAGTTTTCCTTCTTATTGGAATAAATGATTTATTCAATATGTATCACGATGTGGAAAATCGTCATAATCTGAAGTATGATAGAATTGTGCCTTCTGTAGAGTATATAGCCAATAATATCCTGAAAATAGCAAAAGAAATCTCTGCCAAATCTCCTTCCACTAAGGTATATGTTCGCACCGTTTTGCCCACCAGGAGAGAATTCCTTATGGATGACATTGCTCATCTAAATGATTTAATTCAGAGGAATGAGAAAGAAGGTTTCTACACGGTAATCGATCTTTATTCAGAGTTCGTGGATAAAGACGGAATGATGATCAGGGATTTTACAGTAGACGGGGTGCATCTTACTGAAGAAGGTTATTCCCATTGGGTTTCCGTTGAAAAATCAATTTTGGAATTACTGCAGTAATCAAACCCAATGATTTCCTTCTTGCTATATTTTTGTTGAAGTCAAACCTATTATTTTGGAGCTTCAATTTCTAAGCTAATTTGCCCTGTTTTTAATCCCTTACCCGTAACAATAAGCTCCGTTTTTCCGGTTTGGGCGGTAGATTTTACGAGAACCACCAGCTTTCCACTAAAAGTCTTCATTGTTGGTAAATGGAACATTTCTAAAGAAGTTGGATCTCCATTACAGGCTGCACGATATTCCCCGGCTCCTTTTACCTGAAAATTCAGTTGATTGGCTGCAGTGGGACAGAGGTTTCCATCCTTATCTACCACTGAAACGGTGACGAAACTCAGGTCTTCGCCATTTGCGATCAAATTAGCGCGATCTGCTTCCAGCTTTAGATGATGTGGTTTTCCCGCTGTAACTATTTCTTTTTCCATAGCAGGATTGCCATATTCATCATAAGCAACAACTTTTACTTTTCCGGGCTCATAAACCACATCATCCCACATTAGTCGGTACCTTTCCATGAGAGAATTATTATTCTTTGCGCGGATTCCCTGGCTTTTCCCGTTGATGAACAATTCTGCTTTATCATAACTTGTATAAACAAATACAGGTGTGATTTCACCTTTGCGCCCTTCCCAGTTCCAGTGTGGAAGGATGTGCAAAGTTTCATCTTCTGTATTCCAGCGACTGCGATACAAATAATAACGATCTTTAGGGATTCCTGCAAGATCAACCATACCGAAGTAGGAACTTCTGCTCGGCCAGTAATCATCATAAGGTGTTGGTTCCCCAAGATAGTCAAAACCTGTCCAGACAAATTCTCCTAAAACCCAATCATGTTCATCCTGTTCAATAAAATCTACTTCAGGAATGTTGGACCAGCTGCAATATTCAAGATCATAGGAAGAGGATTGAAGATCAGGATAGGTGATATTATAACCTGTTTTAACAGGGAATTTATAGATGCCGCGGGAGCTGACCGTTGAAGCTGTTTCTGAACCCAGGATGAACCCTTGCGGGAATCTCTGATGAGCTTCATCATAAAGGTGTACGCGATAATTGAGTCCGGGAATATCCAAAACAGCCCCGAAGCCACTTTCCATTACTGCTTTTACGCGGTCCATTCCCACCGTTACCGGCCTGGTGGGATCTTCCCGATGAAAAATATCCTGAAGCCAGTGCAGGCGTTTTACCCCTTCACTTCCAAATTGATCTGGCACCTCATTTCCCGCACTCCACATCACGATACTCGGATGATTCTTTGTAGCTCTTACCAGGCTTTCTACATCTTTTTCAGCCCAATCATCGAAATACAGGTTGTAGCCATTCTTAACTTTTGGCCTTTTCCATTCGTCAAAGCTTTCGGCGATTACCAGAAAGCCCATTTCATCACACAATTGAAGTTGTTCCAGGGAAGGCATATTATGAGCTGAACGAATAGCATTACATCCCAGGTCTTTAAGGATTTTGAGCTGCCTTCTTAGTGCAGCTTTATTTATTGCAGTCCCCAACGGTCCAAGATCATGATGAAGGCATACGCCTTTGAATTTTGTTACTTTTCCATTCAGCTTAAATCCTCCGGGAGTATATTCTATTTCTCTTATTCCGAATTTTATCTCTTGCTGGTCTTTCAATTCACCATCTTGCAATAACCTAATTTCAGCAGTATAGAGGTAGGGCGTGGAAGGCGACCAAAGCTTAGGATTGTTAACCTTTATGTTTTGCTCGATCTGGTTTCCGAACTGCTGACAATTGGAATTTGAAGAGACTTTTTTCCCATTTTTGTCTTTTATTATAGTTTCTACACATAGATTGGTTCCCTGGACCTCAGATTTGATAGTGACCTTGGCCTCATTAGAATTAATAAACGGAGTAGTAATAGTGTGGCCCCAATGTTTAAATGAGACGGTGTTTTTGGTAATCAGCCGTACTTTTCGGTATAGCCCAGCGCCGGGATACCACCTGGATGATTTAGGCAGATTTTCCAGTCTAACGGCTATAGTATTATCTTCCCCTTTTTTCAGTTCGTCGGTCACGTCAAAATAGAAATAGCTATAGCCGTATGGGCGGTTTCCTATCTTTTTTCCATTTATAAAAACTTCGGCATTGCTCATAGCCCCATCGAAATTGAGCATAAGCTGTTTGTTTTGGGCAGATTCCGGAATATGCAAAACTGTTCGATACCAGCCAGTTCCGATAAAAGGAAGAGCACCTGTTCGACCTGTTTTTTCAGTGGCGATTTCTTCGTTATTTTGTTCTATCTTAACAATTTGCTTATCGATCTCTTTATCAAAAGGCCCGGAAATTGCCCAGTCGTGAGGTATGTTTACTTCCTGCCAGTCTGAATCATCAAAATCTTTCTGATATGCATTTTCATTTTTGCCCTGAAAAAATTTCCAGGTCTCAATTTCCTGAATACTCCTAGTTTGGGAATACAGATTGTTGGATAAGGCTAAAATGAATATGAAAAGGAAATATTTATTTTTCATTTTGATATCTGTTATAATCGGTTTTTTTTCAACTGTCTCCGGCTGTTTTCTGATAAATTAAATGCCTTGGATTAATCAATCAGAGATTTTCGGATTAAAATTGGTTTCAGGTAATAAACTATAGGGCAACGTGAGGTCTTGCAACTTTAAATAGATAAAATCCAGGGCCACTCCTTCGTCAATCATATAGATTTTCAGGCTTTGTTTTCCGGCTTCCCTAACTTCAACAGGAATAGTGATTTTCGCTAAATTCCTTAGAACATTTTGCTTCCATTCCTCGCTTCGCCCATATGTCTGAAAATCCACGATTCTAATAGCGTTCTCATTCCACTGGACTCCAATCCTTACAGCGTGATTTTTGGTGATTGGATGGGTGGGAAGAGCGTTTAGAATTAGTTCGGCATTCCGGCTTTCACTTTCGGTAATGATGCTGTACTCCATATATGGTGCCGAATCTTTTAAATCTGAAGTTTCTAAAGGCTTTCTGGTGAAGGGGTGGGCCTGCATAAGATTACTGCTGTAGCCTAAACCAGGTACCTTTTTCCAAAAGTATTCTTTCCTATCAGTTTTGGTCGTATAATCTTCGGCATAAATTGAAACAACTCCGTTTTTTTCAACAAAAATATTAGGCGTTTTGTTTGTCGTTTTGTAAGAATGAATTTTTACGGGAAGGCTGAAATTTTCAGAAGCCGCTCTGATCTTGACTTTGCCCCGACCTGGTCTGCCCGATTGATTCCATTTTTGCCAATCAATGCCAACGAAGATTCTTTCTGAAACCTGAGAGGGCGTTAATTCTCCTTCATTTTTGTTCAGCACCATCCATTCAGGCTTTTTCAGTATTTTCCATTTCAGAGTTTTGGAGGCTATGAGGAAAATATCAAAAAAATGCTTTTCAGGCGATTTTTCATAGAAGACGGGTAATTTGAAGATCCCTGCTTTTATTTGATTTTCTACGGCAATTCCTACAGGAGTATTAGCTTCCGGGTGTTGCTTTAAATTCTCTAAGTTAATCTCAGGTTTTTGATACACGGGGAGCCGCCGTGGCTGCATATCCATGATATTCTCCCATTTCCCTCCTGCAATTGCATGATTGTATTTATGGGTAAGTGCCTTTATACTGTCGAAAGCTTTACCAGATGATTTTTCATATTCCTTGGCATTGTAACGATTCTGAGCCTGGTATTTTATGGCCAGGTCCCTGTACAGAAACTTTTGGTTCATAAAGGAAGCAGCCTTTACAGGATAATATATTAATTGGAAATAAGAATCCTGATATTCAGGTTTTAGTTCTTTTTTAATTTTTTCAGCCCGCAATGTAAGATTCTCGTATTGGTTAATACGGTTGCTGATTTCATCGCCAGCCAGGAAGGGGCTGTAAGCCGTGGTATCTATTGAAGTGGTAGGTTCTGTTTGGCTCCAGCCCATAAATTCGGGTTTGCGTTCAAACGCCAATTGATAATATTTCATTTTGACATTGGCAATTTCGGGACCATAGGTTTCTCCGAATACAGATGTGTAAAAAGAACTTAAATGGTGATTCAGGTATTCCGGGTCCTCAAATTTTGAAGCATTATAAGCCATATCCATAAATAGCTGAATATTATATTCGGCTGGTTTTATGTCGCCCACATTTAGGATCCAGATTTTTTTATTGTCAGTCTTATAAGCTTTCATCATTTCCTCTCTAATCAGACCTGGATGAGTGGTACTCAGCCAAAGATAATCGTGTGGCCTTCCCCAGTAGGATGCATGATAGTAAATCCCGCCACCACCAGCTCTTTGGCGTTCCTTATTGTTGCTCAACCTCCTGATATACCCATAATTGTCATCAGTCCAGATAATGGTAACATCATCTGGTATTTTCATTCCTGAATCATATAGGCCCAAGACTTCCTTATAAACCGTAAAGGCTTGTGGGATTTCTGAAATAGGTTCTTTCCGGTATTTTTCTAAAAGTGCGCGTTGATCCTGGATTACACCTGAAAGAACTCTGGCGGCTTCCTCAGTGCTTTCCACTCCTTCCATCCCACTGTCGTGGATGCCGCGCATTCCAACTGTATATATTGCATCCAAATTCGAAGATTCTTTGACTCTTTTTTCCCAGTAATTATATACATTCTTCCGGTTTGAAACGTAGCTGAAATCTCCCATAGTATAGTGATTCCACTCATCTACATTGTTCCGCAGCATTGGCTCTGCATGAGAACTACCCACTACGATATGATATTTTGAAGCCATTTCGTGATTTCCGGGATAATGAAAAAAGGCCCTGGTGCTGGGGTGCATTGCCGGCCAGATGGTGTTCGCTTTTAAACGCAAGAGTAATTCGAAAATTTTTGAATAAGTCTTAGGTCCAATATCACCAACTTCCGGTTCAAAGGTTTTTGCTGCCCAGGGTTGTAAGCCCCAATCTTCATCATTTAAAAAAATGCCGCGATAATCTACTGAAGGCTCCTTGGAAAAAAAATCTGGCTCATTCAGGACAATATCATTCCTTTTTTTCATAGGAACATCGGCCCACCAGTACCAGGGAGATACCCCTATCGTTTTAGAAAGCTCAAAGACTCCATAGGCAGTTCCCCGGGGATCGGTTCCGGCTATCACAAAAATCTGCTGTGATGAAGAAGAATGAGAGGCGGTTTTAAACATATAACTCTCCCTTTGGATATGGAACTCAGGAGGAAGATTCTTAATGCCGATAGCACCTTTAATTAACTCAGAATTTAATTCCCCGATTAGAATTAGATTTCCTCCATTTTTTTTAATACCTGAACTTACCTTAGGCCTTTTACCAGAGATCCTAAAAATATCTTCAGCTAAAAGATAGGCTGAAATGGAATCTAGAGAAGAGCCATCCTTGTCATAGACAATAGAGGCAACTTCATTCCCTTTGATGATGGTAAATTTTTTATCCTGTTCCTGGCCGACTGCAGAGAGATTAAAAATAAATAAGAGAGAAAAAATAAAAGCTTTATTCATAAAATTCTATTTCTACGATTCGTAGCTGGCCTTTTGCATTGGCGGCTTCTTTGTCCTTGTACAAATCGAGCTCTTTGGTGGGATCTACCTCTACAATATCACCGAATGCATCTTCTTCTGAATTAGCCCCTATCAATTCGATCCGGATATTTTCCGTCACGGTGGGTTCCAAAGGAAGGGTGATGTAACCAAGACTTCTTTCGGTTTCTCCTTTGTATACTTCGTTTCCATCGGCTAAAATTCTGATAGGGTAGGATTTCCTTCTCCATCCGGTCAACTTTATCACACATTTGCTTACTAAGGATGGTTTTACTAATTCATAATTGATCCAACCATTGCTAAGTTGCCCTGCGTTTGTCCACTCCGTTAATTCATTGTCATCATAGCTATTATAGGCTTCCTCTTCGTTAGCTCCAGCTGTGGCTTTGGCAATAAAAACAGGTTTCCTTTTTATTGTATATGAAGGGGAGGAGGGAGTAGGGCCGCGTTCCAGGTTAGAGGCTAAACCTTCTCCTGGGAGGTGTTCTGAAAGGCCGTTTTTACTTTCAAAAGGAAGAGTACGCAGGATTATTTCTGATGAGGTTAAACCTTCAGAGGTGGCTGTAACCTTTATTTCTCCGCCTTTCGTAAGGGATCGTACCATTACCCGGTTCACTCCGTTTATAACAGCAAGATCTTTAGAAAGAATATCGTTCCCAGGGCCATAACCAATTCCACCTAACCATTTAGCAGGTCCGTCTACTTTGAATCTTATTTCGGAATTATCAGTAGGAACACGATTTCCTTCTCCGTCTACCACTTCAACATCTATCAAGGCAATATCTGCTCCATTGGCTTTGAATCCTGTAGGGGATACATGAGTGATCAATTTAATTGCTACAGGTTTTCCTGCGGTATGTTTTTCAGTTTCACTTAATACATTCCCTTCGGAATCGTAGCTTACAGCCTTCAATGTTCCTGGTTTAAAGGCAATATCCTTAAAAGTGAATAAAAAGCCGTTGCTCCTTTCACCATAACCTAAGGATTTTTCGTTTAGAAAGAGCTGAACCTTATCACCGGTGGAAACTACATATTCATTTTTAACAATAGTATCATTGTAGTTCCAGTGTCCAATGATATAGGATCTATGATCCTCAATATCAACCCAGCCATCCCACATTACCTGGTGGGCAAAATATCCTTCTTTTGGAATACGCATAGGATCTACTTCCCCGCTGCCGCGATAATTTCCTTCCCCGCGGTAATGTGTATTGGAATCTGAAAAAATAATATTTACCCCACCAGAACTCACTCTTTCCCCTGTTCCGGGACGTTCTCTGAAGTAATCATACCAGCGCACAACATCCTCAATAGCGTGTGCGTCCATATTATGATTATAGGCACGGGCTGGCTCCCCCTTATAAAGGGGGCCTTCTCCTTCCTTATGAAAAGGAGGTGTAAATTCATCCCAGTATTTTCTTAAGCCTTCATCCCGGGAGTATTCTGTAGCCCACATAGGAATATGGGCGCTTTTGTTAATATATAACATTTCTCCCCCATATTCTGCTTCCCTACTGGCCAGCATTTCCCGGGAGCCAATTGCTCGGCCACCGTGAGGATCAAAGGTATTTCTTATGCTTTTCATTTGGTGCATATGGGGTTCACTAATTGCTTCGTTGCCCGATTCATAGAAAATGATACTGGGGTTGTTTCGGTTATAGATAATAGCATCCCGCATTAGACGTGCGCGCTGATCCCAGTTCGCTCCTTTGGAATCTCCTTCGGAATCGCCCGCAGGCATAGCCTGCATTAGTCCAACCCTGTCGCAGGATTCTACATCCTGTTTCCAGGGAGTAATATGCATCCATCTTACCAGGTTGGCATTATCTTCTACCATCATTCCATTACTGAAATCACTCATCCAGGCGGGGACTGACATTCCAACGGCAGGCCATTCGTTGCTGGTACGTTGAGCGTATCCCTTTACCTGGATTACCCTGTCATTTAGCCATATTTTGCCTTCCTTGAAATCTGTTTTTCTAAAGCCTGTGGTTGTCTTTACCTCATCAATAATTTTCCCGTTTTCTTTGATCCTGGTGATTACATCATAGAGGTAGCCATAGCCCCAGCTCCAAAAATTCAGGCCTTCCAGCTTTTTATCTGTTTTTAGAAGTTTGGTTTCTGCAGAAGCGAGGGTAACAGGATCAGTGGAAAAACTACCTATTGAATTCCCCTCTAAATCGATTACTTCAACCTCCATGGAGATTTCTTTTTCAGAACCACTTTCATTTCTTACCTGTGACTCGACATTGATCCTTGCAGATTTGGTCGGGATGTTAAAGTCGGTGGGATAGACATAAATCCCTGTGGTCTTCAAATTGGAATATAAAGGGAGGGTCTGATATATCTTGTTGGCAATATGAAGCTTCACGTTTTTAGGGATTCCGCCATAATTGGCATTAAAATTATGATCGTTCCACCTGTATTTGGCATTTGTTTCCTTTTCACGGTAATCCCAACTGTTGTCTATACGCAAGGCAATCACATTTTTTTTGTTTCCTGTATGTACCTCCCCGGAAATATCCAATCCAAAGGCCATCGCCCCGTTTTCGTGAAGCCCAATTTTTTGACCGTTTAAGAAGATCTCTCCTCCCTGCCTGATTCCTTCAAACTCTAGAAAGATCTTTTTACCTTCAGTTTCTTCCGGAAGTTTAAATTTCTTGCGGTACCAAACTATTCCCGTACTAAGCTCGTAAATGGATTTTTCAAAAGCTTCCTCCTGATTATAGGCGTAGGGAAGGGTGACTTCTTTCCATTTCCTGTCATTGAAATTTGCTTTTTCAGCTCCCTTTATATCACCCGGTTTCAGTTTCCATTTTGAATTGAAATTGAATTCCTTTCGTTGGAATTCCTGTGCTTCAATTGAGGCAGAAGCTGTAAGAATTACAATAAGCAAGAGCTTGTTCAGGGAATGTAATAAGATAGAACAATTCATATTATTTATAGGTTTTTAGAATCTATCGGTACTTTTCTACCGTTTCAGGTTGAAAATCTTTATTACTCTCTTTCGAACTCCACTTTTTATTGAGTCGCTGGATTTCTTTTTTTGTGATACCAATAATACTCCCGTGACGTGGCGTAAAATTTTTGATGAAAGATTCCGTTGTTACGCTGAAATTAAACAGATCTTTACTTCGCTGAAATTCATATCTCCCACTGGAATACAAATCGTACATCAGAATGTATTCATCTTTATCAACTAATTTAAAAACTGAAGAGCCTTCTACTCCCGTTCTGCTTTGGGCATAGCTATCTAAATACTTAAAGCTTTCCTTCCAGGGGCCCTGGAGTGATTTACTAATGGCCTGTTTTATGCCATTTTTAATTTCTTTCCCATTCTCATCTTTAGTATTTCCTTTATAGAATAAATGATAGATCCCATCTTTATAAACTATGTCTCCATCTATGGCGCCGTCTTTAGCACTAAACATCAAAGTAGGTGCCTCCTCAAAACTACTGAAATCTTCATTTACGTAAGCGCTGTAAAAATCGAGTTTAGGATTATCGTGAAAGCGTACTGTAAAATAAACAAGATATTTATCTGCTTTAGGATCATAAATGGTTTGCGGGGCCCATACCCATTTTACATTTTTAAACTTCTGCGGGTAGGATTTTACCAAATCAATAGCACTAGAACTCCAGTTGATTAGGTCCCGGGACTTAAGCATCACTATACCTGGATTGGTTTCCCAGCCATTTTTTCTGGTGTACATATCTGTAGCAACCATATAGAAGCCGTCACTTTTTGAACCACGGAGGATATGCGGATCCCGAACTCCGCCTGTATTTGAAATTTTTGATGAGGCTAAGACGGGTTCATTATTATTTAAGGCCTCCCAGTTAACAGCATCTTCACTAACCGCGAAACGTATTTGCTCCTGCTTATCTCCCGGTCCGGTGCCTTCAAAATAAACAAAAAGGTAAGCTTCCAATTCTTTATCTTGTGCACTGAGAAAAGGACCGGGAAGCATCAAGAAGAAGAGAATTCCTCTCATTATTACTTTGTGGTAATGGTTTTTTCTCATATTTCTCTCTGAACTTATTGGCGACTTGTAATTCCTGTTAAATAGGAATGGAGCTTAATCAATATTTCCTTGATCTTTTTTGTCTTATAATTTCAATAGAATGCTGAAGGATGAATTGGCTATTGAGAATAAGCACAACTAGAGAGCAAGTGAAAGATATAAAGCCCCTCCCAAGACTGGAAGTCTAAGGTTTTAAGGGATTCTTGAAAATTATTTCTTCTTCTCCTCTTCAGGAATAAAGACGTAATCTCTTATTCCACTACCTTTTAGCTGATCCAGTGATTTAGCGACAATATAGGCGTTCAATTCAGCTCCTTTCATATTTGTGTGAGTATGGTCTTTAGGAAAGAAATCTTTTACTTCTTGTTTTCCCATTGCTTCATATTTTCTGGCAATGGAGTCATTGAGGTCAATGAAAAAACCGCCTGCTTCCTGAACTGCTTCTTTAGCCCATTTTGCATAAGAGTCGTCATTACGTTCTACTTTATTACCGTGCCAGATATTTCTGGGGATCATACTCAGCACTATTGGGGTGGCCCCTTTAGCCTTGGCCTCTTCAATATACTTCTTCATATACCATCCATAGGTATGTACTACCTCCGTACTATCGCTTTTAAACTCGACAGTTTGAGTTTCATCCCCCATTCCCTTTAATGAGCCACGGTATTTGGGAGTATCAATATGTCCGCCATCATTATGCCCGAATTGTATCAGGACAAAATCTCCTTTATCCAAACTATCTTCTACAGCTTTCCAGAGACCTTCGCCTCTATAGGTTCGGCTGCTTCTTCCACCTCGAGCTTTGTTATAAACATTTACCCTTGTGGTATCAAAATATTTATCTATAGGAACTCCCCAGCCTACAAGGGTTTCATTATTACTGGCCACTGTAGAATCACCAATAATATAAATATCTTTTTTGGCAGGAAGCTGAACATCCGGATTCTCAAGAAGGTAATCCTTCAGGGAATTGTTGCTATCCTGTAGTCCTTCAACAATAAGGGAAGCGGCCAGGGCTGCTCCTTTAGCTGAAGTATGTGTATGATCGCGCTTGTAGAAATAAGTTCCTGTTACGTTTTCCTCTCCTTTTCGCTCCATAGTTGAGGCCATTCTTTCATTTAGGTCTATAAAAGTCACATTTTCTTCTTCTGCAACCTGTCTGGCCCAGCCTCCATAGGAATCTTTGTTTCTGGGAACCTGTCCGTTGTTCCAGTCGTTTCTTGGAATAGGGGACATCACGACTGGAATGGCTCCTTTTTCCTTCACATCCTGGATCACTTTGCGTATGTACCAGCCATAGGAATGCACTGTTTCGTGCTCTCCCGTTAACATATTGTCGATTTCTTCACTTTGATCACTTGTTCCTTTAATGGTACCCCTTGCTCTGAAATCGTCGTTTAATGGACCCGAGTCATTATGGCCAAATTGAATTAGGACATAATCCCCTTCCTGAAGGCTGTCTTTTACCGGTTTCCAAAGACCTTTAGTCTGAAAAGTACGGCTGCTGGTTCCTCCTAGAGCGTGGTTTTCCACATTTACTTTAGTGGTATCCAAATATTGGCCGATAAAATCTCCCCAGCCCCACAAGCCACCATCTCCCTGGCCGCTGCCGTTTTTCACAGTTGAATCTCCGACAATGTAAACCGTGGGTTCTTTTGAATTGCTGTCCTGACAACTTACGAGGAAAATTGAAATTAGAATGATTAACAATTGCTTAAAATTCTTCATATTAATGATTTATTATTCTGAAATGTTTCTGAAATCGAACCAAAGATTCATCTTAATCCCGTCATCACCGCTTTTGATGCGTATATTGGTAGGTTGGCTGCTCGGACCCTGCTGTGAAAGTGGCTTAAAAGCTCTCATGGCTGGGATTTCATACATAAAGGAAATGTTTCCTTCCGGAAATTCTGGTTGCGGATGAGCTCCAGGAAAAGCATTCTTAGGTTCGTCAGGGGTAAATAATCGAAGGAAGAGTTTGTCAGATTCGCTGAATATCCTGAAGGTGTTTTCTCCTGCTAGTATTTTTCCAGCAAGAAAATTGGCGTGATATCCCTTAAATTCAGGATAAATCAAGTTCTCAAAACTTTCCCCGGTAATTGTATTATTATAATCTTTTTCCCAGATGTTATATTCGGTGCCCTGCATCCTGTTTTTCCAGACATGATAGGGGCCTTTACCAAACCATTTAATACCACTAACTTCGTCTTCAGGAAAATCGAAAGTTATTCCGAATTTATCTATTTCTCCTTCATAGAAAGCTCCATCAAAACCACTATTCCTACCCGCATTCTTTAAAGCTACCATTTCCATTTTCAATCTTCCGTCAGGATGCATAGTCCACTGGATGGTGTGAATTCCTCCATTATAGTGTATTACGGCAACGGCATCTTCACCCTCCATATAGGTATCCACTTTTTCCACTTCAGCCTTCATGCCTATGGGACGTGGTCCATTGAGGAAGGGAATTTCATTTTTACTATTTTCAATATGGATCATTTCTCCGGAATCTGCATTAAGAGTGACCTCTATTTCTCCTCCAGATAGAAATACGTTATTTTCTCTGGTCTCTACTTTTGCTTCTGCCTTGTCATCTTTTTCTTTATGTAAAAACTTTTCAGCATAATAAGGAGCCTTATGGATAGGCCAGGTCCAAGTGTAGATCTCCCGCCCGTGTTCATCCTTTCCTGTTATTTCCACCCAATCTCCTCCAAAGAAATTTTCTTTTACAGGAATTTCAATTTTCCGGGTTTCTCCAGGTTGAATGTCTGGTACATGGATTTCACCCTCGTATAATACTTCAATTTCATCTTCGGTATAAAAGGTTTCTGCATCTGCTTTTTTTATTTTATAAGTTAATTCAGTTTTTTTGAGATTTGTGAAAATATATTTGTTTGTAATCAAAAAGGAACCATCAAAACTATGAGTAATTTGCCGTGGTTCAAACTGAATAGGTGCCCAAACTTCCTTTATGGTGTAGAAACTTCCTTCCTTTTCTCGATGGGGCCCGAGAATTCCATCTGGAGCAAGTGAACCTTTAGAGTCGTAAACCTGGTCGCCAGTCCAATCACTACGTCTCACTGCAGCATCATTGAAAACCCAAAGGAATCCACCGGCGAATAGTGGACTTTGACTGTAATGTTCCCAGAAATCGGCAAGTCCGGAGCCACTACCGTTGTCATAGGTGCCGTGCATAAATTCGGTAGGGAAGAAAACATTTTCCCCATTACCAAATCTATGTACACCTGTTAGATAGGTGGGGTAGTGATGAGTATCCCATCCATTAAAATCAGCCCAGGGATGGATTACAATTCTGTCTTGGGGATCAAATTCTGAAAAAATGGAGTCAAGTTCATAATTCCATCCGCCTTCATTCCCCTGGTCCCAGATTATTATCGAAGGATGATTCACATCCCGTTGTACCATTTCCTTTATAAGTTTTTTTCCTGTGGGGGTATCGTAAGGATTTTGCCAACCCGCCAACTCGTCTAAAACAAAAAGACCCAGAGAATCGCAAGCTTCCAGGAAATGATCATCTGGAGGGTAATGAAACCTTACCGCGTTCATGTTCATATCTTTTATAAGATTTACGTCCATAATGCTTATTCGCTTACTAGTGCTCCTTCCTGATTCGGGCCAGATGGTATGACGATTTACTCCTTTCATTATTATTTTTTCACCATTCAGGTATATTCCGTCCTTTTTTCTGAAATCCAGGGTGCGGAATCCTATTCGTTGGTTGAATTCGTGAAGCACCTCTTTACCCTTTACAAGACTCAATTTGAGGTCGTAAAGGTGCGGATCTTCCGGATTCCAGGGTTTTATATTATCCCATTTTGTCTCAATATTAGTTTTTTCTGTTCCTCTTTTGACAGGAAAACTGAATGTTTTAAAAGATCCTTCTTCGCCAACAGCTTTCAGAGTGACTTTTATTTCAGCTTTCCCCGGGATGTTGCTCAGGAGAACCTCTGCTCTTAAACTTCCGTCCATTTCCGGATCCACGGCTATATGTGAAATATGTGATTCCGGAAGAATTTCCAACCACACCGGACGGTAAATTCCGCCAAAAAGCCACCAGTCTGCCTTGCGCTCAGCATTATTTACGGTAGGGTTGGCAGAATGTTTCCATACATGTACTTCTAAAAGATTTTCCTCGTCATATTTTAATAGATCTGTAATGTCATATTCGAATTCATAGAAACCTCCCTGGTGTTTTGGCCCAGCCAATTTTCCGTTGACCTTTACCTGGGTGTCTGTCATTACACCGCCAAATTTGATGATAACACGTTGACCATTGTAAACTTTTGGTGCATCAAATTGATATTTGTAGGAGCCTTCTTCTTTACTAGGTTCGTCCTGTTCAAGTTCTTTATACCATCGGCCATAGGTATAGGTTCCAAAACCTTCCAGTTCCCATTGAGAAGGAACATTTATGGTACTCCATTTTCCGCTGTTCTGTCCTCCGGTGACCTTGAACTCCCATTCCTTGGGATGTTCAAAATCTTTTCCTGAAAGCATAATTTTTTTTGTTTCCTGCGCATTTGCCTGGAAGAGGCAACAAGTGAGAATCAGAATGTTTGAAAGACCTAAGATGAGCGTTTTTAGTTTCATAAAATTAATTTCCATCAGGTTTAATACTTTCAAAGCGTGGACTCATTGGGACTGTCCAGCTGGAAAGTAGATTTGGTTTTTCAGGATTGTAGTAAGGAGTTTCAGGTTTAAGGTATTTTTCTAACTCCAGATTTTGTTCGCGTATGCCATGAATGAAGGCAAGGGCAATTTCGTTGGCTCCAAAAGCATTGAAATGCGTGTTATCTTCCAATTTTTTATTCTGCCCGGGAAAAGTTCCTGCTGGATATTGAACAAATGCCTTCCGGGAAATTTCATCTCCCCAGCTATTATACATCTCTGTGGTCATTTTGGTGAAATCGATTAGAGGTATATTCATTTGCTCAGCTACTTTTCTAATCGCGTCCGGATAATCCCCGTGAGTTGGCTGCAGTTCACCGTCTTTGAAATGACGACGTTGAGTTGGAGTGATAAGTATTGGATTAGCTTCTTTCTCTTTGGCTGAATTGACAAATTCTTTCAATAATTCTGTATAGGATTGCCAGGGACCAATGCCTTCTCCTGTTCTTTTTTCGTCGTTATGAGCAAAACCAATCACAAGATAATCACCCGGCTTAATTTGTTCCATAATTTTTTCCAGACGTTTACGTCCTTTGAATGAAGCTAACGATGCTCCTGAAAAAGCGTGGTTAGCGATAACAACCTCATCATTAAAATATTGGGGTATCATTTGTCCCCAGGAGGCCCATGGCTCAATGTCCTGATCGGTCATCGTGGAATCTCCGGCCAGAAAGATGGTTTTCACATCAGGAGCCGGACTAATGCTGACCCTTTTTACCGCTACATTGCCCGAGAATTCAAGGGTAAGCTTGTCATCCCAGTCCAGATCATCAAGTTCCCGTGATTTAAGGCTGACTTTTTGATCGTTCTTAATTTGTGGTTTTCTTACATTTACATTAAAAATCTTTATAAGTTCTTTTCCTTTTGGGATCTCGGTTCCCACGTCCATTATTCTCCTTGATTCAGCCTTGATAGTAGTTTTTGAAGCTTGTTGAGAGGATCCCAATATTACCTCCACTTTATAATTTCCTTCAGGTACCCTGGTGGAGAAATATACGGGTTTAGCAGCAGTAAATCCTTCTTTATGTAGCTGTACATTTCCGGAAGTTTTAAAATCAAAACCATTATTTCGCTCATTCTTAAAGGTAACAGGAGAAGTTATAGAAGTTCCGGATTTGGAGTTGTCTTTTCCAAAAACAAATGTTAGCTGGTCCTTATTTTGTGCTGCTGAGGTAAAAAATGCTACAAGAAAGGCAAGAAATAATATTGATTTTATTTTTTTCATAGAAGCTAAGCTTAGAATTTTTCATATGTATTACCAGGCCAATCGTCCGTCCGGAAAGGGGAAGCTGGTAGCCCTTCTTTATTGAAAAGATTAGGTGCCGGTATATCCTTCCACGCAAAACGAACGGCTACAGGATCTTTGACTTTTGGAGAGGAAACAATAACTGTGTTGCCCTTAATTCGGGCTTTAGCAGGATAAAATTTCTGATTGCTTCCTGCAATCTCGAATTCAGTTAAGTCCTTCCCTTTTTTCACCAGCCCAGCTCCTGTATGGTCAAAGTAGATTTGGATAGAATTCTTTCTTTTTTCCATATGATCATAAATTGGTCCGGAAAACACTAATTTCTCTTTTCCATAGGTTTGGGCAAGGGCCCATAGGCTCAATCTTTTACCCACGGTTTGTTTATCTCTCGGGTGGATATCAGTTGGGTTTCCTATATCAGTTGTTACTACCATTCCGGTGTTTTTTACATTTTGGAAAGCCATCAACTGTGCTTCCCGTATTTCCGCATTTTGACTTCTGTGAGGTGCAATTTGTACAAAATAGAAGGGGAAATCTCCCTGCTGCCAATCCCTTCTCCAATTTTCAATCATAGCGGGGAACAGACTCCGGTATTGATAGGCTCTTTCAGCGTTGCTTTCTCCCTGGTACCAAATAGCTCCTTTTATAGTGTAATTGATCAAGGGATGGAGCATAGCATTGTATAATACATAGGGATCTTTATTCCTTTCACCTTTAGAAGGCTTTTCCAGGTCTGTATTTGCTATTTCTTTTTGTTTGGCACCGTAATAGCTGGCAAGATCGTGATAATACTTTTCCTCTTTTTCAGCATATCGCTCAAGGATTGGTAGAAAGTCTGGATTTTCTTCAAGTACTTTTTTAGATGTCCAGGCTTCGGCTTTTGTACCACCCCAGGAGGTGGAGATCAGACCAATGGGGACATTCAACTCCTGTTTAAGATTTCTTCCGAAGAAATAAGAGACGGCAGAAAAACTCTCTACCGTTTCGGGAGAACAGCGCTTCCAGCTACCTTTTACATCTTCTTCGGGATGTTGTGAAACGTCCAAACCCACTGTGAATAATCGTATATTCGGATAATCGGCCTGTTCTATTTCTTGTTGATAATTCTGTACCCCGGTTTTCCAGGTTCCTTCCTGTCTTCCTACAGGAAAAAACATATTCGATTGGCCCGAACAGAGCCAAACCTCGCCTAGAAGGACGTCGTGAAGCTTTATGGTATTTTCCCCTTTTAGAACAATATCATAGGCTTTGCCATCGGCAGCGGGAGTATGGACAGTGAATTTCCAGTTTCCGTTTTCATCAGCCGTAGTATGCAAATTCTCTTTTTCCCAGCCAAGCTTAACGTCAATCTGCTCTCCCGGCTTTGCCCAGCCCCAAAGATTTACAGCAGATTTCTGTTGTAGGACCATACGGTCTCCTACCAGGGAAGGCAATTTTATTTCAGCGAAGAGCGTTGTCCTGCCAAAAATGAGTAAAAGGATGAGTAATGAAAACTTCCTAAAAAACGACATACAGGCAATAAATTAAAATAATTTTTGCCTAAATATAAGGGAGTCGGTGCGGACGAGTATCCTGTACTGTTATGACAGGAGGTAGATTCCATAACGAAATCTATACAGAATTGCGTTCAATATAGTTAAAAACATTCTTGACCTTCTCCTTTTTGTTTCTTAGAACCATGTAAGCTGCAGATTCTCCCATCGTCTTGAAATCGGTGCTGATCACAGAAATACCCAATAGTTCCTTTAAAGGGGTGTCATTATAAGAGATAATACCAATATCTTTTCCCAGCTTGAGCCTCTTTTTTCGGGTTTGCCGCACAAGGTTCACCAGGTCACGCTCCTGGATAGTTACATAGATATCCTTACTTTGTAACTCCATATCTTCATAGATCTCGTCGAGAACTTCGAAATCGAGATTGTTAGTTACGCAAAATTTCCTAAAGCCAGTAAGAATTCGGCGAGGATATGGGTTGGCCGACCTGTTTGGATAAACCAGGATGATTTTATCGTATTTCTTTATTTTTTCAATGCCCTCTGTAAGGGCATTATAGATGTCTTCTTCAAAATCCTGATAAACGGAACCAAAATTTCCGGTCAGTCCTGATTTAATATTGTCAAGCATGATTAATTTATGGTCGGGGATTTTTGTAAGAATTCTGAGTACTTCAGGAGTGTAGCTCACATGACATGAATTCTCATCCCTGAAATGTGGCATGATAACATAGTAATCATAAGAACCTATGTTCCTTTCCATTGTTTTTATAAAAAGAGATTCATCACAGTGGTAGATGAACATATCTACATGACCATTAACGCCCAGTCCATTGACAAAGGCATTATAGGTGATCATTTTATAGGTGCTAGGTTTATTAACCATAAAAAGAACGTTCACCTTGGAAATAAGATCTGTTTTGGCAGTGTAAAAACCTTTTCCCTTTACAGAAACGATTATTTTGCGCTCTTTAAGAAGCTTATAAGCTTTTTCTACAGTATCACGGGACAAAAGTAGATTTTCGCTCAATTCATTTATTGAAGGAATTTTTTCCCCTACTTTAATTCTTCCATTGGCGATATCTGCGACCAGGGAATCCACGATCTGCTTGTACTTGGGAATTCTCGAGGTTTCGTTAATTTTTATATGGAGCGCCTGGGACATTTTTCGACAATAATTGGGATAGTTCTCTGGGGATAAATGTAAACAATTTCCCAAAATTTAGCGAATGTTTAAGACATTATCATGGTTAATTGATTTTTTTTTCAAAAGGAAAATCCAAAGCTTAAAAAGTAAAATCCGTAGCATAGGTTTCTTCCGGAAATAAAAATTGGAAAAGGTAAATATTCCAGAAAAAGTAAAGAGTTTCTGCGGGGAAAATTGGTTAGTAGTGGATTTGCAGTATTTGTAAAAAGGTGGTTAATTGCAGCTAATAGGTTCTTTTAAAGCTTTCAGGATACTGAGGTAGAATCGTTTTTGGATTAACAGTATACTACAGGATGGAAGCTTGGAACCTGAGAATTACTTTTGAAAAATCATTGAGTATTTTAATAGAAATTTAAGAATCAAATGGAAAAAACCTTTCAATACGTAGACTACCTCTGGGATGAAGAAAAAGCTGCTTCATATGGAGATGACCAGGTGGCACTATTTCTTTATCGATCTAATATTCTTGGAGCGGACTTAAGAATAACGAATTATGGCGGAGGAAATACGAGCTGCAAAACCATTGAAAAAGATCCGTTGACTAATGAAGATGTTGAGGTGATGTGGGTCAAAGGCTCTGGTGGAGATATAGGTACATTGACGAGAGAGGGTATAGCAGGTTTATACACTGAGAGATTGAGAAACCTTAAAAATGTTTACAAAGGTATTGAGGATGAAGACCGAATGGTAGGTCTTTTCAATCACTGTATCTATGATTTGAATAGTAAAGCCCCTTCAATAGATACTCCTTTACATGGGCTTTTACCCTTTAAACATATAGATCACCTTCACCCAGATGCTCTTATTGCTGTGGCTGCAGCTAAAGACAGTGAGAAAGTGACCAAAGAGATCTGGGGGGATACCATGGGCTGGGTACCCTGGCAGCGTCCTGGTTTTGACCTGGGACTTCAGCTGGAGAAGTGCCTGAAGGAAAACCCCGGTATTAAAGGAATCGTTCTTGGCAGCCACGGACTTTTCACATGGGGCGATACCTCCTACGAATGTTATGTGAATAGTTTGGAAGTTATTGAACAGGCTTCAGAATACATCGCAAAAAAAGTGAAAGAGAAGGGTGAAGTGTTTGGCGGTCAAAAGATAAAAAGCCTTTCTCCTGCAAAACGGAAGGATAAAGCGGCAGAATTAATGCCCATGTTGCGTGGTCTGGCTTCTTCTGAAAACCAAATGATCGGGCACTTTACCGATAGTGATACCGTATTGCAGTATATAAACAGCAATGACCTGGAGCGATTGGCGCCCATGGGCACTTCCTGTCCCGATCACTTCCTGCGCACCAAGATCCAGCCTTTGATACTGAAATTGGATGCTTCTGAAGATCTTTCAAATACCGAAGAGGTCTTGAAGAAACTGAATCCGGCTTTTGACCAATATCGCAAAGAATACAAGGAATACTACGAAAACTGCAAGCACGACAATAGTCCTGCTATGCGGGATCCTAATCCCGTAATCATTATTTATCCTGGCGTGGGAATGTTCAGCTTCGCTAAGAATAAACAAACAGCACGTGTCGCCAGTGAATTTTATGTGAATGCCATTAACGTGATGCGTGGCGCAGAGGCTATTAGTGAATACACGAGTCTTCCAAGGCAGGAAGCTTTCGATATAGAATACTGGCTGTTGGAGGAAGCTAAACTTCAGCGTATGCCTGCAGAAAAATTATTGTCCAGAAGAGTGGCGATCGTTACCGGAGCCGGTGGCGGTATAGGAAAAGCAATAGCAGATAAACTGGTGGCTGAAGGTGCCAATGTGGTGCTAACCGATGTGAATGAAGAGAATCTGAAGGAGGCAGTTGCTACTTACAAACGGGATCAGGTTGATGGAGTTATCTGTGATGTGACCAGGGAAGAATCAATCGTAGAGGCTTATAAAAAAGCTAATCTCGCCTTTGGGGGCGTGGATATGGTGATTCATTCCGCCGGCCTGGCAATTTCGAAACCTCTTGAAGAGACTACTCAAAAAGATTGGGATCTGCTTCAGGATGTTCTGGTAAAAGGTCAGTTTTTGATGGCTCAAAAAGGAGTCGAAATAATGAAAAAGCAAGGGCTTGGAGGTGATATTGTGAATATTGCCAGTAAAAATGGACTGGTGGCTGGACCAAATAATGTTGGTTACGGAACCGCCAAAGCTGCCCAGCAACACATGACCCGCCTTTTGGCTGCGGAACTGGGAGGAGATCACATCAGGGTGAACACCGTGAATCCTGATGGTGTGATCGTAGGCAGTAAGATTTGGGAAGGTGAATGGGCGGAAGGCCGTGCGAAAGCTTATGGAATTACGGTAGATGAGTTACCGGCACATTACGCCAAAAGAAACCTTTTAAATGAAATAATTTATCCTGATGATATTGCACAGGCCGTATTTTGCTTAACAGGGTGTCTAACCAAATCTACCGGAAATATCATTAATGTAGATGGTGGGATGGCAAATGCTTTTGTAAGATAATGTTTGTTTTTAGCCGATTAAAGGGATTTTCATCAAATGAAGATCCCTTTTTGGCTAATTAATGTTAAAATTGATTTATGAAAATCGATAAAAATAAAATTGCCGATCATAATGGGCAATTCAGAGAATCCTTTGACAGGGATTTTGGTTTTGTAGCTGAAAACCTCAGTCGTAAAGGAATTGATGTTGAAAAAGTTGTAATGAAGGTGAGCGAATTCCAGGTGGCGGTGCCAAGTTGGGCTTTAGGTGCCGGGGGCACACGTTTTGGTCGTTTTTCCTACGGCGGCGAACCTGCCTCTCTTGAGCAAAAGCTAAATGATATTGGAGTTTTAAATGACCTTACCCGTACTGCCGGGGCAGTTTCCCTTCACATTCCTTGGGATACCCCCAAAGATGTTAAGGCTATTAAAGAAGTGGCCGCAAGTCATGGAATTTCCTTTGACGCTATGAATTCCAATACCTTTCAGGATCAGCCTGAGGCAGAGAAAAGCTATAAGTTCGGCTCTCTTAATAATACTGATCCCGCAATACGAGACTTTGCCGTGCAGCACAATATAGATGTGATAAACATCGGCAAGGAATTAGGATCCAAAAGCCTTACGGTGTGGCTTGCTGACGGAGCTAGTTTTCCCGGGCAACTGAACTTCCAAAACGCTCTGCAGAATACCCAGAAAAGCCTTCAGGGTATTTATAAGCACCTGCCAGATGACTGGAGAATTTTTATTGAGTACAAGCCTTATGAGCCTAATTTTTACAGTACGACAATCCAGGATTGGGGAACTTCTTTCATGCTTGCGAATGCCTGTGGAGAAAAAGCCTACACGCTGGTAGATCTTGGGCATCACCTGCCTAATACAAATATTGAACAAATAGTGGCCACTCTTATGCTAAAAGGAAAGCTGGGCGGTTTCCACTTTAACGACAGCAAATATGGAGATGACGACTTAACAGTAGGTTCTATAAAACCTTATGCCCTTTTCCTGATCTTCAATGAGCTGGTATACGGAATGGAGAACAATCCGCAAAATCCCAATCTTGCCTGGATGATCGATGCCAGCCATAACATCAAGGATCCGCTGGAAGATCTTTTGCAGTCCCTCGAGGCTATTCTTATTGCTTACGCCCAGGCGCTGCTTATAGATCAAAAGGAGCTTAGGGAGGCACAGGAACAGAATGACGTGGTGAAATGTCAGGAAATTCTACAGGAAGCGTATCGAACCGATGTTCGTCCTATTCTTATGGCCGCACGCAAAAAAGCCGGGGCGGCACTTCACCCAATAACCGCATATCGCGATTTCCAGGTGCGAAAATCCCTGATAAAAGAAAGAGGTACAAAAAACATGGCAACCGGATTGTAAAGCTTTTAAGATGGCCAAAAAGAAAGTCACAGCCGTTTTTGATATCGGAAAGACAAATAAAAAATTCTTCCTCTTTGATAAGAATTATAAAGAAGTTTTCCGGGAGTACACACAGCTGCCTGAAACCAAAGATGAGGATGGGTATCCTGCTGAAGATCTTGAGCATCTTCAGGCGTGGATAGAGGAGACTTTTCACAAAGTCCTGGAAAGCGAGGAATTCAGTGTGAAGTCGGTGAATTTTTCTACTTACGGAGCGAGTTTCGTCCATATTGACCACAAGGGCAACGCGCTCACTCCCCTTTATAATTACACGAAATCGATTGAGAAAGACGTTGAAGAAGAATTCTACAATAGCTACGGCGGAAAGCTTAAAATTGCTACCGAAACAGCCTCTCCGCAATGCGGGTTTCTAAATTCGGGACTGCAATTGTACTGGTTGAAGAAGAGAAGGCCTGAAGTTTTTAGCAAAATCAAGTATAGCCTGCATTTGCCTCAATACCTGTCTTATCTTTTCACCGGAATTCCGGTGAGTGAATATACCAGTATTGGCTGTCATACGAACCTGTGGGATTACGAAAAGGAAGATTATCATGAATGGGTTTATGAAGAGGGGATCGATAGGATCCTGGCGCCTCTTGTGCCTACTTCTGCCAGCATAAACACTTCTTATAGGGATCAGAAGATCAAAATTGGCGTAGGAATCCACGACAGTTCTTCCGCTTTATTGCCTTACATTCTGAGCAAAAAAAAGCCATTTTTACTGCTCTCTACCGGTACCTGGAGTATTGCCCTGAATCCCTTTAATGAGGAGAATCTCAAGGAAGAGGATATTAGGAACAATTGTCTTAATTACCTAAGGATCGACGGCAAACGGGTAAAAGCTTCCCGCTTCTTTATGGGAAATGAATACAGGCTTCAGGTGCAGAAGCTTGGCGATTACTACGGAAAAGAGTACGGGTATCACAGGGATGTGAAATTCGACCAGGACCTGTATCTTAAACTGATGAGGAAACCTTCCATCTATTTTAAGTTCGAAGGTATTTCCCTGCAAAGAAAAGAACTGCATAAGACCGATCTTAAGCCCTTTGCCTCTTTTGAAGAAGCTTATCATCAGCTGATGATCGAGCTGATGGAATTACAGATCCATACGATCAAGAATGCCATAGGAAGCACGAATATCAAAACCATATATATTGACGGCGGTTTTACCGATAATGATGTTTTTATGAAATTAATGGCCTGTCATTTTAGCCAATTCATGGTACTGTCTACACAGTCGCCACTGGGATCTGCGCTGGGTGCTGCTATGGTCATTTCCAACAAGAAGGTAGATTCCACTTTCCTGAAAGAAAATTACCGGTTGAAAAAACTGGTGCCCCTGTTATTGAAAATATGAGAGTAGGACTTTTTATACCCTGTTATATAGATCAATTCTTCCCTGAAGTAGGAATTGCCACCCTTCAACTCCTTGAAAAGCAGGGTTGCGAAGTGGTTTTTCCTGAAAAGCAAACCTGTTGCGGGCAACCTATGGCCAATACAGGAATGGAACAGGAAGGCAAAAAAATCTATGCAGATCTGGCTGAACTTTTCAGCGACTGTAAATACATCGTGGGTCCTTCGCCGAGCTGTGTAAACCATATCAGGGAGCACTATGATATTATAGAGCAAACAGAAGCTATTCGGCACTTGAGAAAAAACGCTTATGATCTCGTGGAATTCCTTGTTGACGTTTTGAAGATTGATCATCTTGATGCGAGTTTTCCATACAAAGTAGGATTGCACAGAAGTTGTCATGGCCTGCGGGGAATGCATTTGTCCAAACCATCAGAACTTATGTGTGATATTCCGCTGAAATGGGAAAAAGTGTTGGGTTTGGTAGAAGGTGTGGAACTTGCCAAATTAAACCGCTCTGATGAATGCTGCGGTTTCGGCGGAACTTTTGCCGTGGCTGAAGAAGCAGTTTCAGTAAAAATGGGGAAAGACCGGCTGGCAGATCACCTCGCCAACGGAGTCGAAGTACTTACTTCAGGAGACATGTCTTGTCTGATGCATTTGCAGGGGATTGCCGGGAGGCAGAAAAGCGGCCCCAGGATCGTGCATCTTGCAAATATCTTAAATGGAGATAAATTATGAGCACGCATTCGGAAAAAGCAGCAGCATTTATAAAAGATGAAGCCCGAACCAATTGGCATGACGGGGCCCTCTGGCATGTGAGGGAGAAAAGGGATGCGGCAGCTTCCCTCCTTCCGGAGTGGGAATTATTAAGAAACACCGCCTCCCATATTAAAGACAATGTACTGGCCAATCTTGATGATTATCTCATCCAGTTCGAAGCTGAAGCAAAAAAAAATGGGGTAGTGGTGCATTGGGCCAAAGACGGTAAAGAACACAACCAAATAGTTGGTCAAATTCTCCAAAGGAGTAATGCAAAGAAGGTGGTAAAGAGTAAATCCATGCTCACCGAAGAATGTAAACTCAATGATTTTCTGGAAGAAAATGATATTGAAATTATAGATACCGACCTGGGGGAACGCATCATTCAAATGCGGAAGGAAGAGCCCAGCCATGTGGTTTTGCCGGCCATTCACATAAAAAAAGAAGAGGTTGGCGAACTTTTTCATAAGGAATTGGGGACCGAAGAAGGGAATTCAGATCCAACTTATCTCACCAAAGCGGCCCGTACTCATTTAAGGCAACGGTTCTTTGAGGCCGATGCAGCCATCACTGGGGTAAACTTCGGAATTGCCGAAACGGGTGGGGTTGTGGTTTGTACTAATGAGGGGAATGCCGATATGGGTTGCCATTCCGCAGCCGTGCAAATTCATTCCATGGGAATAGAAAAACTGCTGCCAAAGGCTGAGCATTTAGGAGTGTTTACCCGGCTGTTAGCGAGAAGTGCTACTGGGCAGCCCACAACGATTTATACATCCCATTTTCAGAAGCCGCAAAAGGGAAAGGAGATGCACATAGTGATCGTAGATAACGGCAGAAGTGAGCAGCTTGGGAAAGAAGATTTCAGAAATAGTCTGAAGTGTATCCGCTGTGGCGCTTGTATGAACACCTGTCCTATCTACAGGAGAAGTGGCGGGCATAGTTATCATGCAACCATTCCCGGGCCTATTGGGGCAATTCTTTCGCCAAACCGGGACCTGAAGAAATACAGCGACCTGCCTTTTGCTTCCACCCTTTGTGGCTCATGCAGTGATGTTTGTCCTGTCAAGATTGACATTCACGAGCAGCTTTATAAATGGAGGCAGGAAATTTATAAGCACCACGAACTTCCAAAATCCAAATCGATTCCACTCAGAATAACAGGAAAGATCTTTGAAAATCCTTCGATTTTTAATTCTGTGGGGAAGATAGCCCGCAGTTCTCTCAAACATCTTCCAAGGTTTATGGTCTATAATAATCTTAATGGCTGGGGCAAACAAAGGGAGCTTCCTGAGGTGCCAGAATACAGCTTTAAGGAATGGTATAAAAAGCAAAAAGATGAGTAGGGCAGATATTTTAGAAGCCATTAAGAAGAATAAGCCGCAAAGCCTTTCTTTGCCGGACCTGTCGGTTTTTCAGCATGAAATTTCGCCAGAAATTCTCGTGGCCGATTTCATTAAGACTTCTACGGGCAATATGAGCAATGTAGTAGATCTTACTACTTCTGAAGTGGATCTTTCTGTTTTTCTGGAAGAATTTATTGCAGAGAATTTTCCGAAAGCGACAAAATTCTATGACACGAGAAGTTCAGGAAAAGAAATTCCGGAAAATGTCGATTTTCAGGAGAACATTGATCTTTTCATAGCTGAACCAAAACTAGGCGTTGCCGAAAATGGATGTTTATGGCTTGATGAGGGAATATTAAAGCATCGGGTTGCCCCTTTTGCCTGTCAGCATACCCTGATGGTTATCGATCACCATAACATAGTGCCTACCATGCACCAGGCCTACCAAATATTGAACATCAATGAAACCGGCTATGGGGTTTTTATTGCCGGGCCTTCAAAAACTGCCGATATTGAGCAATCTTTAGTGATCGGCGCACAGGGAGCAGTAAGTAATACAGTTATTTTAATCTAAAGAAATTATGAGTTTAGCCCAGGTAGAAGAAGAAGTAATAGAAAACGAAACCGCTGGAGAATTCGAGAGGGAGCCGGTCCCCCAGTCTCAGTGGAAAAGCTGGAAAAGTTTTTTGGGTATGTATGCCGGCGAGCATGCTGCAGGTACCGAGTTTGTGATAGGTCCTTTATTTTTAACCACCGGCGTTAGTGCATTTGATCTCATTGTGGGGCTATTTTTGGGTAACCTCATGGCGGTATTGAGCTGGCGTTTTCTGACGGCTGAGATCGGTGTGAAATTTCGCTACACCCTTTATTTTCACCTAGAAAAGATCTGCGGAAAAAGACTCGTGACCATTTATAATCTTGCAAATGGCATGCTCTTCTGTTTCCTGGCGGGTTCCATGATCACAGTTTCGGCTACGGCGGTAGGCATTCCGTTTGATATGAAAATGCCGCAACTTACCGATACTATGCCTAATAGTCTTACCTGGGTAATTGTGGTTCTATGTATAGGGGTTGTTATTTCTCTAATTGCGGCCAAGGGCTACAGCACGGTGGCAAAGGCTGCAAACTGGATGTCTCCCTTTATCGTTTTGGCTTTTATTGCCTGCGGGATTGTCTCTTTGTACCAATTGCATATTGACAGCTTTTCGGAGTTCTGGAACATTTGGGGCACGGGAGGAGAACCCTTTCCTGGCCAAATGAAATACACCTTCTGGCACGTCTTCTTATGGTCGTGGTTTGCCAATGCCGCCATGCATATTGGAATGTCGGATCTTTCAGTTTTCCGTTTTGCGAAAAAATCCAGTACTGGATGGACAACCGCCGGTGGAATGTATGTAGGTCATTATGTGGCCTGGATTGCAGCGGCCTTGTTGTATGCCGTATATCTCAAATCTCCTGAAGCAGCGTCCTTTTTGAATAATGGAGAAGCACCACCTGTTGCACCGGGACCTCTGGCCTATAACGCCCTGGGATTTTTTGGGATCATCGCTGTTCTCCTGGCCGGTTGGACAACGGCCAATCCTACTATCTATCGAGCTGGACTGGCTTTTCAGGCTATTATTCCAAAAATGTCAACCTTTTGGGTCACAATTTTAGCAGGGGCTGTTGCTACTATCGCGGGATTGTTTCCTGCCTTCGCAATGAAGCTGTTGGATTTTGTGGCGCTATATGGGTTTATTCTGGCACCAATTGGAGCGGTAATAGTTTTTGAATATTTTTTCGGAAAAAAAGCCGAAATTCAATCATTCTATGCCGAAAAATCAGGGATTAAATTTAATCAGGCTGTTTTTTGGGCATGGGTACTAAGCGCGGGAATATTTTATGGGATCTCGATCTATTTGGATGTTTTTCTCTCTTTTCTAACTTTACCTGCCTGGATTTTTTGTGGAATTTTATACCTTGTTTTCAGTAAATGGGTACAGAAAAGAAGTCTTCAATTTGCATAATACCAACAGAGAATTAGACAAAGCATTTTATTTTTAATTTTTGAAACAATTTCTATTTTTATTGACTGCCCAATTTGGAAAATGCATGTATTATAATCTTCTTCAGGTAAGTACGGGATGGCGAGACGCATAAAGTTATGGAAATTACAAAATCAATAACCCTATTTAAACCTCTTTTGATGAAATTCTATTCTATATTCCTGGGTCTAATTTGCTCGTTTTTCTTTTTTTCCTGTAAATCTTCCGGTGAAGCAGAATCAGATAAGATAAAAACTGAAAGCCTTCAACCAGATTGGGTTTCAAAAGTTGGTTCCAAAGATTTTAAGTTGCGGGAAAAGGTATATTATGTTAATGATTATGTTGCCAAAATGGACAGTAAAGTTCTTAATACTGAAGCCATTCAAAAGGCTATTGATGTTTGTGCAGCCAATGGAGGCGGAACAGTATCCTTTAAGCCGGGAATTTATCTGACAGGATCTGTTTTTATAAAAGAAGGAGTGCATTTCCAAATTCCTAAAGGAGTTGAAATTAGGGGAAGTGAAGACATCAAAGACTATCCTGAAATAGACACCCGCATTGCAGGGGTTGAAATGAAATGGCCTGCAGCTTTGATCAATGTGAGGAACCAGAAAAATGTGATCATTGATGGAGATGGTCTGGTGAACGGGCAGGGAAAGGTCTTTTGGGATTATTATTGGGATTTGCGGAAGGAATATGAACCAAAAGGTCTAAGGTGGATCGTAGATTATGATGCCAAACGTCCTCGTACGTTCTTGATTTCGAATTCGGAAGACGTAAAGTTGAAGCAGATAAATATTCAGAAAGCCGGTTTCTGGACGGTGCAGATTTTATATTCCAATCACATAACTGTTGATGGTATTACCATCCGAAATAATATTGACGGGCATGGTCCAAGTACCGATGGGGTTGACATTGATTCTTCAAAATGGATCCTAGTTCAGAACTGCGATATAGACTGTAATGACGATAATTTTTGCCTCAAGGCTGGTCGTGATTGGGATGGTCTTAGGGTTAATCGCTCCACGGAATATATAGTGGTACGCGATTGTATTGCACGACAAGGCTCAGGCTTACTCACCATAGGAAGTGAAACTTCGGGAAGTATAAGGCATGTATATGCTTCAAATATCCGGGGTAATGGAACCAAAAACGGATTAAATATCAAATCGGCAACTACAAGGGGAGGTACAGTAGAAGATATCTACCTGGAAAATATAAAAATGGATTCTGTTCGAACTTTTATAGAAGTTTCGATGAACTGGAACCCTTCTTACAGTTATTCAAAATTGCCTGATGGTTATGATCGAGATTCCATACCCCTAAGATGGAAAAAAATGCTGAGGCATGTAGAACCGAGATCAAAGGGAATTCCAAAGTTTCAGAATATCACTCTTTATAATATTGACGTAGATGGAGCAAAAAGGGCTATCAACGTTAATGGCCTGAATAGTTCTTATGTAGAGAATATTAACCTAAAAGATGTGCATATTCAGGCTGAAACTGCCGGGCAAATAAACTATAGTAAAAACTGGAACCTCCAGAATGTCACAATAGAAACAGATGACAATTCAAAACTGAAGATCGAAAATTCTCCCGGCGTAACTTTTTCTGATTCATTATATGTCAATTCGCAATAGAGCTGGGGAAGAAAATGCAACATCTTCTCAGCGGTGTATTCCTCTTTGTTGGGGAGCTGTGATTCTCGCCCAATAGAGCTAATAAATTAAAGGAAAAGGGGAGTTCTTTTGGATAATTTGGGCCTGATCTCTGGTGAGATTTTAATTCCTACGCGATCCCTTTGGAAACCAATAAACGATCAGCAGGAAGGTGCAGGATACGGGAACCATAAAAGTGGGCTATTTTTAGAAATATCCATTAAACCGGCATGAAAGATAGAAGTTCCGTAAATATTGGCCTGATCACGATTCTCTTCATTTTTATTACTTTCAGCCTTGGAGCGCAACGTCAAATGGAATTTCTCGACGGGGGTTTTATTGCCTTGCAGACTAATGAAGGTGTTTATCTTGGGTGGAGGATCCTTGGGGATGATTCGCAGGATATTCAATTCGCTCTTTATTCAGAAGAGGAACCGGGAGCAAAAGAACGCATAGTCAGGACCAGCCTGAACAATTTCATAGACAAAACAGGCAATTCCCGGGAACGCACCTATTATTTGGCGCAAATTCAACAGGGCAAAGAAAAGATAGTGGACACTCTTTCATTTGTCCCTCCAGAGGCAGGAGAGCCTCTGAAAGATTATATTTCGATACCCTTGCAAATTCCAGAAGGTGGGACAATTGACGGCAAAGCCTTTACCTATTCGGCAAACGATGCCAGTGTGGGAGATCTCAATGGAGATGGACAATATGAGATCATTTTGAAATGGCAGCCAGACAATGCTAAAAATCCTCCGCAAACCGGCTTCACAGGCAATCAGATCCTGGATGCCTATACTCTGGAAGGAAAGATGCTATGGCGAATAGATCTTGGGAAGAATATTAGGTCGGGTGCAGCCTATACGACCTTCCTGGTCTATGATTTCGACGGGGACGCCAGGTCTGAAATTGTTTGTAAAACAGCAGACGGCACCGTAGATGGTACCGGGAAAATTATTGGTGATCCCTCCAAAGACTGGCGAAATTATGATCAAAAAAGTCCGATGTATGGCAAAATTGCAAAGGGCCCCGAATACATAACGGTTTTTGACGGGTTGACCGGAAGAGCTATAGATACTGAAAAATATATTCCTAACCGTTTTCCTCTTAATGGCTGGGGTGGGATAGGCGGGAATGGCAGGAATGATAATACCGCCAGCCGCTCAGACCGTTTTTCCGCGGGGGTGGCCTATCTCGATGGGAAAAAACCCAGTGCAGTCATGGTAAGGGGGTGGTATGGGCGTACCGTGGTAGCTACGTGGGATTTCAACGGAAAGCACCTGCAGTCCAGATGGACCTTTGACTCTGAAAATGGAAAAAATCCCTATTCAGGAATGGCAAATCACGATTTGGCGGTAGCTGACGTAGACCACGATGGCAGGGATGAAATTTGTGTGGGAGCCATGACCCTCGACGATGATGGTTCCGGATTGTATGCCACGGGCCTTAGGCATGGAGATGCTATGCATTTAACCGATCTTGATCCTGACCGTCCCGGTCTGGAAGTTTTCGGAATCCATGAAAACGAAGGAAAGACAAAAGCTTTGGGAACTCCCGGAGTGGCAATTTTCGATGCTGAAACCGGAACAGTTCTCTGGTCTAAAGGCCCTGGAGTGGATGTAGGGCGTGGCTCTGCTGCAGACATAGACCCAAGGTATGTTGGATATGAAAACTGGGGAGGACCAGGAGGCCTAAGGGATGCCAAAGGAAACACTATTAGCCGGCAAGCCCCCTGCTCCAACAACTTTTTGATCTGGTGGGATGATGATCTTACTCGTGAACTTTTAGATAAGAACCGTATTGAAAAATGGGATTGGAAAAATAACAGATGTGTTCCACTGCTTATAGCTGAAGGCGTGAGTTCGAACAACGGCACCAAGGCCACCCCATGTCTGAGCGCCGATATTCTCGGGGATTGGAGGGAAGAGGTCATCTGGCGTAGTGCCGACAATAAAAGCCTGCGCATTTATACCCCCACCACGCTCTCTCACCACCCGTTCTATACTCTTATGCATGATCCTCAATACCGCTTGAGTGTGGGCTGGCAAAATACCGCTTATAATATGCCTCCGCAGGTAGGATTCTATCTGGGGGCTGAAACCAAAGAATTTCCGAAACCGAAAATCGAAATAATACACAAATGAAGAAAATTATCATTGCCTTCCTTATGCTTTTTCTGAACCAGAATTATCTCATGGCCCAGCGTCAAATGGAGGACCTGGACAGGGGCCTGATTGCCATAAAAAAAGAAAACGGAGACGTCTTTGTTAGCTGGCGATTTTTCGCAACCGATCCTGACGGACTGACATTCAATATTTACCGAAAGCCATCCGACGGAACAGCTATTAAGCTGAATAAAAAGCCTCTTGACGGGGCCACGAATTTCACCGATTCTACGGCGGAAGCCTCTGTTGAAAACACCTGGTATGTGACCAGTATTTCAGGCGGTAAGGAGATCAGGGAAAAAGGTGATTTTTCTATTCCTGCTAATTCCGAAGCAAAAGAATATATAAGCCTTCCTCTCAAAACCATTGAAGGTTACCGGCCCAATGATGTTTCTGTTGGTGATCTGAACGGGGACGGGCAGTACGAGATTGTAGTGCATCAAACCGGCAGAGGGCATGACAATTCTCAAACAGGGCTAACCGATACTCCAATTCTTCAGGCTTATAAACTAGACGGAACTCTGCTCTGGCAGATCAATCTTGGAAAAAATATAAGGGAAGGAGCTCATTACACTCAGTTTATGGTTTATGATCTCAATGGAGATGGAATTGCCGAGGTAGCCTGTAAAACTGCTGATGGAACCGTAGATGGGATTGGTCATATCATAGGCGATAAAGATAAGGACTGGAGAGACCTGGATCAAAATTCCCGGACCTACGGTAAGGTCCTTAAAGGGCCTGAGTATTTCACGGTTTTTAGCGGAAAGACAGGAGCAGCCCTGGCCACTACAGACTATTTGCCGCCCCGCGGAGATATTGGTGCCTGGGGAGGAAGAGGCGGTAACGGAGGAAATGATAATACCGGCAACCGCGTTGACCGCTTTACGGCTTGTGTCGCCTATCTTGACGGGAAGCATCCCAGCGTGGTAATGGGGCGCGGTTACTACGGAAGAACAGTCTTGGCTGCCTGGGACTTTCGAAATGGAGAGCTTTCCTCCAGGTGGGTTTTTGACAGTAAGAATGGAGAAAATCCCTATTCGGGAATGGGAAATCACAACCTTTCTGTAGCCGATGTTGATAGCGACGGAAAGGACGAGATCATCTTTGGTTCCATGGTCGTTGATGATGATGGCTCTGGCTTGTACACCACCGGCTTCAGGCATGGAGACGCCCTGCATGTGAGCGATCTGGATCCGGAAAGGCCCGGTCTGGAAGTATTTGGGATCCATGAAATAGAAAACGGCACCAAGGGCCCTGGGGTAGCTCTTTATGCTGCGGAAGATGGGAAAGTACTGTTCACCGCCTCCCATAACAGAGACGTGGGTCGCGGGGTGGCCGGCAATATAGATCCTGATCACAAGGGAGCTGAAATGTGGTGGTCGGGTTCACCGAATTTATATGATATTAAAGGAAACGTGATAGGACAAGCTCCCCGGGCAACGAATTTCCTTATCTGGTGGGATGGCGATGCTACCAGGGAACTGCTGAACAGAAATTACATCGAAAAATATGGGAAAGGGCGCATTTTTACCGCTGAGGGAGCTTCTTCGAACAATGGCTCAAAAGCTACTCCTGCGTTGTCTGCCGATATACTTGGTGATTGGCGGGAAGAATTGATCCTGCGAAGTGACGATAATAAAGAATTACGAATCTATTCTACGACCATTCCTACCAATCTAAGACAATATACCTTTATGCAGGATCCCCAGTATCGCCTGAGTGTTGCCTGGCAAAATGTGGGATATAATCAACCTCCGCATACCAGCTTTTATTTTGGAACAGACATGCAATCTGTTCCAAAACCAGATATAGAGATCATTAAACAGCAGCAAAGCAACTCCCAAAATTCATCAAAAACTCAATAATTATGAATATGGAAAATTCAAATCTATTAAGCCTAAAAGATCATACTGCTAATCCTGCACCCTTGGGTTTGCTGGCTTTCGGAATGACAACAGTTTTGTTGAACCTACACAATTCCGGTTTTTTTGAAATGAACGCCATGATCTTTGGAATGGGAATCTTCTACGGAGGACTGGCCCAGGTGATTGCCGGAATACTGGAGGCTAAAAAAGGAAATACTTTCGGCCTGACGGCCTTTACCTCCTATGGCTTCTTTTGGCTAAGCCTGGTAGGGCTTTTGGTGATGCCGAAGTTGGGGTGGGGAAGTGCCGCTTCCGAAAGTGCCATGGTTGCTTATTTGATTATGTGGGGAATCTTCACCTTTTTGCTGTTTTTTGGAACACTTAGAATGAGCAGAGCGTTACAGTTCGTGTTCGCAACTCTGGCTTTGTTGTTCTTTCTGTTGGCTCTGGGGGACGCCACAGGTAACTCTGTGATCAAGACCTTCACTGGTTTTGAAGGTATAATTTGCGGGGGTTCGGCGATCTATGCCGGAGCAGGAACCTTGTTGAACGAAGTGTACGGGAAAGATATCTTTCCCTTAGGAATAATAAAAAAATGATCATTACAAGAAATCTGATCCTACTGCTATTCTGTTCTTTTTCCTTTTTCTCTTCGGAAAAAAGGCTGGGATCTCGGATGAAGCTCAGAAAAATAGAAGTGGAAGCACCTTTCGAAATGCCGGATATCACAGTGCCGGATTTCAGTGATTGCACCGAACTTGCAATTACCGATTTTGGAGCTGTAGAGGGGCAGAAAGAGAAGACTTCTCAGGCTATCGCGGCAGCTATACAAAAGGCGAATCGTATGGGTGGCGCTACGGTGACTATTCCTGAAGGGCATTGGAACACCGGAAAGATACACCTTTTGAGCAATGTCAATCTCCATCTCGAAAAAGGAGCGGTGCTGGAATTCTCAGAAAATCCCGATGATTATTTGCCATCCGTTCAAACTACGTGGGAAGGAATGGAATGTTATAACTATTCCCCACTCATCTATGCTTTCGGCTGTAAGAATGTGGCTGTTACCGGCGAAGGAACATTGATAGCCAACATGGAAGTATGGAAGAAATGGTTTGCCCGCCCTAAAGCACACATGGAAAATTTGAAAAGACTTTACAACCTCTCTTCCTATTCAAAACCTGTAAAGGAAAGACAGATGGTGAACGATTCAGCCCATTTCAGGCCACAGTTCATTCAGTTCAACCGGTGTGAGAACGTCCTGCTGCAAGACATCTCCATCCAACAAAGTCCTTTCTGGACCATTCATCCTTTTATGTCTAAAAATATACTGATCAGCAATATAAGGGTGAAAGCACATGGGCATAACAATGATGGCATTGATCCTGAAATGAGTCAGAATGTATTGATCGAGAACTGTGTTCTGGATCAGGGGGATGATGCAATTTCTATCAAATCTGGTAGAAATCAGGATGCATGGCGATTAAATACGCCTTCTAAGAACATTGTTATTCGAAATTGCACTGTTAAAAACGGGCATCAGCTCGTGGCTTTGGGAAGTGAATTATCCGGAGGTATTGAAAATGTCCTCATAGAGAACTGCAGAGTGGTAGAGGGGGCCAAACTCAATCACCTTCTGTATATAAAGACCAATGAACGCAGGGGAGGCTTTGTCAGGAATATTTATGTAAACAATGTGGAGGCGGGGCGAATAGAAAGAGGAATACTTGGTGTAGAAACAGATGTACTCTATCAGTGGCGCAATTTAGTTCCTACCATTGAGAAAAAACTTACTCCCATCAATAATTTGTGTTTAAGGAATATTCATGCCGGCAATGTCAAATTCCTCTCAAGCATTAAAGGGGCCGAAGAACTTCCTGTAGAAAATGTTATTCTTAAAAACGTCACTGCCGATACCATTAGGGGAGAAAGGTACATCCGCGAAAATGTGGAGAATTTCAACGTCGAAGATTAGCCCGTAGAGCGTAAAGTACAATGATGAAAGAAATGAGAATAGTAGTTCTGATATTGTTGAGTTCCATTGGGTTTTCCTTACAGGCCCAGGTCAGAGATACGATCGATCTGGAAGGGCAATGGAAATTCCAAAAGGATGAGAAAGATCTGGGCGTTAATGAGAAATGGTATAACAAAACGTTGGATGGTGAAATTGAGCTTCCCGGTTCCATGAGAGTTCGGGGCAAAGGTGATCCTGTGACTTTAGAAACACAATGGACGGGAAGTATTTATGACAGTTCTTTTTACTTCAATCCCCGGTACAAAAAGTACAGACAGCCGGGCGATGTGAAATTTCCATTCTGGCTGACGCCGGAAAAGCAATACAAAGGAGCCGCATGGTATCAGAAAGAGGTGGTGATCCCGAAGACGTGGAAAAATAAACATATTAAGTTGTTCCTGGAAAGAGCGCATACCGAAACCATCCTCTGGATAGATTCAGTTAAAGTAGGTATGAGAAACAGCCTTGTTGCGCCACATCAATATGAGCTTGATTCTTTACTTTCTCCGGGAAAGCACCGCATCAGCCTCCGTATAGACAATCGGATTAAAAATATCAATGTAGGCCCCGATTCTCATAGTATTACCGATCACACCCAGGGTAACTGGAATGGAATGATTGGAAAACTGAAGCTTACTGCAACTGCCCCCGTTTATATTTCAGGAGTGCAGGCTTATCCCGATCTAAATGCTAAAGAGGTGAATCTAAAGATAGCGCTGGCCTCTATGGAAGGCATTGGAGATGAAGGCAGGCTTGAAATTTGGGGAAGTAGTTTTAATTCAGAAAGAAAAGACAGTATCAAAAGGCAGAGCTATAGTTATGCTTACGAAGGCAAGGCTGATACACTGCATCTCAGTATCCCAATGGGAGATGATTTTTTAACCTGGGATGAATTTGACCCCGCTTTGTACCTATTAAAGTTAAAACTCCATTCGGCCACTTCTGAAGAAGATCAATACCAGGTTCAATTCGCCATGCGGGAATTTAAAACCGATGGGAAAAATTTTACGATTAACGGTCGACCGGTTTTTCTGAGAGGAACCGTAGATAATGCGGTATTTCCACTCACAGGTTATCCTGATATGGATCTTGATTCCTGGCTTCGGATTTTCAGGATCATAAAGGCTCATGGATTAAACCATGTGCGCTATCATTCCTGGTGCCCTCCAGAAGCAGCCTTTAAGGCTGCAGATTTGGAAGGCCTGTATCTTCAGCCTGAAGGTCCTAGCTGGGCAAACCACGGCACCGCTTTGGGAGTGGGCAGACCTGTAGATAAATACATTTACCAGGAGGCAAACAGAATGGCCCGGCAGTATGGGAATTACGCCTCCTTTTGTATGATGGCTTACGGAAATGAACCGCGCGGAAGGCAGGTGGAGTATCTCTCCAGCTTCAATGCCTACTGGAAGAAAAAGGATCCGCGAAGGATCTATACCGGTGCTTCTGTGGGGGGGAGCTGGCCCGTAATTCCAAATAATGAATATATGGTTAGAGGTGGTGCCCGAGATCTCAGGTGGAAAAATTCTGCTCCCCAGACTAAAGCCAACTTCGAAAGGGCAATAGCGAATTTTGATGTGCCCTTTGTCTCTCATGAGATGGGACAGTATTGCGTGTTTCCTAACTTTAAAGAAATAACGAAATATAAAGGGGCTTATAAAGCTAAGAACTTTGAACTGTTTCGCGAAGATCTGAAAGATCATCATATGGCTTCACAGGCACACGATTTTTTTATGGCTTCCGGAAAACTGCAGGCGCTCTGTTATAAATATACCATTGAAAAGGCGCTACGCACCCCCGATTATTCGGGTTTCCAATTACTTTCTCTGAACGACTATCCTGGGCAGGGAACTGCTTTGGTAGGAGTTCTGGATGCTTTTTGGGATCCAAAGCCCTACATAAATAAAGAAGACTTCAGGGAATTTTGTAACAGCACAGTTCCCCTGGCTGAAATTCCACACTTCGTCTTTACCACTACTGAAGAATTTACAGCCGTATTAGAAGTTTCGCACTATGGAAAACAAGCTCTTCAAAAGGACCTTTTTTGGGAAATAAAAGCAGAAGATGGGCAACTGATTAAAAAAGGGAGTTTTCCTCATTCCAGCCTTAGCTTTGGCTTGAATAAGATCGGCAGTATAGAAGCTGATTTGGATTCTGTTGTGACTCCGGGCAAATTCACTCTTTCGGTGAATGTTCAAGGGACTTCTTTCCATAATCATTGGAATTTCTGGGTTTTTCCAGCAAAAACGCCTGAGATTAGACCCGATTTTTACACCTGCACTTCCCTTAATGAAAAAGCAAAAGAAGTGCTGCGTGCAGGGGGAAAAGTGTTCCTCAATGCAGCGGGAAAGGTGGTGAAGGGAGAGGAAGTAAAACAGACATTTCTCCCGGTGTTCTGGAATACTTCATGGTTCCAGATGCGGCCTCCTCATACGCTCGGCATTCTGGTGAATCCGAGGCATCCAATATTCACCGAATTTCCCACCTCTTATCACAGTGATCTCCAATGGTGGAGCATCGTAAATAATACGCAGGTGATGAATCTCGAAGATTTTCCTGAGAGCTTCAAACCCTTGATCCAGCCGATCGATACCTGGTTTATGAACAGACGGCTAGCCATGATATTTGAAGCTAAGGTTGGCAAAGGAAAGCTTTTGGTGTGCAGTGTTGATCTGCAGGATCCCGGTAAAGACGCGGCTGCACATCAGCTTTTTTACAGCCTCCGGAAGTATATGGAGTCAAAGGATTTTGACCCGAAGCAGGAAGTGGAACTAAGTGTAATCGAAGATATTTTCGAAAGTCCTTCGAAACAACAGTTCAATAATTATTCGAAAGAAGGTCCGGATGAGTTAAAACCAGACCAGAAAAAATAGAATTATAGAAATCTGAAGAAGGACGGGATGACTTAGAAAATTTGGTTATTTTTTTAGTTTACTTATCGCAAAGGCTTTTCGGCTTAAAAGAACAATATGGCACCAAAGCTAAATTCTGAAGAAAAGCCAAAAAATAATAAGGCTATATTAACGTAAAGATACAGATGGCGAGAAATTTCATGGTGATACCGAAATTAGTGCAGATGCTGGAGATGTTTATTTGATCAACAAATATAAAGATAGGGATTCTCATTTAAGTTCGCCTTCGAACCTATCAATATACCTTCCGCACCTGGTCATCCAAACCGCTACGGGAGGGCAGAACGTCCCCAGCTATTATTTCAGAAAGGAAAGCCTACCTACCTTTTTACAGCATCGCAGGGAGGACGTTATGAAACCGCTTCGGACTTTATTTTTTAAATTAACCTGATAGATTATGATTTTATTCTACCTAAAAAGATTCGCCTTTTTTCAAATCCTTTTAGCCTGCCACCTACTTTTAGCGCAGAAAAAAATCGAACGAAAAACTCTGGTTACGCGGCATAATATAGAGATTAATGAAGTAGACACCCTTGCTTCCCTTTCGGTGGGGAATGGCAGCTTTGCCTATACGGTGGATGCGACGGGAATGCAAAGTTTTCCTGAATACTACCAGCACGGAGTGCCTTTGGGAACAGAATCGGGATGGGGCTGGGACAGTTATCCCAATACCGAGAATTTCAGGTTCGAGGAGACCCTTGAGAATTATCATCAATATGGTCGGGAGATATCTTATTCTGCACAGGGAAAGAAATCGCACCGGAAAGAGGCGGCGGTCAATTATTTCCGTTCTAATCCGCACCGCTTGCAGTTGGGAAACCTTGGATTGATACTATATAAAAAAAATGGAGAAAGGGCAACGCCGGCCGATCTGGAAAATATTGATCAGAAACTCAATTTATGGACAGGAGAGATAGAAAGCAGATTCTCTGTTGAAGGTATTCCCGTTACGGTGTGGACGGTATGCCATCAGGCGGCAGATGCCGTGGGTATTAGAATAAAATCTAATCTGATTTCCAGGGGCCGGTTAAAGATTCGGCTAAGGATCCCATATCCGACAGGTGAATGGACCGATCTTGGAACCAAATGGAGCGGCGAATCTAACTATACCAGCAAGATTATTTCAAAAAATGAGCAGCAGGTAGCGATCGCCAGAAAGCTGGATTCCCTCACTTACAATATTGGCCTTACCTGGTCTGGAAAGGCGAAATTTGATAAAAAAGAGGAGAATTATTTTATTCTGAAACCAACAGGGGAGGAGGATTTTTCCTTTACATGCCGGTTCTCTGATAAGGTTTTTAAAAAAATTCCCTCTTTTGCGGAGGTAAAAGAAAGTAGTACTCATGGATGGAAGAATTTCTGGAGAAGTGGCGGGGCAGTAGATTTTTCGGGAAGTACTGATCCTCGGGCCAATGAGCTGGAACGTCGTGTCGTCCTTTCACAATACCTCACCCGGTTACAATGTGCTGGCACCATGCCACCCCAGGAAACCGGTCTTACCTATAACAGCTGGTATGGGAAACCTCACCTGGAGATGCACTGGTGGCATGGCATTCATTATGCTCTTTGGGGTAGACCGGAATTGCTGGAAAAAAGCTTACCCTGGTATAAAAAAGTATTAGCGAAGGCGAAAGCTATAGCTGAAAGGCAGGGATTCAAAGGAGCGCGATGGCAAAAAATGACCGATCCATCTGGTGATGAAGGTCCTTCCTCTGTAGGTTCTTTTCTTATATGGCAAGAACCTCATTTTATAACCTATGCAGAATTGATGTATCGTGCAAACCCTTCTGAAGAGACCCTCCTCCGGTACAAAGACGGGGTCTTTGCCACTGCCGATTTCATGGCTTCCTTCGCTCATTATGATCCGCAGCAGGATCGCTACGAACTGGGGCCGGGTTTGATTCCTGCCCAGGAAAGATATAAACCAATGCAGACTTTCAATCCTACCTATGAGCTTGCGTACTGGTATTGGGGCTTAAAAACGGCGTTAGAATGGAAGGAACGTTTAGGTGAAAAACCAGATCCTGCCTGGCAAAGGGTTTTAGAGAAACTTTCGGCGCTGCCGGTTCAAAACGGGGTCTATCTGGCAACAGAAAGCGCTACTGATTCTTATACCAATCCCGAATATAAAACCGATCATCCTTCGGTACTTGGAACCTATGGTATGTTACCGGAAACTGCCATATTAGATAAAACGATCATGAAAAATACCTTAAATCTTGTCTGGAATAAATGGAGCTGGAAAGATACATGGGGGTGGGATTTTCCCATGACTGCTATGGCTGCAGCCAGGCTAGGGATGCCTCAAAAAGCTGTAGACGCTTTATTCATGAACGTGCAAACTAATACCTATCTCAAGAATGGACACAATTATCAGGAAGAAAGGCTGCCAGTTTATCTTCCCGGCAATGGCGGATTATTAACTGCTGTTGCAATGATGTGTGCGGGCTGGGACGGGAGCATTGGAAAAACCCCCGGATTTCCTAAAGACGGTTCCTGGAGGATTCGTTGGGAGGGTTTGAAAAGAATGCCATAAGGATTTTCTCTTTTTGTATTAACGGCAATGACGGCGGCAGTATACTACAGGATGGGTTATCCCAGATGAATACTTATTTTGGCAATTCCAGTATAGTATTTGAAATTTTTAACATCTTCCATTGACATCAGGAGAAATTTTACGGTATTTACTAGGAGTATTCTTCTTAAAATCTTGAATACTAAAAAAAAATCAATATATTCGTGTAATCGATTGCATAAATCTTTAAAACAACCACAATTATGACTCACTCTGAATTCCGCTTCGCACATCATCCCGAAGATGTGAAAAAATATAACACTCAGGAGCTAAGGGACCATTTTCTTATTCCTGAAATTTTCAAGAAAAATGAGATCAGTCTTACCTATTCCATGTATGACCGCTTTATTGCCGGGGGTGCTTTCCCTGTTGATAAGGCTCTGAAACTGGAGGCCTTCGACGATCTGAAATCAGAAAATTTCCTCGATCGCCGGGAGCTTGGGATCATCAATGTGGGAGGTGCCGGAAAGGTAAGCGTTGATGGCGAAGTTTATGAAATTGGACATAAAGAAGCTCTGTATGTAGGACGCGGAAATAAAGAAGTGATCTTTGAAAAATCAGGGTCTGAGCAGCCGTATTTTTATCTGAATTCTGCTCCTGCACATCACCCCTATCCAACTAAAAAAGTTGGAAAGGAAGATGCTGAGGTGATAGAACTTGGGGATGCAAAGTATGCTAATAAGAGAATATTGAACAAGCTTATCGTGAACAGTATCCTTGAAACCTGCCAGCTGCAGATGGGGATGACCGAACTTGTGGAAGGAAATGTATGGAACACCATGCCTCCTCATACCCACACCCGCCGAATGGAAGTTTATTTCTACTTCGATCTTGAAGAAGGACAAACCATCAGTCACTTTATGGGGCAGCCGGATGAGACACGGCATATTTTTATGAAAAATCACCAGGCGGTGATCTCTCCGGAATGGTCGATCCATGCCGGAGCAGGAACTTCCAATTATACCTTTATCTGGGGTATGGCCGGGGAAAACCTCGACTATGGCGATATGGATAAAGTAACTCCGGACGAACTGAAATAAGCAGCTTATGAATTTATTTAGTTTAGAAGGAAAAACAGCGCTGGTGACAGGCTGTAAAAGAGGGATAGGATTTGCCATGGCTGAAGCTTTGGCAGAAGCCGGTGCCGATATTCTTGGTGTTTCGGCGTCCCTGGAACCGGAAGGTTCAGAAATAGAAAAGGCGGTAAAAGCAAAAGGTAGGAGCTTCAAAGGCTACCAATGTGATTTTTCCGATAGAAAAGCGCTGTATAGCTTTATAGAAAAACTAAAATCTGAAAATCCGAAGATCGACATCCTGGTGAATAATGCCGGGACCATCATGAGAAAACCTGCTGCCGAACATCCCGATGAATATTGGGATAAGGTGATCGAAGTAAATCAGAATGCGCAATTTATCCTTACCCGGGAGATCGGGAAAGAAATGGTTTCCCGTGGAAGCGGTAAGATCATTTTTACGGCTTCCCTGCTCACCTTTCAGGGGGGGATTACCGTTCCCGGTTACGCGGCTTCAAAAGGAGCTATTGGCCAGTTGACCAAGGCTTTTGCCAATGAATGGGCGGCTAACGGAGTGCAGATCAATGCGATCGCTCCCGGCTATATTGCTACTGATAATACCCAGGCATTGCGGGATAATGAAGAAAGAAGTGAAGCTATCCTTGCCAGAATTCCGGCCGGAAGGTGGGGAGAACCTGAAGATTTCAAGGGTCCTGTCATTTTTCTGGCATCAAAAGCCAGTGACTATATGAATGGTTCCATTCTTACGGTTGACGGGGGCTGGATGGGCCGATAAAATTGAATTGAAGAACAAACCATACATGAAGAAAAAAACCTTTATAAAAGACAATTTTTTGCTGCAGAACGAGGCGGCGGAGAAACTATACCAGGAGTACGCGGCAAATCAGCCTATTATCGATTACCACAACCACCTGCCTCCGAAGGATATCGCCGAAGACCGTAGTTTTGATAATATCACGCAGGTTTGGCTCTATGGGGATCACTACAAATGGCGAGCCATGCGGACTTTGGGTATCGATGAAAAATATATTACCGGCGATGCCAGCGATAAGGAAAAGTTCTTAGCCTGGGCCAAAACGGTACCGCATACCTTGCGAAACCCGCTATTCCACTGGACGCACCTGGAGCTCAAAAGATACTTCGGAATTGATGAATTGCTGAACGAAGAATCGGCAGAACGGATTTACGGAGAGGTGAACCGGCAATTGCAATTGCCGGAGAATTCCTGTCGCGGGTTGCTGAAAAAGATGAACGTGGAGACGGTTTGTACTACCGAAGATCCTACCGATACCCTGGAATATCACCAGCAACTGGCCAAAAGCGATTTTGATATCAAGATGAGCACCGCCTTTCGCCCCGATAAAGCCATTCTCATTGATGCGGAAGGCTATAATGCTTACCTGGACAAATTGTCCGATGCCGCAGAGGTTTCCATCGATTCTTTTGATAACCTGAAAAAAGCTTTGCGCAAACGCATCGAAAATTTCCATGAGAACGGCTGCAGGCTTTGTGACCACGGACTCAATTTTATCTCTTTCGAAGAATTTACCGATGCCGAAATTGAGGATATCTTCAGTAAAAAGCGAAAAGGTGAAGCGGTTTCAGAACTGGAAGCTGAAAAGTTCAAGACGGCGATTTTGCTGTTTTTGGGAAAAACCTACCACAAATTTGGCTGGGTGCAACAATTTCACCTGGGAGCCCTGCGCAACAATAACAAAAGAATGCTGAAGGAACTCGGCCCCGATACCGGTTGGGATTCCATCGCTGATTTTAAACAGGCTGAAAATCTTTCTGCGTTCCTCGATGCCCTTGATGGTCAGGATAAACTGACCAAAACCATCCTTTATAATTTGAACCCTTCCGATAATGAGATCTTTGCCACTATGGTTGGTAATTTCAACGACGGCAGCGTGAAAGGTAAAGTACAACTCGGTTCGGGCTGGTGGTTCCTCGATCAGAAAGACGGCATCGTCAAACAACTCAACGCCCTCTCCAACATGGGGCTGGTAAGCTGTTTTATTGGAATGCTTACCGATTCACGCAGCTTTTTGTCATTTCCACGGCACGAATATTTCCGCAGGGTGCTTTGTAACCTCTTCGGGACTGAAATGGAGAACGGCGAATTACCCATGGATTTTGAACTGGTAGGCAGGACCATTGCCGATATCAGTTACCATAATGCCAAAGAATACTTTGATTTTTAATAAATAACGAAACTAATTTTATAAAACTAATTACAGATATATGAAAAAAGTAGTGACATTCGGTGAGATCATGCTTCGTTTGGCACCTCCTGAATATTTGAGATTTTCACAGGCTAACAGTTTTGATGTGGTGTATGGTGGGGGGGAGTCCAACGTGGCTGTTTCCCTTGCCAATTATGGCGTGCCGGTAGATTTTGTGACCCGTTTGCCAAAAAATGACATTGGGGAATGTGCCCTGATGGAAATGCGTAAAAGAAACGTTGGAACCGATAAGATCATCTTTGGCGGCGACCGCCTTGGTATCTACTTCCTCGAAACCGGGGCTGTGAACCGCGGAAGTAAGGTGGTCTATGACCGTGCTCATTCGGCTATTGCGGAGATCCAAAAAGGAATGATCGATTGGAAGAAAGTCTTTGATGGAGCTGAATGGTTTCACTGGACCGGCATTACCCCGGCTATTTCGCAGGGAGCAGCCGATGTGTGCCTGGAGGCGGTGAAAACTGCCAAAGAGAAGGGACTTACCGTTTCTACCGATTTGAACTACAGGGCGAAATTGTGGAAATATGGCGTAGAGCCTGAAGCCATTATGACCGAGCTTACCTCATACTGTGATATCATCCTCGGAAATGAGGAAGACGCTGAAAAACACTTCGGAATAAAACCTGAAGGACTGGACATTACGACCCAGGGTGAGAATGTAAAGGCTGAAGCTTTCTTATCTGTTTGTCAGCAGATGATGGAGAAATTCCCGGATGCCAAGAAAGTGATCACCACGCTTCGTGGTTCCATTTCAGCATCGCACAACACCTGGGCCGGAGTGCTTTATGACGGCGAGACCATGTTCAAATCTCCGGAATACAATATCACTGATATCGTTGACCGCGTAGGAGGAGGCGACTCTTTCATGGGAGGTTTGATCTACGGATTGCTTCAGTATCCTGATGATGATCAGAATGCGCTGAATTTTGCCGTAGCAGCTTCCGCATTAAAACATACTATCAAGGGAGATGCGAACCTGGTCACTGTAGATGAAGTGAAGAAACTAATGGGAGGAGACGCTTCCGGGCGTGTCTCCAGATAAAATAATCAGATATGGCTCAATATTCAAGATTGGAAGTAGCCGCGGTGATGGAAGACATTGGGATGGTGCCCCTGTTCTTTCATTCTGACGTGGAATTAGGAAAAAAAGTGCTGAAGGCCTGCTACGACGGCGGTGCCCGTTTGTTGGAATTCACTAGCCGCGGGGACTTTGCCTTTGAGGTTTTTGGCGAACTGAACAAATACGCGATCAGGGAACTGCCCGGGATGATCCTGGGAGTAGGTTCGGTGACCGATGCTGCAGCGGCTTCCTTATATATGCAGCTGGGTGCGAATTTTATCGTGACGCCGGTGCTACGGGAAGACATCGCGGTGGTTTGCAACCGAAGAAAAGTATTGTGGTCTCCGGGTTGTGGAACGCTTGGCGAAATTGCACGTGCCGAGGAACTGGGTTGTGAGATCGTAAAGCTCTTCCCGGGAGATATCTACGGACCTCAGTTCGTAAAAGGCATTAAAGGTCCGCAGCCATGGACGAGTATTATGCCTACCGGTGGGGTATCTCCAGATGAGGAAAACCTCAAGGGCTGGTTCAATGCCGGCGTGACCTGCGTTGGAATGGGTTCCAAGCTTATTTCCAAAGAGATCCTCGCAAATAAAGATTTTGACAAACTTCAGCAAATGGTAAAAGAAACGCTGGGGTTGATCAAAAGGCTTAAAAAATAAATTCATTCCCTAATTCAATTGATGCAGCAGAAAACCGAAGAAAAGAAAAAGGTGGTCACTTTTGGCGAAGTGCTCATGCGCCTGTCGCCTTCCGAGAACCGGAAGTTGCAACAGGCCACGCACCTCGATTTTTTCTTCGGCGGGACTGAAATGAATGTAGGTGCTTCGCTGGCGTACTTTGGAATGAAGGTTCAGCATATCACCAATGTCTCCAACGACATAGTAGGGGAAGCCGCAATTTCAACCCTACGGAAATTTGGAATAGATGTTTCCGAAGTAAAAAAAGTAGAGCATCCGCTGGGAATTTATTTCCTGGAGGTGGGTTCGGCAATGCGTTCCAGCCAGATCGCTTACAACAGGTTGCATAGTTCCTTTGCCAATATTAGTCCCGAAAGTGTGGATTGGGAGGGCATTCTGGAAGATGCAGGTTACCTGCACTGGGCGGGAATTTCCCCGGCAATTTCAGAAGGAGCATACCAGGCGCTTAAAAGAGGGCTGGAGATCGCCAGAGAAAAAGGTATTATTGTTACTGCAGATCCTGCCTATCGAAGCAATCTGTGGAAATACGGAAGGAATAGTCAGGATGTTCTGGCCGAACTGGTCAGTCTTTCCACCATTTTTATAGGTGGTGTCAACGAGATCAACGAGCTCCTTGGTACTGAATATGAAATTGATGAAGAAAGTTTTATTGCTGCCAGCAAAGCGCTCATGAAGGCTTTTCCTTCCATAGAAAAGATCTTTGATAAAGTGCGTAATAGCGTGAGTTCTTCCTGGCAAAAGATCTACGGCCGGGGCTGGACCGATAAAAAATACATCACCAGCGAAGAACTGGAGATAAGAGATGTAGTAGACCGTATTGGTACCGGCGATGCTTATGCAGCCGGAATTCTTTACGGATTGCAGCATTTTGAGGACGATCAACAGGTGCTGGATTTTGCCAATGCCGCCTGTGCTTTGAAACATACTCATGTGGGAGATGCTAATTTGGTAAGCGCAGAAGAAGTTCTCGAGGTGGTAAACGGAAATGTGAGCGGCAGGATCAAGAGATAATAATTTTAGAAAATTGACAATGAATATTCAATATAGAATTTGCCCGGCCTTTTCGGCAGCAGTTCCGGCTGTTTCAGAGCAGTACAAAAACGAGGGAGAGAAAGAATGCTAAAATTTTCAAAGGTATTTATAGTTGTGTTTTTAGCATCCCTTTTTATAGGCTGCCAAAACGACTCAAAGGTCAAGGTCATCAAACTGGGCCATGGGCTGGATGTTACACATCCCGTGCACAAGGCGATGGAATTCATGGCCAAACGCCTTAAGGAAAAATCACACGGAACGCTACAGATCGATATTTATCCTAACCAGCAATTAGGATCTGAAAGAGAGACCCTGGAACTCCTTCAAATAGGAAGTTTGGGAATGACAAAGGTTTCCACAGGAGTTCTCGAAAATTTTGCGCCAAGACTGAAGGTTTTCGGCCTGCCTTTTCTTTTCAGGGACCGGCAGCATCGTTTTAATGTGCTGGAAAGCGACATAGGGGAAAGTCTTTTAAATGAAAGCGTTCAAAATCGATTGAAAGGCCTCACTTTTTACGATGCCGGGAGCCGGAGTTTCTATACCAAAGTGCCGGTCTATAACCCCGATGATCTAAAGGGCCTGAAATTGCGGGTGATGGAAAGCCAGACCGCCATTACTATGGTCAATCTTTTAGGCGGTTCGCCCACCCCCATTTCCTGGGGAGAACTTTACACCGCCTTACAGCAGGGGATCGTGGATGGAGCAGAGAATAACCTTCCGAGCTTCTATCTTTCCCATCATTACGAGGTCTGCAAGTTTTTTATCACCGATGAACACACCGCGCTGCCCGATGAACTCTTAATAAGTACCATTGTATGGGACAAGCTTTCGAAACAGGAACAAAAGTGGGTGAAGGAAGCCGCGATGGAATCTTCAGAATATGAGAAAAAGATCTGGCATGAAGCTGAACTCCATGCGCTGGAAGAGATCAAGAAAGCCGGGGTGAAAGTGATCGCTCCCAATAAGGAACCTTTCCGCGAAAAAGTGCAGCCTATGTATGAAGAATTTAAGAAGAATCCGGAGATGAGGAAAACTATCGAGGCAATTCAAGCGATGAAATGATGAAACAAAAATTAGATAAAATATTAGGAAATTTTCTGGTCATTTTGATGGTTTGCATCGTTATAGCCGTGCTCTGGCAGGTTTTCTCACGCTATGTTTTACACTCTCCGAGCTCCTATACAGAAGAGATCTCCAGATTTCTTCTAATTTGGATTGGGGTTTTGGGTGCCGCATATGCTTCCGGGCAGCAGGAGCACCTTGCAATCAATATTCTGCCACCAAAGCTGGATGAAAAGAACCGGATAAGATTACGTGTTTTTATCAATATACTTATAATACTTTTTTGCTTCGTGGTGTTGATTATCGGCGGGGGAAACCTGGTGTATATGAACTATGATCTTGGACAAACTTCGGCAGCTTTAAGCCTGCCTTTATCTTTCGTGTACCTTGTGGTTCCCCTCAGCGGAATCCTGGTCATTGTTTATAAAGTCAACGAAATCATCAACGCTAAAACATTCCTGGCATGATCGTAGAAATCCTCATACTTGTTATCTCCTTTCTTATACTTTTAAGTATTGGAGTGCCTGTCGCCTGGTCTATCGGAATTTCCTGTTTGCTGACCATGCTGGTTTCCATAGATTCTATCCCCGCTTTTACAACGGTAGCACAACGAATGGCCACAGGCCTGGACAGTTTTTCGCTGCTGGCGATCCCCTTCTTTATTCTGGCGGGACAGATCATGAACCGGGGTGGTATTGCCACCCGGCTTATCGCCTTTGCCAAGGCACTCATTGGTTCGCTTCCTGGCGGCCTTATTTATGTGAATGTGATCGCAGCCATGCTTTTTGGAGCCATTTCAGGATCGGCTGTTGCAGCGGCTTCAGCGATTGGTGGTATTCTGGGCCCTCACATGGAAAAAGAAAATTATTCCAAAGAATTTGGCGCAGCCATAAACATCACCTCTTCTACCACAGGGCTTGTAATCCCTCCATCGAACGTCTTGATCGTTTATTCCCTGGCCAGTGGTGGAGTTTCCATAGCCGCTTTGTTCCTGGCGGGTTATATTCCTGGAATTTTAATGGGGCTTGCACTCATGCTAACGGCAACTTTCTGGATAAAAAAGAAAAAATATCCCCGGGGCGAGAAAAGCGGATTGTCAAAAACTTTTAGAACTTTTGTGGAGGCGCTTCCAAGTTTACTCTTGCTGGTAATCGTAATTGGAGGAATCGTATCGGGAGTTTTTACTGCTACTGAAGCATCAGGCATTGCGGTGCTTTATACCCTTGTATTATCAGCATTGTACAAAGAAATCGACCGCAAAAGCCTGTACCAGGTGTTCCTGAATTCGGTAGTTACCACTGCCATTGTAATGTTGCTTATAGCGACATCCATGAGCATGTCGTGGGTAATGTCTTTCGAGAATATTCCGCAGTCGGTGAGTAAAGCTTTACTGGCACTTAGCGACAACAAATACGTAATTCTCCTTATCATCAACCTGTTGTTGCTATTTGTAGGGACATTCATGGATATGACTCCGGCGGTGCTTATTTTTACTCCCATCTTCCTCCCTGTACTGGAGAATCTTGGAGTGAGTCCTGTGCATTTCGGTATTATGATGGTAATGAACCTTTGTGTGGGGCTATGTACCCCTCCGGTTGGCTCAGTACTTTTTATCGGCGTGGGAGTCGCGAAAACAACAATTCAGAAGATCATGAAGCCTTTACTGCCGTTGTATGTGGTGATGGCTATAGTATTATTACTCGTCACTTTTATCCCTCAAATCAGCCTTTGGCTGCCTCGTTTGTTTGAATAACCTATAATTCCGAAGAAATGGAAAAGATCAAAATGAAAAAATTAAATAGAAAAAATACAGGATTCGACCAAAAACTGCCCATTAAGGTGGTACAGTTTGGAGAAGGGAATTTCCTGAGAGCCTTTGTGGACTATATTATCGATAAGCTTAATGCGGAAGCAGATTTTAATGCCGGAGTCGCAGTGGTTCAGCCTTTGGCCGGCGGCCTGGTAGATAAGCTCAACGAACAAGATGGCCTGTACAACCTCTTTATGAAAGGAGTGAAAAAAGGGCAGCAGATTGAGGAAAAGAGGACCATTACCTGTATCCAGAAAGGGATCAATCCTTATAAAGATTACCAGGAATTCCTGAATTTGGCCAAAGAACCTGAACTTTCCTTTATAATTTCGAATACTACTGAAGCCGGCATCGCCTATGATGAAAATGACAAGCTGAAGGCTTATCCTCACAAGAGTTTTCCGGCAAAAGTGACCGCATTGCTCTATGAGCGTTTCAAACACTTTAACGGGGAGAGGAAGAAAGGCTTGACGATCATTCCCTGTGAGCTCATCAATTACAACGCAGATACACTGAAAAGCATCATCCTTAAATTTGCCGATCTCTGGAATCTCGACGAAGAATTTGTTCAATGGATTGGGCAGGCGAACGACTTCCATAATACCCTTGTTGACAGGATCGTTCCTGGCTACCCAAAAGATGACATAGAATCTTACCAATCTCAGTTGCAATACGAAGACCAGCTGATCGTTTCAGCCGAAGTATTTTTGCTCTGGGTCATTGAAGGTGACGAAAAACTGAAACAGAAAATTCCTTTTGACAAAATTGATGAAAATATACAGGTTGTAAAAGATATGCAGCCTTACCGAACAAGAAAAGTGCGCATCCTAAACGGGGCACATACCGCCATGGTTCCTTTTTCCCTGCTTTACGGCAATGAAACCGTCAAGGAAACTATTGACGATGAATTCACCGGCGAATTTGTACAAAAAGCTGTTTTCAACGAGATCAATCCTACTTTAGACCTTTCCGAAGAAGAGCTGAAAAGCTTTGCCGATGAGGTTTTTGATCGTTTCAGGAATCCTTTTATCAAGCATCAGCTTGCCAGCATTGCCCTGAATTCCATTTCAAAATTCAAGGTGCGGGTGCTGCCGAGTTTGCTGGCATACCAGAAGAAATTTGATAAGCTGCCCGTACATCTCACTTTTGCCCTGGCGTGTTTACTGCGCTTTTACAAAGGGGAATGGAGAGGAAAGGCCCTACCCGTAAACGATGATCAGGAGGTGGTGAATGAGATCAAAAAGATCTGGGAGCTCAACAGCTATAAAGAAATTGTTGAGGAGATCCTTGGGAATGAAAGTTTTTGGGGTGAAGATTTAACTAAAGTGCCGGGGCTAAAAGAAAAGACCATTCAGGCGCTTGATTTGATAGAACTGAAAGGAGTAGAGGAGGCTTTCCGCAAATTCCAGGAAACTGCCTAACCAGTAACCTTTAAAAAGAAAGATTATGCAAAAAAAACTGATAAAGGTCCATCCCGGTGATAATATAGCTATTGCGCTTGTTGACCTGTGGAAAGGTGACCAGCCGGAGTTCGAAGGGGAAAAAATAAGCATTCTTGCCGATACCAAAGCCAAACACAAGATCACTCTTGTTGATCTGGAACCCGGCGACAGCATCTATATGTACGGAGTGCTGGTGGGAAAAGCTGTATCCAAGATTCGGAGAGGAGAAGTCCTTACCGTGACAAATATCAAGCATGAAGCCGATTCTACTGCAGGAAGAACTGAAACGCTAAAGTGGAAAGCTCCCGATATTAGCAGGTGGAAAGATCGTACTTTTATGGGATATCACCGGCCAGACGGCCAGGTGGGAACCAATAATATCTGGTTGTTTTTTCCGCTGGTGTTCTGCGAGAACCGCAATGTGGAACTGCTGAAGGAGGTTTTTGAAGCTGAACTTTCCTTCAAAAAGGCTAAGAAACAAAGACAACTTCTGCGTAATCTCATAAGCGGGGAAGATATCCAGGCTTTTGATGAGGAGGCTGGGGAAGACCGTGAAATTTTTTCGAATATCGAGGTGAAATTCATCACGCATCAGGGCGGTTGCGGTGGAATTAGACAGGATGCCGTAGCGCTTTCGAAGCTTTTGGCGGGTTATGTCAACAATCCGAATGTAGCAGGAGCAACAGTGCTGAGTCTGGGCTGCCAGAACTTGCAGGTAGATATCTTTAAAAATGCGCTGAGCGAGATCAATGACAATATTCAAAAACCTGTGCTGATCTTTGAACAGCAGCAGGAAGGAACGGTAGATGATATGCTTAATAAGATCATTAAAGAATCTTTTGAAGGCATTCGTAAAGCCAATGAAATTCAGCGAAAACCGGCGCCTTTGAGCAAGCTCAAGATGGGTCTGGAATGTGGAGGTTCTGACGGTTTCTCCGGAATTTCGGCGAATCCTTCTCTTGGTTACGCGTCTGATCTTCTGGCGGCTCTGGGAGGTTCCCCCATTCTTTCGGAATTTCCTGAACTGTGCGGTGTAGAGCAGGAACTGGTAAACCGATGTGTTGACGATGCTACTGCCGATCGCTTTCTGGAATTGATGAGGGCCTATGAAAAAGCCGCCATTGCTTCAGGCTCTGGCTTCGACATGAATCCTTCTCCCGGAAATATCAAAGACGGCTTAATAACTGATGCCATGAAGTCGGCCGGAGCAGCCAAAAAAGGCGGAACCTCGCCCATTGAAGCTGTATTGGATTACGGGGAATACGTGACCAAAAATGGTTTGAATTTGCTTTGTACTCCCGGGAATGATGTGGAGAGTACGACAGCCCTGGTAGGATCGGGTGCCAATATTGTTGTTTTTACAACTGGTTTGGGAACACCTACGGGTAATCCGGTCGCTCCGGTAGTGAAGGTGGCTTCCAATACAATACTTGCCAGGAGAATGCCTGATATTATTGATATTGACACCGGTGCTGTGATCAGGGGCGAAAAGAGCATCGAAGAAATGGGCGAAGAGATCCTGGAATACGTCGTAAAAGTTGCCAGTGGAGAGATCCAGTCCAAAGCCGACCAACTGGAGCAGGATGATTTTATTCCGTGGAAAAGGGGAGTATCTCTTTAAAAAACCTTTCAGAAATGAACAAAAAGACGATTCGTGCGGGGATTATAGGTTCTGGTTATGCTTCAGGCTTTCATATGGATGCCTTGCAAAGACTTACCAGTGCCAACGTGGAAGTAGTAGGCGTTTACAGCCGGAATTCAGAAAACCGGAACAATTTTGCACATAACAGGAATATCAGGGCCTTTGATTCCCTGGAAGGATTGATCGAAGCTTCGGAAATCCTGCATTTGTGTACCCCGCCTGTAAGTCATGAAGCCATTGCTATTGCCGTACTGGACCAGGATAAAGATGTGATCATTGAGAAACCGCTTACCGGTTACTTCGGGGAAGAGGAAGAGGATTTTAACGGGGATACTTTTCCGCGGGAAAAAGGCCTGGAAAAGGCAATGGAAAGCATTAATCGTATGCTGGCAGCAGAAGAGAAGAGCAAGGGCTCTATAATGTATGCTGAAAACTGGGTCTATGCTCCGGCCATTCAGAAAGAACGGGAAATCCTGGAGAAAACGAAGGCCCAGGTGCTGTGGATACAGGCAGAGCAAGCTCATTCGGGTTCACATTCTTCTGCCTACGGAAAGTGGCAATTTTCCGGAGGTGGCTCTCTAATGGGTAAAGGCTGCCATCCCTTAACGGGTGCTGTTTATCTTAAGCATGTTGAGGGGCGGGTACGCTTCGGAAAACCTATTCGTCCCAGGTCAGTTTCTGCCCGAACGCATGCGATCACCAGAATGGAAAATTTTCAGAATGAAGGTCATTTGCGCGATTCCTATACCGACGTGGAAGATTATGCGAATATTCACGTCACCTTTGAAGACGGTACCATCGCAGATATCCTGGCGAGCGAATTATTACATGGAGGAGTAAAGAACTACCTGGAAGTTCATGCGAACAACCACCGCAGCATCTGCAATCTTACACCTAACAACGCCATGCAAACCTATAATCCCGTTGAAGAGAACTTCAGGGATATTTATGTGGTGGAAAAAACAGGAACGAAACAAGGATGGTCTAATATTTCACCAGATGAAGCCTGGTTTAATGGCTATCAGCATGAAATGGATGCTTTTTACGCTTCTGCTGTTAGCGGAGATCCCGTAGAAAGCAACAGCCATTTGGCCGCCGATGTCATTGCGACTATTTACGCCGCCTATATTTCCGCTGAAAGGAAAGGTGTGGAAATTTCTGTTCCTTCTATGCAACAGTAGGTATGGCTTTCCCAATTCGGTTTGAGGAATCCCTGATGCAAAGTTCAGGAGTAAGTACTACCTTTTTTTCGATGGTAAGAGTTTGTTTTCCCTTTACTTGTTCCAGAAATACCTGAGCGGCAATTTTGCCCATTTCCAAAGGAGTTTGATCTACCGAACTCATGGGTAGTTCCATATATTTCGTGAATGGTTCGTTACTGAAACCAACTACACAAACGTCTTCCGGTATCCTGACCTTTCTCCTTTTTAATTCCTGAATGGCCCCGAGTGCCGCGTAATCTCCCGCCGAGAAAATTGCGTCGGGTTTATCTTCCAACTCCCATAATTCTGAAATTGCAGAAGCGCCGGATTCTATTTTACTGTTTACCTGAATAATGTATTCTTTACGAATGGGCAGGCCATGTTTTTTTAGGGCCGCCATATAGCCGTCACACCTGTTTTTATAAATATCGAGGTTAAGATCTCCTGAAAAATGGACAATTTTAGTACAACCCTGATTGATAAGGTGTTCTGTGGCTGAAAAACCTCCATTAAAGTCATCAATGGTTACTGAACTGAAGCCGGGCAGGTCTTTTTTACGGTCAAAGAATATAAGAGGTGTCTTTTCCTGGAGAACCTTCTGGATATGGCTGGTGTCCTGTGTGGTTTTTGATATCGACATGAAAATTCCGTCAATCTGTGTGTTGAGCAACGTATTGATCTGTGTGATCTCGTTGGTAACATCTTCGTGGCTCTGACAGATGATGACGTGGTAACCATGAGGAGATAGTTCTTCTTCTATACCGCGAATCACCGAAGAAAAGAAGTTCCGATCTATATAAGGCACAATTACACCTACATTATTTGTCTTTCCGCTTTTTAAAGCCTGGGCCAGGCGGTTTTGCTTGTAATTCATAGCTGCTGCAGTCTTTAGCACCAGCTCTTTTGTTTTAATGCTAATCTTGGGGTTATCGTTAAGGGCCCTGGAAACAGTTGCGGCACTGATATTCAGTTTTTCTGAAATATCATAGATGGTCACTTTGTCCTTTTCATTCATGAAAGAAATTTATAAAAAGATTGCACAGATGCAATCGATTGAATCAAATGCAAGATATAAAAAAAATTAAAATTTCATATTTTATTGGAAAGGTTTGAATTTAGAGGTTTTTCAATACTTCAAATTCTTAAAGTATTCGGTGGTTTTTTTCATTTTTGGCAGAAAAAACAAATTTCTTTTGCATGATTAAAAATTATTTATACTTTAGTGCAATCGATTACAAATAAAATAGTTCAGAATTTGCTTTAAATATTGCCGGATATTAAACCTGATAAAGAAAAATTCTTTGTTATAGCTATATATCCTTCATTTTTAAACATTCAAAATAGCTTATTTGAAAATTCAAGATCATTTTACAACATAAATTAATAGCCCACAAAGGTTTTTTTCTATATTTACGTAATCGATTACATTGTTAAATAAATATTAATGCAAAAAGAATTGAAGCCGGATTTCGCTGGATAAGCATTTGAACTAATTTTTACGATTAAGAAAAAACTAACAAATGTTTAAAGTGATATCAGGAAAGTCTCAAAAGGCATAAGGCTGGAGGGACAACTTTATTAACTAATTCAAACTAATTTTATGAAAAACTTTCTGGAATTTAAAAGCAATCACTTCTTGCTTAATTGCAGGCAAAAATTGTTTTCGGATAACTGGCGGCAAGGTAGTTTTCTGATTCTCCTTTTCATTTTTTCTCTTAATTCGGCATTTGCGCAATCGTTTGCGGTGAGTGGCACTGTGGTAGATGGAGAAGATAATACTCCTCTTCCCGGGGTAAACGTACTTGAAAAGGGAACATCTAATGGTACCATGACCGATTTTGATGGAAATTATTCAATCCAGGTTTCAGGTCCTGATGCAGTTCTTGTTTTTAGTTATGTTGGATTTAAGACTCTCGAAACTGAAGTAAATGGAAGAAACACCGTTAATGCAACACTTCAGGTTGATCAAAATTCTCTTGATGAGGTCGTAGTGGTAGGATATGGCACTACTAAAAAATCAGATTTAACAGGATCGGTGGTTTCTATTTCCGGTAGTGATCTCCAGGAGCAGGCAAAATCCAGCGTGGCCGAAACTCTTTCCGGACGTCTTGCGGGAGTTCAGGTGTTATCAACAGAAGGTTCTCCAGATGCAGAAATAAATATTAGAATTCGCGGTAATGGCTCGCTAACTCAAGACAGTTCTCCTTTGATAATTGTCGATGGTTTTCCCGTGAATAGTATGAGTGATATCAGCCCGACAGATATCGAAAGTATTTCGGTGCTTAAGGATGCTTCATCTACGGCTATCTATGGCTCAAGAGGTGCAAATGGTGTTATTATTATTACTACAAAAGATGGTAAAGCCGGTAAAATCGCTGTGAGTGTAAATGCATTTCACGGTTTCCAAAAAATTGCCAAAACTATTGATGTTCTTTCACCTGAAGATTTCGTTAAATGGCAATATGAATATGCTCTTCTTAGGGATCCTGATCACCTTGACTCTTATGAAAGATATTTTGGGTTATGGCAGGATTATGATTTGTATAAAGGCCAGGAAGGTAATAACTGGCAAAAACAGATCTACGGAAATATGGGAGAGGTGCAGAGCCACGACCTGGCTATTAGAGGTGGGTCTGAAAAGGCTAATTTTAACTTCAATTATGCACATTATGATGTCAGTACCATAATGGTTGGTTCAGATTTTAAAAGAGACAACCTTTCCCTGGCACTAAAAAGTCAGGCAGGAGAGAAGGTAGATTTATCTTTTACCGTTCGCTATTCCGATACTGAAATTAATGGTGGAGGTGCCAATGAGCAAAATGAAGTCTCTTCTGCTGATTCTCGCTTAAAATACAGCGTTCAATATTCACCAATCCCGATCTCTGGTCTAACGACTACGAATACAGACGAAGCTCTGGCAGGTTATCTGGTAAATCCTTTTGTTGCGACGGCCGATAACCAGAGGCAACAATTAAGAAAAAATTTCAATATGTTAGGAAGTTTTGGATGGAATATTATCGATAATCTAAAATTTAAATCTGATTTTGGTTTGGATTACCGTATTGATCAGGATTATCGTTTTTATGGCCGGTCTACTTATTATTCCCGAAACAGACCTTCGGCAGAAAACCAGGGATTGCCTTCATTGGTATATAGTGACAGAAAACGAGAAAGCTTCAGGAATGCCAATACCTTTAATTACGATTTTGATAAATTGATAGGTGAAGATCATAGTTTGAAGTTGCTTTTGGGTGAAGAGATGATCGTAACCAAAAACAATGAAGAAACTACCGAAATTCAGGGCTATCCCAAAGATTTTGATTTCGAAACTACAAGAAAATTAACTACACAGGGAATTCCTCAGAGCGTGGATAATTTTTATAGCCCAGATGATAAGCTTTTATCCTTCTTTGGTCGTATTAATTATGATTTTAAGAACAAGTATCTGGCAACTGCTACATACCGTGCGGATGGTTCCAGTAAATTTCTGGGCAATAATCGTTGGGGATTTTTTCCCTCGGCGGCCGTTGCGTGGAAAATTAAAGAAGAAGATTTTTTAAAAGATGTAAACTGGCTTAATGCTCTCAAACTGAGACTAAGTTATGGTGAAGCAGGTAATAATAATATTCCATCCGGCCAAACTGTACAAAGTTTTCAGTCTAATACAACTACTTATTTGAATGGAATTCCCAATTACTGGTCGGCTTCAAGAGTTTTGGCTAATCCTGATCTGAAGTGGGAAACCACAGTTACTGAAAATATTGGTCTTGACTTTGAATTGTTCAAAGGGATTTTAAGTGGAAGTGTGGAGGCTTACAAGAATCTTACTACAGACTTATTGCTTGCTTTTCGTACTCCCGGATCTGGATATGAATATCAATATAGAAACCTTGGAGAGATTCAAAATACTGGTGTAGAAGGATCTTTAAATATCAATGCAATTACAAAGGCAGATTACGGTTTGAATTTCTCGTTCAATGTATCAGCAAACAGGAATAAGATCAATTCGCTTGGTTCATTGGAGAATTACCAGGAGTATTCGGGTTGGGCATCTTCTCAAATTGGAAGTGACTATGCTGTCTGGGTAGATCATCCTGTGGGAACTATGTATGGTTATCAAAATGATGGCCGTTATGAAGTGTCTGACTTTAATTTTGATCCAGCTACCAATTCTTATACACTCAAGCCAGATGTTGTAGATAATAGTGCCGTTGTTGGTAATATAATGCCGGGTTCTTTGAAATTAAAAGATATTAACGGTGATGGTGTGGTGGATATTAATGATAATACTATTATTGGAGATGCCAATCCAGATTATACCGGCGGTATGGTAATTAATGCCTATGCATATGGTTTTGATTTTTCAGCGGCCTTTAATTACAGTGTGGGTAATGATGTTTATAATGCAAACAAGATTCAATTTACCACGGCTAATGAAAACAGTCAATATAGAAACCTAAGTGGCGACATGGCTGATGGCCAGAGATGGACAAACCTTAATCCGGAAACCGGACAATTAATAACCGATCCTGATGCACTTGCAGCTGCGAACGCCAACACTACCATGTGGTCTCCTTATATGCGAAGCTACGTATTCAGTGACTGGGCGGTAGAAGATGGTTCTTTTCTAAGATTGAATACCATCACATTGGGTTATACTATTCCTAATGAAATTATGTCGAAAGCTGGTATTACAAAACTCAGATTGTATGCAACGGCTAATAATGTATTTATTCTTACTAATTATTCGGGTCTTGACCCTGAAGTTTCTACCAGAAGGAAAACCCCTCTAACTCCAGGGGTGGATTATTCACCATTTCCTAGAAGTAGACAAGTGGTATTTGGTTTAAACCTTAATTTTTAAAATTTAGATGAAAATGAAAAACTTAATAAAAACCTGTTCGGTACTTCTAATTGCCTGCATGGTGGTGTCCTGTGAGGAAGATTTTTTAGATAAGGATTTTCTGGACGCACCTGCAAAATCATCACTCGATGAATCCACTATTTTTTCAACAGTAGATTTGGCAACAGGTGCTGTAGATGGAATACTGGAGCCAATGGGGCAAACTAATTCTTACAGAGGACGATGGATTCCCTATTACGGATTTAATACCGATGTTGAATATAATTATAGTTCGGGGGATGAAGGTTCAGATGCTGATCTGGTGTATTATGATGCCAAACCCAACAATTCCAGAATGAATACCGATAATAATGCCTGGGCAATGATGTACCAGGGAATTGAAAGAGCTAATATCGTAATAAGAGGATTACGAAATTATGGAAACCCGGAACCAGGTACCGATTTTGGTCAGCTTTTAGGAGCAGCTCTTACTTATAGAGCAATTTATTATGCAGATCTTTTAAAAACCTGGGGAGATGTTCCGGCTCGTTTTGAACCCATTACAACAGAAACTCTTTATCTGCCTAAAACAAGTCGTGATACAATTTACAAGCGACTAATCAGTGATTTGGGAGAAGCAGAGACACTTGTGGCCTGGCCAAATGAAACTCCGGCGACTTCTACGGTGGAACGTATTAACAAAGCATTTGTTAAAGGATTTAGAGCGAGATTGGCAATGGTAGCTTCAGGCTATCAACAATATCCTGATGGAATAAGAAGAAGTAATGATCCAGACCTTTCTGTTCAAAAAATGTATAAGTTGGCACTTGATGAATGTCGGTCAGTTATTAATAGTGGGAAGGCTCATCTTGAACCGTCTTTTAGAACATTTTGGAAGAAATATAATCGCGAAGACTTAAATGCCGGTGGAGAAGCTTTATGGGAAATTCCTTTTGCCAGCGGTCGAGGTCGGGTATTGTTTTCATTTGCTGTTCGCCACCGTAGTGTAGACCAGTTTACAGGTCAACCAAGAGGGGGTACCGCAGGTCCTACATCTACTGTATTTTACGATTTTGATCAAACTGACACCCGTAGAGAAGTTACTTGTGTTCCCTATCAGTGGGGTACCGCTGTAGAAGGGATTGCCCAACAGGAACTTACCGCTATTGATACCTGGTATTTTGGGAAGTATCGATATGAATGGATGGACCGTTATGTGACTTCTACGAATGATGACGGCGTTAATTATTTATACATGCGGTACGCAGAGGTCTTATTAACTGCTGCAGAAGCAGCTAATGAGCTGGAGGGACCGGCAGCAGCGGCTCCTTATCTTAAACAAATTCGGAGACGGGCATTCCCTTCAGACCAACAGGCCGAAAAAGTTGATTCCTATGTCGACGGACTTTCCAGTAAAGATGCTATGTTTAACGCAATTGTAAAGGAATATAAGTTTGAATATACAGGTGAAATGGATCGAAAGATGGACCTTATTCGATGGAATCTTTTAAAGACCAAATTAGACGAAGAGAAGGAAAAACTAACGAATCTCGAAAACCGAACAGGCGAATATGCTAATGTTCCTACCACGCTATATTATAAGTATGCCGAGGACGGTGTTTCTTTAGAAATTTATGGTCTTAACAGAGGGGAAACCGGAAATCCGGGTCCTGAATTTTCAGCATACCCATGGGATCAGTCTCTTGAAGAAATGATAAATACTCTTTACAAACCTGGAGTCAATCCAAATGAAAGGCAATTCTGGCCCATATGGCAGGTTTTTATTGACGCCAGCAACGGTAAATTAGTAAACGATTACGGTTACTAGAACCTAAAAAAAGAATTAATTATTTGAATTATGAAAGTAAAATATATCCTTAAAAGTTTACTTATAGCTATTCTGCTTGCAGCTACCGTAACGGGTTGTGATTATGATAAGGAACTTATAGAAGAACTACCAGTAAGCAGAGAATTTGCGCCGGTAAACCTCCAATCTCACGTGAGAAATCAGGTGAATGTTGAATTGAACTGGACGGTTGATGATAATGCCAATAGTTATATAGTGGAATTCGCAAAAGATTCCCTGCAATTCAACAATATTGTAAAAACAATTGAAGTAAATCCGGATGAATTGCCGGTTCTGGTACCATTAGAAAGTGAAACTTTATACTCGGTGAGAGTGAAGACTATAAGCGATCGTGGTATTGATGATTCTTCCTGGGCAACTACGACCGTTAGGACTTTGACCGAGCAACTTTTCCTGGATGGCGAACCTGGAGATATCAAGGCCAAAGAGGCGACATTTAGATGGGTGCCTAATAGTGAAGTTACTGCAATAAGTTTAAACCCGGGTGATATAACCTATACATTATCAGCAGAGGAGAAGGCAAGTGGTGTGGCCACAGTCACAGGCCTGACACCAGAAACCGATTATACAGCAGTTTTGCTTAACGGCACTCAAAGACGGGGAGTAAAAGAATTTACCACTGGAATAGATATTGGTGATGGTAAACTGGTTACTGTAGAAGATGATCTTATGCAGATGATAGCAGACGCGAGTCCTGGTGATATTCTTGTACTTGAGGCCGGTGATTATACCGATCAATCTGGAACAATTACCCTCGATAAATCGATTACCATAAGAGGTTTAAGAAGTTATAATAAACCATTGCTTAAAGTGAACTTTGAACTTGTTGCTGGCGCTGAGGATGTTGCATTAATAGATCTTGAGCTTCAGGGAGCCGGGGAAGGTTCGTCAGAACTTCAGGATGTGGTAAGATATACTGGTCCGGGAAATTATAATTCCCTTTTAATAAGCGGTAGCAGAATTCATGATTACTCACGTTCCTTTATTGCTGGTAATGAGACTGATGCGATCCTGCAAACCCTTACTGTTGAGAATAGTATTGTGTATGATATCTTTACTTCAGGCGGTGATTTCATAGATTTCAGAAATTCTGATGTGCTGAATATTAATCTCATAAATGATACCTTCTACAACTGTGCTCCTAGTCGTGACTTTATTAGGTTGGATGCCAGTGGTACTTCTAATGATACTGGTTTAACAGCGAATATTCTTATTGATAGCACAACTATTTATGCATGTGCTGATAACGATAGTAGAAGATTATTGTATGTAAGATTTGTCTCCAACGATGTAATAGTTAAAAATACTATCATCGCTCAAACTGCTTCAGAAGGTTATGCTGACAGATCTGGTATTGATGAATCTCCCACATTTTTGAATAACAATTATTTCAATGCACCAGGATTCTACGATACCTCTCAATACATCTTTGATAACAATAATTATACAACATTAGATCCGGGATTTGTTGACCCTGCCTCTGGAGATTTTACGATCACCAATCAAACTTTAATAGATAATCAGGTGGGCGATCCACGTTGGAGATAGTTAATAATGGTGTTTTATTTTAAATAATGACAAAAGGGTATGTGTTGAAAAATGCATACCCTTTTATTATGACTAACATATCCTGATATTGATAAGAAAAAGATATTCTAAAACGATAAACTTTAAAAAACAAACCTTTTTCCTTTTCAGAAATAAGCCCGACAGATTGATTTTTTAATTCAATTTTTTAAGTGGTCCAATTTTACGAAAACCGGAACCTAAAGACCTTTGGACGAAAACGATTTCGATTATGAAATTTTAATAAAAAGGCAGGATTCAAATAAAGTACAGGAATAAAACTAAAGGCTTTTATATAAAATTCTAATACTAAAATCAACTTAAACTTTATGGAATGAAGAAACAACTACAACTATTAGCTCTTTTCCTTTTGCTGGGATTATTTAAGGGCTATTCACAAAATTTACCCGATGTCTGGGATTTTGGTGCTACCCAGCTGGATGCTTCCCAGTACAACAACATGTTAACCGTGGATGTAATTAATTCATGGTATGATGCTTCTATCACTCCGGGAAGTTCAGGAAACGTTTTACCTGATTTTACCACTGGTATATTGAGCTGGACAGGAGGAGGAAATGACCGATTACGTACCACCAATACCGATCTAACCCGGTACGATGAAAATATTAACGATTACCCCGATTTCAAAGGAAGGATCTATGTGAATTCCTCGGGAGCCACCGGAAGATACCTTAATCTTGATTTGAATGAGGATGACGTGGTAACAGTTGTGGCGCGTAGTCAAAACGGTAATGGAAATATTCATTTTGATTATGTGGCCGACTCAAATCTGCAAAATGATGCATTTGCTGTGGGAACAGAGCCCACCGAATTGACTTTTGTTGCTAAAGAGGCAGGTAATTATCACATTTATGATGATACCGATAAACCCAGCTACTTCAGAGTGGTTCGGAAAAGTGCCACATATGCTTCTATTACAGGAAATTTAGATGTAACTGCTGCCCCTGGGATTCCTGACGGCTATAGTATTATTTTTACAAATGCCGCAGGTAAAACCTGGAGTTCGACAGTTGCCGGCGGAACTTATAATGTTGATTTACCTGTGGGTTATCAGTATGACCTTTCCCTTGAAGGAGCTGATGGTTATAGTATATCCAGTGCTACTACTTTAGAGGTAACTGAAAGTACTTCATCGTTTGATGTTAGTATCAAAGACAATAACACTAGTGCCGCTGCCGAGGCAGGAAAAACTTACACCTACAGTTTTGCTGATGGTTCTGAAATTCCCCAAACCTCTTATACCTCGCTTCGGTATGATACTTTCCAGACTAACGATGGAATTTTTACTATTAATAGTAATACCAATGATGAGTCTCTGAAATTTGGATATCACGATTCAACCCACGGGTTAGTGATGTTTCCCGGAAATTCTGTAGATATGATGGTGGCGGGGAATGCAACCATCAGTTTTATAGTTTGTACTTATGGATCGGCAACCGATGCTGTATTCGAATTTACCGATAAAGACGGCAATGTTTTAGGTTCTATTCCTGGCCAAAATATTGGTGGAGCTGATGCTTACGCATCAAGCTTTACTTACTCAGGTCCTGCGGGAAAAATAACAGCAACTCTGAAAAGCGACAATTTTCCTACCGCCGAGGTGTACATTCATGGCCTTGTGATTGAGAACGCTGCCGCTATTGAACCTTCCAATGGGCTTGCAGATGTTTGGGATTTTGGCGCCGAACAGCTCGATGAATCTCAATATAATAACAGGCTAACAGTAGATATTATCAATTCCTGGTACGACGAATCAATTACCCCGGGAAGTTCAGGAAATGTTCTACCCGATTTTACTGCCGGTGTATTAAGCTGGATAGGTGGTGGAAATGATCGGTTGCGAACTACAAATACCAATCTTACTAGATATGACGAGAATGTTTCATCTGATGTATTTACAGGAAGAGTCTATGTCAATTCAAGAGGAGCTACCGGAAGATATATGAGCATTACGCTCAGTGAAGATGATGAGGTGAGCCTTTGGGTGCTCGGTCAGGACGGCGTGGGGAAACTTCATTTCGAATATGTGGCAGATCCTTCAATACAAAATGATGTTGCTGATGTTGGAGGAGAGGTTACCCAGGTAAATTTCGTAGCAAAAGAAGGTGGTACTTATCACATCTATGATGCTGCCGATAAACCTAGCTACTTTAGGATAATAAGAAAATCTGCCACTTACGTGGATTTAAGCGGAAATGTAGATTTGACTGAAGCTGCCGGTATTCCGGACAATTATAGCATCAACTTTACCAATGAAGCCGGAAAGACATGGAATGTGACTCCTTCTGGAGGAACTTATCAGGTAAGCCTTCCTGTAGGATATCAATATAGCCTTTCACTGGAAGACGCGAATGGCTATATCATCTCCAATGGAACGACTTTAGAGGTAACCGAGGCCACTACTTCCTATGATATAAATATTCAAAAAGTAGAGATCTATACGGTTTCAGGATCAATTATTGGTCTTGGGGATCATATTCAGGATCTAAGTCTGAGTTTTATTCCAGATCCTGATGCAAATAGCATATATGTGCCGCAGCCAGTACTGGATAAAGATGCCAGCACGTATACGGTTCAGCTGGAACCCGGTATTGATTATACGATTCAGGCCGAAGGTGTTAATGATTACTACATTCCGGATAACATTTTACAAATTTCGGGTGATACCAATCACAATATAACTTTTGATCCCAAACCATTACAGGAAGTGACCATTGTTGCAAATGGACTTACTGATGCTCAAAAAGCTGATTTGGTGTTAACTTTTACCAATTTGAACGAATCTGGGTACTCTTATACTTTTTCAGATATTAGTGCAGTAGCTTTAAGAGACGGTGTTTATAAAGTTAGCGCTAGTGGTCTGGATAAATATCCGTTACAGTTGGCTCCCACTTCCAATTTGACCATTCAGGGGGAAGCGGTTACAAAGACGCTGGATTTCGAAAACGTGACAAACTGGACGTTTGATGACGTTGTCATAACAAATGATACAGAATTTTATAAGGGGCTTACCTTTACAGGAAGCATTAAGAACGAAAAGGCAAAAGGTCACCTCGTTGGCGGTAGCGGTGGAACTATTGAAGTACCATTGCAACCTGGCCAGAAAATGATAGTGACCTATTATTATGCAGCCGATTTCAACATTGATGGAGGCGATGCGATCACCACTAATAGCGGCAGTACTTCACAATTAGAGCATGTTACCTATGTGTATCCCGGGACTGAAGCAGGTTCAGCAGTGATAAGTATAAACGCCACTACTTATATTACCAATATAGAGGTGATTGATGTAGTACCATTTTCTGCAATAATAACTGTAGGGGTGGATAAAGATTACCAAACCATAAATGGAGCACTTGATGCGATTTCAAGAATGGACAGGCCAAACGATGAACGTGTAACTGTTCTTATAGATCCGGGCAATTATGAAGAAATGCTGGTGATCAATGAGAATAATATCACTTTGAAAAATGCAGCTTCTATACCAAGTATCGAACTTACCAATCAGGGAGTTGATATTGCCGATAATGCCGTACGTATTACCTCATATTATGGATATGGCTACAATTACTATAGCCAGGGAACCGATAATAAATGGAATGCAGAAGCGCTGGCCGTTAATAAAGCAAATGGATCTCAGCCGTATGATAATGTATCAGGAACAACCAATGGTTCTTATTGGGATGCGACTCTAGTGGTTTCTGCCGATGGATTTATCGCTGAAGACCTTATTATTGAGAACTCCTTTAATCAGTATATCTCTAAAAAAGAATCGGAAGACATCGTTGTTATGGTAAGTGGTAACCGTGGCGAGCGTCCTACCGGTTACGGTAATACCAGCGTACAGAACCGAAGCTTTGTAGAACGAGCTGCTGCCATTGGCATAGCCGGGGGGTCAGATAAAGTTATTCTGTACAAATGCCGGATTGTTGGTAGACAGGATTCTTTTTACGGAGGATCTGATGCCAGGGTGGTAATTTATAAAGGAGCCATGATGGGCGCGGTAGATTATATTTTTGGTGGAATGACCGCGGTTTTTTATAAATCAGATCTTGTGTTGAACACCAGCGATGTAAGTAGTGACGCCGCTTATATTACCGCTGCGCAACAGGATGGCGGTAGAGGTTTTCTTATGTATGAAACGAATATAATTTCAACAGTACCAGGTGTTAATACAGCTTCCTCCCAGGGAGCAAAACCCGGATACTTTGGCAGGCCATGGCAGGCCAATACCAGCGAAGTTGTATTCTTTAAAACTTATATAGATACTTCTTCCTATCCAGGTTATGAAGGAGAGTCTTTAATAAACCCCGAAGGTTGGAAAAGCAGCCTTGGAGGTGAATCTGAAAAAATGTATGAATACGGAACAATTGAAGCTTCTGGGGTAGACCATTCCGCAGATCGCGTTTCATGGTCAACCGTGCTTGACAGCCCGGTTCTTAAAGATGGTACCGATATCACAACCTTTAATTTTACCAAGGGAAATGATGGATGGGATCCTCTTCCAGCCCTCGTTGCCAATGATGATACCGACAATGACGGTATCCTGGATATTGATGATAATTGCGTGTCCACTCCAAATTCAGATCAGGCCGATATGGACGGTGATGGAATTGGAGATGTTTGTGACGACAGTGACGGCGACGGCCTGGTAGATAGCGAGGACCATTGTCCTAATTCCCCGGAAGGAGCAGTCGTTGATGTATTTGGTTGTGAGGTTTTTAATCTGGCTGCCGATAATTACAACATAACTGTACACGATGTTCGCTGTAATGGAAATAATGATGGCTATATCAGTATTAGTGCAGAAGATACCAGTTATACTTATAATGTTTCGGTTACAGGAGCAGATACCGGCTCTGCAAGCTTATCCTCTTCCAACGGATTTTCAGCTAATATCGAAAATCTGAAGGCAGGAACTTATGCTATATGCATAACCATAGATTCCCGTGATAATTATGAACAATGTTTCAGTGTAACCATTGAAGGTCCTGCTCCGTTGGCAGCTTATTCATCGGTAAATTATTCAAATAATACTGTGACCTTTTCATTGTCAGGTTCCAAGGCATATTCTATTGATCATAATGGTGAAACAATTTCTACCACTCAATCGAGCATAGTGCTGGATCTTAAACCCGGGAAAAATAAATTCGCGATTTATACCAATTCAGATTGTCAGGGCAAAGTTTTCAAAGAAGTATTGATGTCTGACGATGTGGTACTATTTCCAAATCCTACAATGGGGGAACTTAAGGTTTACATCAACGGAGACGATACCAATATAGATGTGTCGCTTATCGATCTAAGCGGAAGAGAATATTATTCAGGAAATATGGATATACCTTCAGACAGGGTTCTGAATCTTGATCTTACCAATTATAGCAATGGGGTATATTTTCTTCTGTTGAAGTCAGAAAAGGTAAGTAAATCATTAAAAGTTATTAAATTATGAAAAAGTCTATAAATATACCTTTTATAAAACTCCTTCTCATTTTTTTCATGGGTACTATAGCAGTGTCTTGCTCCAAGGAGGATGATTCTGAAATCATCAACTTTAATACTCCTGGAGCCGCACAACTTGTACTTCCACAGGATAATACAGAATGCGAAGTGGGTGAGGTCGTTGCAAACATGGCAGAAGTAGCTTTCGAATGGAATGAAGCAAGTGATGCCGAACGTTATGATCTCGTTATTACGAATTTGGCAACCCAGGAGGTAACTAAAAGACCCAACCTTACCACTACATCTTTAATGGTAAGACTTGAAAGAGGAAATCCATATTCATGGGTTATTGTTTCAAAAAATAGAGGAGAAGAAACTACTACTTCTAATCCTTACAGGTTCTATGTTGCCGGAGAGGCAGGATCGAATAACGTTCCCTTTCCCGCCACTTTATTGGCACCAGCCTCAGGAGCTACGGTTACACCGGTTGATGGAAAAGTAACCCTGGAATGGGAAAGTGATCTAACCGATATTGATGGTGATCCACTTACTTTTACTCTATTCGCAGATGCAGTAGATGGAAATCAGGAACCTTTGGAAGAATGGAAAGGCCTTACTGAAACTTCCATGGAAATCCAGGTTGATCCCAATTCAGTTTATTACTGGCATGTAGAAACCAGCGATGGAAAAAACACAGCCATTAGCAATACATTTTCATTCAGGACGGGAGTTAATTCCTCTTCTATTAATGGTAAAGTGGTAAGTACTTCTCAGGAAATTCTCGATGCCATTGCTGCAGCAATGCCTGGGGAAAATATTTATATCCATGGTGGAGATTATACTTTTAATTCGCCAATCCAGATCAATACCAGTGGTAGTGCAGGCAATATGATTTCCCTTTTGGCCTATCCAGGTGATGATAGCCGCCCAAAATTCGATTTTTCTTCGATGAGCGAAAGTTCATCTAACAGGGGAATTGAATTGAAAGCGAATTACTGGCATATAAAAGGAATCGATGTTTATAAGGCCGGGGATAACGGGATGCAGGTAACAGGAAATAGTAATATTGTTGAATTCTGTACTTTCTCTGAATGTGCAGATACAGGTCTTCAGCTGAATAGTGGTGCTTCCAACAACACGATCCTGAACTGCGATTCTTATTTTAACGCCGATTCTTCCCTTGAGAATGCTGATGGGTTTGCCGCTAAACTGGATGTAGGTAGCGGGAACAAATTTGTAGGTTGCAGGGCATGGCAAAATCTCGATGATGGTTGGGATGGTTACCTGAGAAATGGTGATAATGTTACCACCTCTTACGAGAATTGCTGGTCTATTAAAAATGGTTATCTCAAAGATGGCACTCCAAGCGGAGGAGATGGTAACGGCTTCAAAACCGGAGGAAGTGATAATAAAGATCTGAAACATAATGCCCTCTACGTAAGATGTATCGCGGCAGGAAATTTTGCCGATGGTTTTGATCATAACAGCAACAGAGGAGATGTAACCCTTTATAATTGTTCTGCTTATGACAATGGTAAAAATTACGGTTTCGGTAGTACAAATCCTCTTGGAAAACTTACCATTAAGAACAGCAATGTTTTGGGCGATGTAGGAAGCATAAATGCCACAACCCTTGATGTGAGTAATAATAGCTGGATGGATGGTATCGTGACCACTTATGAAGATTTTGAAAGCATCGATTACTCTGAGCTTACCAGTGCCAGAAAAGCTGACGGTAGTCTGCCTGAGGTTAGTTTTTTCCACCTGGTTTCGGGTAGTGATCTTATTGATGCAGGAGTTGATGTGGGTCTTCCTTACAATGGTTCCGCGCCAGATCTTGGGGCATTTGAATTCTAAAAAAATCAATTTCATTCATTTTAAAATGGTTGAATTGATCTAATTGGAAATAAGGCACTATTTACCGAATTCTGAAATTTGGTAGATAGTGCTTTTTTTTAATCTGGAGTTTACGAAAGGATAATAAAATTAAAGATCAATGTTTAATGCTCTGGCTGCCTTTACTTGCCAGAAAGGTTTCAAGAAAGGATTCTTTATTTTTGCTAAAAATTGTTCCCATCCTGAAATTTTTATCTTAAAAAGCATTTATTCATAGACTATTGAGTCAGTTTTTGCTATTTATCTTTGGAAGTAAACAATTATTAATTACATTAGTGCAATCGATTACAAAAAGTATGAAACCTTTCTCCTTTTCAATAATTATCATAGCCCTCGTGGCTGTTTTTTCTTCCTGTAAAGATCAGGATAGCCGTATTGCCGCGAAAGATACCGTTGTCGCTAAAGATTCCATCTGGCAAAGAGCCGATGAGATTGTCCAGAATATTGCTATTCCGTCCTTTCCCGATAAAACTTTCAATATTACCGATTTTGGTGCGAAGGCCGGGGGCGAAGTAGACAATACCGAAGCTTTCAGGAAAGCTATCGCCGAATGTGTTGCTCAGGGAGGAGGAATGGTGTTGGTGCCACAGGGGAAATTTCTTACCGGTCCCATACATTTAAAAAGCAATGTAAACCTGCATTTACAGGAAGGAGCCGAAGTACTTTTCACAACTGATAAAGATGCTTATCTACCCGTGGTACACTCTTCTTATGAAGGCGTGGAACTGATGAATTATTCTCCCTTGATCTATGCTTATGGTGAGAAAAACGTGGCAGTTACAGGTAAAGGTATATTCAACGGGCAGGCCGATAATAAAAATTGGTGGCCCTGGGCAGGAAAAGATACCTATGGTCATAAAGATGGTGAACCTTCGCAAAATGATGAAAATAATCTTCCTACCCTGCGAAATATGAACGAAAAAGGCGTTCCGGTTTCCGATCGCGTCTTCGGAAAAGGGCATCAGATACGGCCCTCCTTTTTTGAAGCGTTTGAATGTGAGAATGTACTGGTAAAGGGCGTAACCTTTACAAATGCACCATTCTGGATACTACATCCAATAAAATCAGAGAACGTAACCATAGATGGTGTTACCGTGAATAGCCATGGCCCCAATAATGACGGCTGTGATCCCGAATATTCAAAGTACGTTCATATCACGAACTGTGTATTCAATACAGGTGACGACTGTATAGCCATAAAATCGGGTCGTAATGAAGACGGACGTCGGGTGGCAATTCCCAGCGAAAATATCGTGATCGAAAATTGCATTATGAAAGACGGCCATGGGGGAGTGGTAATAGGAAGTGAAATCTCAGCGGGCGTGCTCAATGTGTTTGTAAGGAACTGTAAGATGAACAGTCCGGAACTCGAGCGAGCCATTCGGATAAAAACCAATACCAAGCGTGGGGGAACTATCAGGAACATATATGTAAAAAATCTGGAAGTAGGCGAGGTAAAAGAAGCTGTTTTAAAGATAAACACGCATTACGGCATCTATGACAACCAGGAAGGAGAATTTATGCCGGTGATCAGGAATATAAGGCTTGAAGATGTAAATGTTGAAAAAGGTGGAAAATTTGGCATTCTCATTACAGGTAGGGAGGAGTCTCCTGTAAAAGGCGTGAGTTTGAAAAATGTCACCATTAAAGGAGCTGAAACCCCTGTTTCTATTGAGCATTCAGAACCTATTAAATATGAAAACACCACCATCAACGGTAAAAAATATTAGATCCTCTTTTCTTCAGTGAAATGAGGCCAATGAAACAATTAATTAATAGTGTGTGTTAATATTGTTTATTAAGGGTTCAAAAGGAAAGCCGGCGCTGTCCGGCTTCTTTTGAGCTTTAAAATCGAAAACCAATTATTGAAATTATGAAAAAATTTTTTTTAGTTCCTGTTTTGGCTTCGGCCATTCTTTTTTCCTGTAAAAACCAGGAAGACCAGAATTCTACTGCTAAAAATGCTGCAGTAAAAGATACCGTGCAAAATACCGATTTTGGTACTTACTCTGAATTGTCCATAAAAGAAGGTGGCGAATGGAAAGGCAGAAAATATGAGGGTGGAACCTTTAAGAATGTAGATTCAGTTGAATTGCCGGCGAACCATACCGATCATTCTTACTTTATAAGGTATGAAGGACCCGGTTGGGAAAATAAGAATATAGCCTATAGGCTTTATTTAGACTGGAGAAATGCCATTGATATCTTCGGGAAAAGAGTCGATACCCTGGTGCTACCACACGTGGGGCAGGATAATTTCGATTCTTACCATGAAGCTTCTCCCTGGGGTCAGGATATTCTTCACTCCGGAAAAGCCCTCGGAATTGGTGGTTTTGGCCGGTATATGAACGATACCGTGGCCCACTTCCGCAATGTTTCAAAGACTTTTGCGAAAGTTCATAACAACAAAGAGAATGCTTCGGTGACAATTAATTATAAAGACTGGAAAACCGGTGAAAAAACCATAGACCTGGAAGCAAATATTTCTATTACTCCTGATGATCGCTACCTCAAGGTAGAACTGGATCCTTCCAAAGCAATTGAAGGTCTTACCACCGGCATAGTGAAGGTGGAAGGTGTTCCGTTGATCAAGAAAGTAAGCGATTCGGGCAAATGGGCCTATATCGCTACCTATGGTACACAAACACTGGTGAACGAAACCGATAAACTTGGCATGGCCATTTTCTACAAGTCCGATGAAGTTTCAAAGATCGTAGAAGGTCCCGATGATCACCTGCTCATCTTTAAGCCCACTTCCGAAGAGATCACTTATTATCCTTTGGCTGCCTGGGACGAAGAGAAGCAGGGCATCACCAGCAAGGAAGAATTTTTGAATGATTTGAACCAAAAGCTCCAGGTTCTTGACCAGACCGGAAGCCTAAATTCTAAGGAATAATGAAGTTTTTTTTATCAAAGATCAATTTTATAGCACTCTTTTTACTAACCATCTGCACATCTTGTGGTAATGAAAAGAAGACGACGGGTGAGGAGGCTGTAAACACGGCATCTCAGGAACTCATAGTGCCGAGGGATCTGAAATGGTCCCAACGAATGATGCTTTCTGAAATGCATCGTTTTCCGGAAGCTTCCAAACTGGACTTTTCAGACAAACCAAAGTGGAGCTATACTAACGGCCTTGTGCTTAAGGCGGCGCAGGAAGTTTATGAGAAAACCGGCAAGCAGAAGTATTACGATTATATCTACAATTTTGCCGATACGATGGTGACCGATCAAGGTGAAATTCGCACCTACGATCTGGAAAAACAGAATCTCGATATGCTCAATTCTGGAAATGTCCTGCTTTTTCTTTATCCTAAAACACATAAAGAGCGGTTCCTTAAAGCTCTCAAAACCTTGAAAAGTCAGATAGATACCCAGCCGCGGACATACGACGGCGGATTTTGGCACAAGAAAAGGTACACCAACCAAATGTGGCTCGATGGGTTATATATGGCCGAACCATTCTACGCTCATTATACGCAGATGTTTTCAGAAGGTGAAAAAGCCCGGAAAGCCTATAATGATGTGGTGCACCAGTTTGAACTTATCCAGCAGCATGCTTTAGATCCTGAAACCGGCCTTTTATACCACGGTTGGGATGCCAGCAAAGAGCAAAAGTGGGCAAATAAAGAAACGGGAACATCTCCTAATTTCTGGTCCCGGGCTATGGGCTGGTACGGAATGGCCCTCGTAGATGTGCTCGATTATTTACCGGAAGATTTTGAAGGCCGCCAGAAACTGATAGGCTATTTGAATCAATTTGCCGATGCCATCGTAAAAGTCCAGGATGACAAAACAGGACTTTGGTGGCAGGTTCTTGATAAAGGAGGCAAGGAAGGTAACTATTTGGAAGCTTCCGGATCTTCCATGTTTACCTATACGCTGGCCAAGGGAGTGAAAAAAGGCTATCTTCCTGGGAAATACATAGCTAATGCAAAAAAAGCTTATCAGGGAATCCTGAATAATTTGGTAACTGTAGATGAAAATGGTGTTGTTAATTTGAACCAGGTATGTGCCGTGGCCGGCCTTGGTGGCGATCCTTATCGCGACGGAACCTACGAATACTACGTGAATGAAAAGATCCGTTCCAACGATCCAAAAGGAACCGGTCCTTTTATCCTTGCGAGCCTGCAACTCGATGAATAAAGATTTATGAAAACCTGGTGCTCCTGTATATTATTTTGTTCTTTTTCTCTTCTGGCGCAACAACCTTATAAATCTGAAGTTTGGATGGCCGACAAGGGAGATGGGACTTATAAGAATCCCGTCCTTTTCGCTGATTATTCCGATCCTGATGTGACACGCGTGGGGGATGATTTTTACATGACCGCCTCCAGTTTTAACAATGCCCCGGGATTGCCAATTCTTCACAGTAAAGATATGGTGAACTGGGAATTGATCAATTACGCCCTGCCCATCCAGGTTTCGGAAGCGGAATTTAAGACCCCTCAACATGGGAATGGCGTTTGGGCACCGAGCATTCGATACCATAACAATGAATTTTACATCTACTGGGGCGATCCCGATCACGGTATTTATATGGTGAAAACCAAAGATCCTTATGGAGAATGGGATGAGCCAGTCCTGGTGATGGAAGCAAAAGGAGCCATAGATCCCTGTCCCCTTTGGGATGAGGATGGAAAGGCTTATTTGGTGCATGCCTGGGCGGGGAGCCGCGCAGGAGTCAAAAGTCTGCTAACCGTCAATAAAATGAATACTGAAGGAACAAAAGTCCTGGACCGGGGAACGCATGTCTTTGACGGTCATGATGCCAATCCTACTGTGGAAGGTTCCAAGTTCTACAAGCGCAATGGCTATTATTACATTTTTGCACCGGCCGGAGGTGTGCCTACAGGATGGCAGCTGGCCATGCGTTCCAAAAACATCTATGGTCCTTACGAAGCAAAGAAGGTGCTGGAGCAGGGAAGCACCAATATTAACGGTCCGCACCAGGGAGCCTGGGTAACTACTCCTGAAGGCGATTCCTGGTTCTATCATTTCCGTGATATGGAAGCCTACGGAAGGGTGGTTTACCTGGAACCGATGGAATGGAAAAATGATTGGCCGGTTATTGGGAAGGATTTCGATGGAAATGGAATAGGAGAGCCGGTGGAAACTTATAAAAAGCCTGAAATTAAAGGTAAAAGTGATAGGACTGCTCCGCAGGAGTCTGATGAATTTGACAAGGATTCCATCGGCTTACAATGGCAGTGGAATGCAAATCCCGAGGTGGTGTGGAAGGCAAAATTAAGAGGAAGCGATCATCTTCGGCTTTTTTCTATTAAAACTCCGGAAGATGCACCCAATCTCTGGTTGCAGCCTAACCTGTTGCTTCAGAAATTCCCTGCATCCGAATTTACCGCTACCACCAAATTGTCACTTTTTCCGGAGGAGGCAACCGAAGGAAAGCGTGCTGGCCTTATTATTTTTGGCGAAGACTACGCTACTCTTTCGCTCACTCACGACAAGCAGGGCTTCCTCATCAGGCAAACAGAAGCTCTGGATGCCGAAGGAGGAAAAGCAGAAACAATTATTGCTGAAAAGCGTATTGACTCTAATGACATTATTTTTCGGGTGCAGGTTTCTGCACCCGATGCCATCTGCCAGTTTAGCTACAGCTCTGATGGCAAAAAATTCACTGAAATCGGAAAAACATTTAAGGCGGTTCCGGGAAAATGGGTCGGTGCCAAAATTGGCCTTTTTAGCGTAAGTACGCAGGAGGCAAAGCGCGGCGGCTATGCCGACTTTGACTGGTTTCGGATCACCAAATAAAAAATTACATGAAAAAATCGATATACATTATTCTGTTCTTTCTTCTCTTTGGATTCCATCACAAGATCCATTCCCAGGGAATTTCAACGCTGGATTCAAAACTTTATGAGGGCCTCGAATTCAATATGTCTAAGCTTAAAGTTCCACATTTTCCCAAACTTTCGGTAAGCATTACCGAATTTGGAGCAATAGGGGACGGAATTTTTAATAATTCCAAAGCTTTTTCTCAGGCTATCAGTAGTGTAAACTCAAAAGGAGGTGGGACTGTAGAAGTACCTCGCGGCATCTGGTTTACCGGACCAATTGTTCTTAAAAGCAACGTGAACCTGCATCTGCAGGAAGGAGCACTTGTTCTTTTCAGTTCAAATCTTGATGATTATTCTTTGGTGAAAACCAGTTTTGAGGGACTCAATACCGTCCGCAATCAATCTCCCATTAGTGCTACAAATGCCGAGAATATAGCTATTACGGGGAAAGGCATTATCGATGGAAGCGGCGATGCATGGCGGCCGGTGAAAAAAGGGAAAATGGCTCCTGCGAACTGGGAAAATCTGGTGAATTCAGGAGGTGTGCTTTCAGACGATAAAAAGATGTGGTTTCCTTCCGAAAGTTCAAAAAAAGGCTTCAATAGCAGCAGTAATTTTAATGTTCCAGACCTGATCGATGAAAACAAACTTAAATCGGTAAAAGATTTCCTCAGGCCAGTGATGGTGAGCATAAGAAATTGCAAAAATGTGCTACTGGACGGGCCAACATTTCAGAATTCTCCTGCATGGAACATTCATCCGCTAATGAGCGAGAATATGATTATCCGCAATCTTACGGTTCGCAACCCTTGGTATTCGCAAAACGGAGATGGTCTTGACCTTGAATCCTGCCGCAATGTTTTTATCTACAATAACAGCTTTGATGTGGGTGATGATGCCATCTGCCTTAAATCGGGAAAAGATGAGGCAGGGCGCAAACGTGGAATGCCTACCGAAAATGTGGTGATAAAGAATAACACTGTCTATCACGCTCACGGCGGATTTGTGGTGGGCAGCGAAATGTCTGGCGGAATAAAGAATATTCATGTTTCCAAATGTACTTTCGTTGGTACCGATTCGGGCCTGAGGTTCAAGAGCACCCGCGGCCGGGGCGGAGTGGTAGAGAATATCTACATTTCTAACATCAATATGGTTAATATTGGTTCCGAAGCTGTGCGCTTCAATATGTTCTATAACGGAAATTCTCCGGTTCTGGATCCCGATGAAAATGCGAAGGACGAAGAGCGTGATGAGAGCCTGGAACCGGTGACCGAAGAGACTCCTATTTTCCGCAATATTTATATGAAGAATATTTCTTCTACCGGTTCAAAAAAAGCGGCTATTATAGTTGGACTTCCTGAAATGAAGTTGGAGAATGCCCATTTGGAAAATTCTCTTTTTGAAGCTGAAGAAGGGATCACCATCATAGATGCTAAGGATATTGGATTAAAAAATGTTAAGGTACTTCGGAAGAAAGGACCGGCGCTGGTGATCTACAATAGCAGTGATCTCAATTTTAAGAATTTCAGCTTTAATAAAATTGAATCCTTCCCAGCGATAAAAATCCTGGGCAAGAGTGAAAATATCGACTTCTCAAAAAGTGAAATTTCAGAAGCTGAAATCGCCAGGACGATAGAAAAAGCTTCCGCGGGAAAAAAGAAAAATCTTATTGAAGTAAAAACTTCGGAAGAGCTTAGAGCAGCCCTGGATGAACCAAAACCCGGAGATTCCATCGTGGTGCACGCGGGCACCTATAAACTTGACGAACGCTTTTATATCAATGATTCCGGCGAAAGTGATAATAAGATCTACCTAATTGGAGATACTTCCGGCGAACGGCCCCTGCTCGATTTTTCCGCCATGGAAGAAAATTCTTCCAACCAGGGTATTGTTCTTAAAGCAGACAACTGGCACCTGAAAGGCCTCAGGATCTACAATGCCGGCGATAATGGAATGCAGGTGCGGGGAAATGACAATATTATAGAATTCTGCAGTTTCTCTGAATGTTCAGACACCGGGCTGCAGCTGGATGATGGTGCTTCCAATAACACTATTCTCAACTGCGATTCATTCTACAATGCCGACTCCAAACTGGAAAATGCCGATGGTTTTGCCGTAAAGATGGATGTGGGTTCTGGCAATAAATTCATCGGCTGTCGCAGCTGGAACAACCTCGATGATGGCTGGGACGGTTACTTGCGGGAAGCCGATAATATTGAAACCACTTACGAGCATTGCTGGTCTTTCAATAATGGTTATTTAAAAGATGGCACCAAAGGCAAAGGTGATGGTAATGGCTTTAAGACCGGGGGGAGCGATAATAAGGCGAGAAAGCACAACGCGACCTACTACCGGTGTATCTCTGTCCATAATGTAGCCGATGGTTTTGACCATAACAGTAACCGGGGGACGGTTAAAATTCTCAATTGCTCGGCCACCGGAAATGGGCGTAACCTGGCTTTTGCAGAAAAAAATCAGCTGGAGAAGATCGTGATCATGAATACGCTCGTTTTAGGAGAAATGGGCAAATATAATGCTGAGGTTGAAAAAGTGGAGAACAACAGCTGGCAGATGGATTTCAAGATTAACGAAAATGATTTTGTCTCACTTGATCGGTCTCAACTTTCAGCTCCGCGGAAGAGTGATGGCAGCCTTCCTGATATCGATTTTATGCGTCCTAAAAAGAACAGTAAACTTATTGATGCCGGTGAGATACTGGGCAGAAGCTATGAAGGCAAAGCTCCCGATCTCGGGGCAATCGAAGTGAAATAAAATGACATGGGTAAAAGAATTTTATTATCAGTTTTTCTTCTGAGTCTTGTTTTTCTTGCCTTCAGAAGTCAAAGGAATTCTATCACCGTTTACTTAGTGGGTGATTCTACCATGGCCGATTATACCGGAGATTATGATCCCGGTAAGGATTACATGAAGGAACGTTACCCGCTTACCGGCTGGGGACAGGTTTTTCAGCAATTTATGGTGAAGGATAGCCTTGAAGAAGTTTCGGAATTAATAAAAGCCGACAGTGTGATTGTAAAAGATGTTGCTCGAGGCGGCCGAAGTACCCGAACTTTTTTCCAGGAAGGCCGCTGGAGAAAAGTAGTTGATAATCTGGAAAAAAATGATATTGTAATTATCCAATTTGGTCATAATGATGCCTCTAAAGATCATCCTGCGCGTTATGTGGATGTGGAGGGCTATAAAGAATTTTTGCGGTTGTTTATCACCCAATCCCGCGAAAAAGGTGCAATCCCAATAATCCTTACCCCTGTGGCAAGAAATTACCCCTGGAAGGAAGGCCACCTGGAAAATGTTCATGGGGAATATTATCCTGCGGCGATTGATGTAGCCAGAGAAATGAATGTGAGGCTCATTGACCTCAATAAACGTTCTATGGACAAATTTTCTGAAAAAGGCCGGGATTATGTGACTAAAAATTACTTTATGAATCTCCCTGCCCGAAAATATGAAGCTTATCCGGAAGGAGATGATGATAATACACATTTTCAGCCTGAAGGAGCCAAAGCGGTAGCGCAAATGGTTTTCAACGGCCTGAAAGACTTAAGTGGTCAGGCAAATTCAACAAACTAAAAATCGATATGAAATGAAGCTCAGGAAGATATATTTGGTATTGCTCCTATTTTTTGGAGTGTTTTGGGCGGTAAGTGCTCAGGAAAACCATAAAGTTAAACCCTATACGGTTGCCACGACCTATGTCAAGCTGAAAAAGGATTATCCTTTTATCACCCCTGTGGAACCTCTTTCTTCTGAAGAAATTGTTGCGAAGGAGAACGAGGTTTACAAAAAAGTAAATGGGAAAAAGCTGAAGGCTGATGTTTATATGCCCAGCAGAAATTCTGCGGAAAGATACCCGGCTGTCTTGCTGATCCATGGCGGAGGCTGGCTTACCGGCAGTAAGGAAAATGAACGGATGATGGCCCAGTATCTTGCAAAGAATGGCTTTGTGGGTGTAGCTGCGGCTTATCGCCTGGGAAAGGAGGCCAAGTATCCCGCCGCAGTTCTTGACCTGAAAGACGCCCTGAAATGGATGCGTGAAAATGCCGAAAAATATCATATAGATACGAATAAGATCGCGGTGCTGGGGGCTTCCGCTGGAGGGCAGCTCGCCACCTTGCTGGGAGTAACTGCCGATTCTGACCTCTATAAAACTGGAGATCCTGATGTTTCAGACAAAGTGCAGGCGATCGTGAATATTGATGGGATCCTTTCGTTTGTTCATCCCGATGCCGAGGAAGGCTGGATGGCGGCTACCTGGTTTGGCGGATCGCGTTCAGAAAAGCAGGATCTTTGGAAAGAAGCCTCGCCGCTTGAATATGTAGATGAAAACACTCCTCCCACCTTGTTCCTGAATAGTTCTTATCCACGTTTTCATGCGGGTCGGGACGACATGATCAAAATTCTGAATAAGAACGGGATCTACAACGAAGTTCATACCCTTCCGGATACGCCGCATTCCTTTTGGCTGATGCGCCCCTGGTTCGAAACTACCCTGGAGTATACGGTAAATTTCCTCAACAGAACCCTGAAATATGCTCCAGATCAGCCATATCGGGAGATCACGGTATCCAAAGACGGGAAAGGAGATTTTTCAAGTATCCAGGAAGCCATAAATTCTACGCGTGACCTAGGGCCGGCAGAAGTCGTTATCCACATCAAAAAAGGCACTTACAACGAAAAAATAGAAATTCCTTCCTGGAAGCACAAACTCACGCTGGTGGGCGAAGACCGGGAGAATACGGTCATCACCAACGATGACTTCAGCGGAAAGATCGATTCCCAAACAGGTAAAAAACTGTCCACTTTTACCTCCTACACATTACTTGTAGAAGGCGACGATATTCATATTCAAAATTTAACTATTAGGAACTCTTCTTGTGGTGAAGGACAGGCAGTGGCCCTGCATGTGGAGGGCGATCGCTTTTTTATTAAAGACTGTAATATTCTGGGTTGCCAGGACACCATTTATACCGCCAATGAAGGTAGCAGGCAACTGTATCTGAACTGTTATATTGAAGGCACTACCGATTTTATCTTCGGAGAAGCAACTGCGGTTTTTAAGAATTGTACGATAAAAAGCCTCGCCGATTCTTTCGTGACGGCTGCGGCTACTCCCAAAGGCCAGGAATTCGGTTATGTTTTTATCAACTGTAAACTCATAGCTGCGGAAGGGGTGAACGAGGTATATCTGGGCAGGCCGTGGCGATCTTATGCAAAAACCGTTTTTATAAATTCTGATCTGGGGAACCATATCAGGTCTGAAGGCTGGAATCCGTGGAAAGGAGATGAAATGTTCCCTAATAAAGAAGAAACGGCCTATTATGCCGAATACCATAGCACCGGACCCGGTGCTGCACCTGAAAAACGCGTGGAATGGTCTCATCAGCTCTCCTCCGAAGAGGTAGAGAAATATAATTTGGAGAATATTTTGGGTGGTAAGGATAACTGGAATCCTACTGCAGAAAATAAAAAATAGAGGAATTAATTTTTAAAATAACTATTCAAAATGAAGAAAATAATAGCCAGTATGCTGATCTTGTTTTCACTAACGATATCAGCACAGCAGAAGCCGACCCTCTATCTCATTGGCGATTCAACAATGGCTGACAAAAAAGATCCAGATGTTAATCCTGAACACGGATGGGGCCAAATGCTACCGGAATTGATGACTTCAGATATAAAAGTTGAGAACCACGCGGTAAATGGCCGCAGTTCAAGAAGTTTTATTGATGAAGGACGCTGGAAAACGGTGAAAGACAAGCTTCAGAAAGGAGATTACGTTTTTATCCAATTTGGGCATAATGATGAAAAAATAAAAGATTCCACAAGATTCACCAATCCCTATACCCAATATTGGCACAATCTGGAGAAGTTTGTACAGGAGACCCGTGAAAAAGGAGCGACTCCAATTCTGCTGAGCTCTATCGTGCGACGCAATTTCAATGAAAATGGAGTACTGGTTGATACCCACGGCGATTATCCGCTGGTGACAAGGCTGGTCGCGCAAAAAATGGACGTTCCCTTTATTGATATGGGGTGGCTTACAGAACGCCTGGAAATGCAGTACGGCCCGGAAGGTTCAAAGAAGCTTCACCTACATTTGGAGCCGGGAGATGATCCTTATGAGCCTAAAGGTAGACATGACGACACGCACCTTTCAGAATTAGGCGCCACCCTGGAAGCGAGCCTGGCACTGAAAGCTGCTGCGCGGCAGGATCTGGGGCTTCAAAAATATATCAAGCCAGAGGTTTTGTCAAAGGAAATACTTGAAGATTAAATCATAATCAATTATGAAGAAGACATATTTCGTACTGAGTATTTTTATGCTCATTGCAACAGCAAATTTTCAGCTGCATGCGCAGTCGTACGATAAGATCCTTGGAAAGGTGAATGCGAAAGACGATTCCTGGTTTGCCTCAAAAGAGGCTAAGCACATCGCAGATAATGTGTTGTTCTATCAAAATGAAGACGGCGGCTGGCCCAAAAATTTTGATATGTCTAAGGACCCCGATCTGAAAAAATTAAAAAATCTGAAAATCGAAGGATCCCATTTGCTTGCCAGCACGATCGACAACGGTGCTACCCACACCCAAATGTGGTTCCTGGCGAAAGTATATGAAGCCACCGGCGAGGAGAAATACAAAGCTGCATTCCTGAATGGGGTAGATTATTTGCTTGAGGCGCAATACGACAATGGTGGCTGGCCTCAGTTTTATCCCTTGCGCGAGGGTTATTATGAGCATATTACCCTGAATGATGGAGCAATGATAGGCGTCATGAAGTTATTACAAGCGATTGCACGTAATCAAAAACCGGTAGATTTTGTAGATAAGGAGCGAATGGAAAAAGCCAGGCTTGCAGTAGAAAAAGGTGTCGATGTGCTATTGAAAATGCAGGTTCCTGTAAACGGAAAACTCACCATTTGGTGTGCCCAGCACGATGAGCACACATTATTACCTGCCAATGCGCGGGCTTACGAATTGATTTCCCTTAGCGGACAGGAAAGTGTAGGGGTGGTAGAATTTCTAATGGGAATCAAAAATCCTGGAGAAAGAGTTGAAAGATCCATCAGGAGTGCAGTGCAGTGGTTTGAAGACCATAAAGTAATGGGTGAAAAGGTAGAATGGGTAAAAGATCCGTCTTATTCTGAAGGAAAAGACAGGATAGTGGTACAGGATTCTTCTGCAGGTCCTCTCTGGGGAAGGTTCAACGATATAGAAACCGGGGAGCCATTTTTTGTGGGACGGGACGGAGTAAAGAAAAAACATCTTGCAGATATTGAGGAGGAACGAAGAGCCGGATATAATTATATTGATAATTACGCTGAGAAACTTCTTAAAGAGGATTATCCTGAATGGGAGAAGAAGCATTGAAATTTGCCGGCTAAGGATTTGCACAGCCGGTAAGTACATGATGAAGGTTTTGCGAAATACTTCTATTTTGCTTTTCAGAATTCAGAAGCAAGAAAAGCTGGCTTTTATTTCCTGAATTGTATCTTTATGATTGTCCTGAATCTCAGATTCGGGGACCCGATCTTTAAAAAATGAAACCTATGATTTTTCAACAAAGTTGGCGATGGTACGGGCCTCATGACCCAATTTCTTTAGCAGCCGTAAAACAGGCCGGCGCGCATGGAATCGTAACCGCGCTTCATCATGTTCCGGTTGGAGAGGTGTGGACGGTCGAGGAAATAACAAAACGAATCTCTCTTTTGGAAGAGAGCAACAGGGAATTGCATTTTGAACTCAACTGGAATGTGGTGGAAAGTCTCCCCGTACATGAGCATATCAAACAGGGCAGGGAAGATCGCGATGATTATATTGAAAAATATAAGAAGAGCCTTGCCAATTTGGCGAAATGCGGAATTACGACCGTGTGCTATAATTTCATGCCGGTACTCGACTGGTTGCGGACAAATGTGAGATTTCAGCTTGAAGACGGGAGTTATGCCCTGCTCCACGATTTTGTGGATGTGGCCATCTTTGATCTTTTTATCCTGAAGAGAAAGGACGCTGAAAAAGATTATGAAAATGCCATCCTGGAAAAGGCGAAGGAGAAATATTCCCATATGGATAAGGAAGAGATCGCCATTCTTGAAGAAAGTTTGCTGATGGCCCTGCCCGGAGATGAAAAGGGTTTTACCATTGAAAAGCTACGCAAAGGAATCAGGGACTATGAAGGTATCTCAGAAGATCAGCTTCGGAAAAACCTTGTTTATTTCCTGAAAGCGGTGATTCCCACTGCGGAAGACCTGGGCGTAAAAATGGCCATTCATCCTGATGATCCGCCATGGCCTGTACTGGGATTGCCAAGGGTGATGAGTACGGCTGAAGACCTGAAATATTTTTTTACTGAAGTACCTCAAAATTCCAACGGACTTACCTTTTGCAGTGGGAGCCTTGGTGCTTCGCCCAAAAACGACATGCCGGCTATCATTAATAAATGGTATGAGAGAATTCATTTTGTGCATTTGCGTTCGGTACAACGGGATCATAATTCGTGTTTTTACGAAGCCAATCACCTGGAAGGAAGTGCTAATATGTTTGAATTAGTGAAGACATTTTACAAGAATCAGCAAAAGCACCAAAGAGCAGCGATTCCCATGCGGCCAGACCATGGACATTTAATGCTGGATGACAGGGACAAGAGCTTCTATCCGGGATATTCTGCTATTGGGCGTTTGAGAGGATTGGCTGAATTGCGGGGGCTGGAATTCGGAATAGTGAAAAGCCATCAGGCGTAAAAAATTTAAAAGAAGGTTTATGTTCAGTTTAAAAAATAAAGTTGCAATAGTTACCGGCGGAAACGGAGTGCTGGGAGGCGCAATAGCCAAAGGCCTTGCTGCTCAGGGAGCCAAAATAGGGATTCTTGGCAGAACTTCAGAAACCGTGCAGCAACGGGTAGACGAGATAACTTCGGAAGGAGGAGAGGCCATTTCTTTGGTGGCCGATGTGCTGGACGAAGAAAGTCTGAAGAAAGCAAAAGATAAGATCCTTCAAAAATGGGGCAGCATTGATATCCTTGTGAATGGTGCCGGTGGTAATCTGAAAGGCGCCACTATTGGACCCGATCAGAACTTTTTTGATCTCTCTATAGATGATATGGACAAGGTAAATGCGCTTAATTATAAAGGAACGGTTTTACCTACCTATGTCTTCGGAAAAGTAATGGCCGACAATAAAAAGGGAAGTATCATCAATATTTCTTCCATGGCCGCACAAAAGGCTTTGACACGTGTGATGGGATATTCCGCAGCAAAGGCCGCGGTGGACAATTTTACCAAATGGCTGGCGGTGGAAATGGCTTCAAAATATGGGGAAGGGATTCGCGTAAATGCTATTGCCCCCGGCTTTTTTATTGGTGAACAGAACAGGGACCTGCTTCTCAAAAAAGACGGTTCGCTTACTGCGAGGGGTGAAACCATCGTAAGCCAGACGCCCTTGAGGCGCTTCGGAGAAGCCGAAGAATTGCAGGGAGTGGCAGTTTGGCTTGCCAGTGAGGCTTCAAAATTTGTCACCGGGATCATAGTCCCTGTTGATGGTGGCTTCAGCGCTTTTAGCGGCGTTTAAAAACATATATAATGATGAAATTAGGCAAATATTCCTTCGGAACGGGTGACAGGTTTGGCAAAGAGGGAAAAGCACAGTTACAGGCCATTCTGAAGATGGAAGAGAAGGGCGTGGAAGTAACTCCCGTATGGAATAAATCTCACCGTGAACACAGGACGGTGGGGACACAGCCTGAAAGTATTCGTAAGGAAGCCGATAAAGCCGTCCAAGAACTGCAATTCCAAAAGGCATATTTTGTAGATGCCGACCACATAAATGCCGAAATCGTTGAGCCATACATACCGGTGAGCAATTTTTTCACCATTGATGTAGCCGATTATATAGGAAAATCAGCTTCAAATAAAGAAAAGAAGGAGTTTCTCAGGTATTTTGAAAAATATACCAAAGGCTTTAAGATCGATGGTTTTTCTTCAGAAATAAAGATTTCCGAAGCAGAACTGGAGGAGATGACGAACAGTTTTCTACTCGCCATGAAAAAGGCGGGAGAGGTTTATTCCATCATAAAGTCTGCAAAAAAAGAACAATTTCATACTGAAGTTTCTATAGATGAGGTTGAAGATCCGCAATCGCCGGTAGAATTGTTCTTCATTTTATCGGCCCTGGCTTATTATCAGGTTCCGGTAAATACCATCGCGCCCAAATTCACGGGAGAATTTAACAAGGGAGTGGATTATCAGGGAGATCTTCAGCAATTTGAAAAAGAATTTGAAGAAGATCTGCTGGTGCTGAAATTCACTATAAAAGAATTGGGTTTTCCTGAAAATTTGAAGCTCAGTGTACATAGTGGCAGCGACAAATTTTCGATTTATCCCGTTATGAAAAAGCTCATTAAAAAGCACAATTTTGGGCTTCATCTCAAAACGGCCGGTACTACCTGGCTGGAAGAGCTCATAGGTTTAGCCGAAAGTGATGGCAAAGCCTTTGAATTTGCCAAAGAGGTCTATAAGGAGGCCTTGCAGCGCTATGACGAGCTCACAAAAGATTACTTTTCAGTTCTTTCTATAGATAAGGTTAAGTTGCCTGAAGTGGATAGTTTTCATTCGGGTAAAGAATATGCAGATGCCCTGAGGCATGATGAGAATTCCAAAGCCTATAATCCACACTTCAGGCAATTGCTCCATTGCGCCTATAAGATCGCTGCAGAAAAAGAAGATTTCGAGGCCTTGCTTCTGGAACATCGTGCCAGGATAGAAGAGAATGTCACCTACAATCTATATGAAAGGCATCTGAAACAGATTTTTCCTACGTAAATACCGACTAAAATAACTTCTATGGAAAGGCCAATAACTCTTGGAGAATTTATTATCGAAAATCAGAAAGATTTTCCATACGCAAAAGGAGAACTCAGCGCCTTATTGAGTTCAATCAAACTCGCAGGAAAAGTGGTGCACCAATCCATTAACCGGGCAGGTTTGTCACAAATCCTCGGGAAGGCAGGGAAGGAGAATATACAGGGAGAAGTCCAGGCCAAGTTGGATATTATGGCCAATAATGAATTTATAAACACCTTGAGGAACAGGGGAGAAGTTTGTGGATTAGCTTCAGAAGAACTGGAAAATTACCTGGCCTTTGAAGAACCCATGCATAAGGAAGCGAAATATATTGTCCTGATAGATCCCCTGGATGGATCATCTAATATTGATGTAGATATTACGGTCGGCACCATATTCAGTATCTACAGGCGTGTTTCTCCAACCGGCACTACGGTGACTGACGAAGATTTTCTGCAATCGGGCAGAAACCAGGTAGCAGCAGGCTATCTTATCTATGGGTCCTCCACCATCCTTGTGTATACCACGGGAAAGGGAGTGAACGGATTTACTTTTGATCCGGGGGTAGGCTCTTTTTTCCTTTCCCATCCTAAAATAAAATTTCCGGAGAAAGGAAGCATTTATTCCGTAAACGAAGGAAATTATATCCATTTCCCTGTCGGAATAAAAAAGTTCATTAAATGGATGCAGCAGCTTAATGAAGAAGAGAATCGTCCTTTTACTGCGAGATATACCGGTTCTCTGGTGGCCGATTTTCATAGAAATATGCTCTTAGGAGGGATCTATTTATATCCGCAGGGAAGTACCGCGCCCAATGGGAAACTGAGATTGCTTTACGAATGCAACCCAATGGCATTTTTAGCTGAACAGGCCGGGGGAAAAGCCATTGACGGGAAAATGAATATTATGGATATTGTCCCGAAAGAACTGCATGAGCGAGTTCCCTTTATTTGTGGAAATTCTCAAATGGTAACCATTGCCGAAAAATTCCTGAAAGAATATCCTGAAGATTAACAGGCAAAAGATCGAAATTGTATTCGGAAACTAAGCGGTTTTCCTCAAATCTTTTAGAGCGGTTTTGGTTAAATGGGAGACGAAGCTGAACTTTTAGTGGAAAATTAGACGGTTTAATTTATTTTCCAGAAAATTCAAGTTATTTTGTTTTTGTTGCAGGAAGAATTGTTTGAAGTTTTTGATATCTTTCGGATACCATTAATTTTTTCTCTCATTTATCCACAAAAAACTCCTGAATTTGATTTCTCCATTTCAAAATATATTGAAATTATTTACCCTTGTTTTTTTTACGATTAGCTTAATTTCCTGTGATAGTTCCCAGGATAAGAATGAAAAGGAATCTCCCGAAAGGCCAAATATCATCTTTATCATGGCCGATGACCATGCATTCCAGGCAATCAGTGCGTATGGCCATCCGCTCAGCAAATTGGCGCCAACTCCAAATATCGACAGGATAGCTCATGACGGAGCTATTTTCATTAGAAATTACTGTACAAATTCTTTGTGCGGCCCCAGTCGTGCAACTATTTTGACCGGGAAATTCAGCAATGAGAATGGTTTCAGGATGAACGGAGATCAGTTTGACGCCTCACAGGTTACGCTTCCAAAGGTGCTTCAGAAAAATGGTTATAAAACGGCCGTTATCGGAAAATGGCATTTAGGAACATTACCCACTGGTTTTGATTATTATGATATTCTGAATGATCAGGGACATTACTATAATCCTGATTTTATTCATGATGGCGACACTACGACGATCCACGGATATGCGACCGATCTTATTACCGAAAAAAGCATTGATTGGATTCAAAAGCAAAAGAATTCCGGCAAACCTTTTTTCCTGATGGTGCACCATAAAGCTCCACATCGAAACTGGATGGCACCTTTGCGCTACACCAATGTATATGACAGCATAGATTTTCCGTTACCCGATAGTTATTTTCCGGAATTTGATTCCACGCAAATCGCCGCTCAGGATCAGTTAATGACCATTTACAGGGATATGTATGAAGGCTATGACCTTAAAATGACGGTAAAGGAAGGTAGCCCGGAGCTTGCTCATGATCCATGGCATAATGAATTCAGCCGGATGACCAAGGAACAACGCAGAAAATGGGACAGCGCCTATCAGAAGAAAAATGATGCTTTTCATGAAGCTAATCTTAAAGGGAAAGAATTGGCACGATGGAAAGGCCAGCGGTTCCTGAGAGAATATCTTGCAACCGTAAAAGCGGTTGATGACGGGGTGGGAAAAATTCTGGACTATCTTGAAGAAAACGGCCTTGATGATAATACGCTGGTAGTCTATACCTCAGATCAGGGTTTCTACCTTGGCGAAAATGGCTGGTTTGACAAGCGTTTTATGTACGAAACTTCATTCAGAATGCCGCTACTTATTCAGTATCCGGGACATATTAAACCGAATACTACAATTAATGCCATGACTCAAAACCTGGATTTTGCCGAGACTTTCCTCGATTATGCTCAAGCTCCAATTCCGGAAGGCTTCCAGGGAAAATCGCTAAAACCCTTACTTGAGGGCGAGGTTAAAGATGAGGATTTCAGAAATTCACTGTATTATCATTATTACGATTTTCCGGCTTTCCACATGGTGAAAAAGCATTATGGTATTCGTACCGATCGATATGTGCTGATGCATTTTTACGATAATATCGACCAATGGGAGATGTATGATCTGGAAAAAGATCCTGACGAAAAGAATAACGTCTATAATTCAGAAGAATATGTCGGGGTGCGGAGAAGACTTCATAAAAGCCTGGATTCCCTGATGAAGGTTTATAAAGACACGGCAGAATTTAAGCATTCTACTCCAAAACAGGTTGACAGGGCTTATGAAATGTTTTCCAAATTAAAAGGAAAGGATTCGGGGTATTATTCCAGGAAGCATTAAAAAAGGAATTGCAAAATAACCGCCAAAAACCAGAGCGATAAGAACGTCTACGTATAAAAAGTGGAACTGAACGGAAAAGAGCTTACCGAACCATTCATTCAGCATGATGATATTATGAAAGGTGGAGAATTGACGTTCTGGATGAGTAGTAAACCGAACAAGAAGTTGTTCATCAGGCAATAATTCCTGATATTTAGAGATGAAAATTTACTTTCCCATGAAAAAATCCATCCTCAGTGCGATAACGATCCCACTTCTGTTATCGCTTTTAATGCTTACCGGCTGCCAGGAAACCGAAAAAGATTCCACACCCTGGGTTCCTTTATTTAACGGTGAAGACCTTAGCGGCTGGCAACAAAAAGGTGGTGAAGCCGATTATGAGGTGCAAAACGGGATGATTATCGGCTCTACGGTTCACGATACTCCCAACTCTTTTTTGACCACCAAAAAAAATTACGAGGATTTTATTCTGGAACTCGATTTTAAAGTAGATTCCACAATGAATTCGGGAATCCAGATTCGCAGCAATAGTTTTCCCAATTATCAAAACGGGAGAGTTCACGGGTATCAGGTAGAGATCGATCCTTCCGATAGGGCCTGGAGCGGGGGTATCTATGATGAAGGCCGCAGGGGCTGGCTGTATTCCCTCGAAAATAATCCCGAAGCTCAGAAAGCCTTCCGGCAGAACAAGTGGAATCATTACCGCATCGAAGCTATAGGCGATACCATTAAAACCTGGGTGAATGAAATTCCCACGGCTTATCTTATAGATGATAAGACCGATAAAGGTTTTATCGCGCTGCAGGTACATGCTATCGGAAAAGATGATGAGGCCGGAAAAAAGGTCATGTGGAAGAATATTAAGATTCTTACCGATAGTCTTTCAAAATATTCCAAAAAGATTGCTCTGGAACCTAAAACTACTAAAAATAAACTGACTTCAGATGAAGCGGCCAACGGCTGGAAAATGCTCTGGGATGGGGAGACTACCAGTGGCTGGCACGGAGCCAGGCTGGATGATTTTCCGGAAAAAGGCTGGGTGATCGAAGATGGAAATCTTATCGTTTTGGCTAGTGGAGGGGCAGAATCTGCTGCTGGAGGTGATATCGTAACCGATTCGCTTTACGGCGATTTCGAGCTGAAAGTAGATTTTAAGATCACCAAAGGAGCTAATAGCGGGATAAAGTATTATGTAGATACCGATCTCAATAAAGGTCCGGGCTCTTCCATTGGTCTGGAATATCAAATTCTCGATGACGAGAACCATCCCGATGCGAAACTGGGAAATCATGAGGGCAGCAGGACTGTAGCTTCTTTATATGATCTCATTCAGGCTGATCCTGATAAACCCATTCATCCGATTGGGGAATGGAATACGGCGCACATAATTTCCAAAGATAATCATGTGGAACACTGGTTAAATGGGGTAAAAGTTTTGGAATATGAAAGGGGTTCAGATGAATTTCGAAAACTGGTTTCAGAAAGTAAATACGATAAATGGCCAAATTTTGGTGAACTGGAAAAAGGAAGGATCCTTTTGCAGGATCATGGAAATCGCGTAGCCTTCAGGAACATAAAAATTAAACCTCTTTAATTCTGAATTTATGACCACAAGAAGAGATTTTATTTCAAAAACGGTTTTAGGAGGTGCCGCACTGTTGGCGGGAAGTTCGGCGATGGGTATGGCTGCTGGCAGTTACCGAAGGATTATCGGATCTAATGAAAGGTTAAATGTGGCAATTGCCGGCCTGGGTAGAAGGCTTGGCGGTTATTATGAACCTGTTTCTCTGAAATCGTCTAATGTCCGGCTGGTATATTTATGTGATGTAATGAAAAGTCAGCGTGAAAAGGCTTCAGCAGAATTTTCAAAATTGATCGATTACAAACCAAAACTGGAAAATGATATCCGAAAAGTGATCGATGATAAAGAGGTTGATATTTTGATCAATGCCACTCCTGATCACTGGCATACTCCCGGTTCGATCATGGCCATGAAAGGAGGAAAACATGTGTATGTTGAAAAACCCTGCAGCCATAATATGAACGAAAACGAAATACTGTTAGCGGCTGCTAAAAAATATTATAAGATCGTGCAAATGGGAAACCAGCAACGATCTTCAGATCATACCATAGAAATTATTAATGAAATTCATAATGGCGCCATTGGAGAACCGTATAAAGCCACGGCATTTTACACAAATTCCAGGGGAAGGGTTCCGGTGCAATCTCCGGCTCCCGTTCTGGAAGGGCTGGATTGGGAACTATTCCAGGGACCTGCGCCGCGCCGCGATTATACTGCAGAAACCTGGGATTATAACTGGCACTGGTATGGTTGGGATTATGGTACTGCCGAAGCCGGAAATAATGGCACCCATGAAATGGATATCGCCAGGTGGGCGCTTCAGGTAGGCTTTCCGAAATATGTAGAGGTCCAGGCAGCAAAAAGGCATTTTCCGAATGACGGCTGGGAAATGTATGACAGCATGGAGGCCAGCTTTAAATTTAATGGTGATAAGATTATTGAATGGGATGGACAAAGCCGTAATGGTTATGAAACTTACGGTGCCGGCCGCGGAACCATCATTTACGGCACAGAAGGTAGCGTTTTTGTAGATCGTGATAAATATGTTTTAAAAGATAGGGCAGGGAAAGTGATCCGTACAACCGAATCTGCTTCAAATGAAGCGGGAACAGCCCTTGGCGGAGGAGGCGATATGACAACAGCACATATGGTCAATTTCTTTGATACCGTTCGGGGAAAATCAGAATTGACAGCTCCCATAGCCGATGCCAGTATTTCTATGGCGATGGTACATTATGCCAACATGGCTTATCGTTCAGGCAAAGAGTTTAAGGTTGATGACCGATCAGGGAGAGTTCTGGATGATGAAGTGATGAATTTGTGGTCCAGGGAATATGCTCCCGGCTGGAGACCTTCAGTATAACCAGGAAAAATATACCAATTTTGGTCAGATATTTTATCGATTTTTAAATTATTGAAAATGATTGCTTAAGCAATGGCAGGATTCAAAAATGCCTGTTTTAGAAACCTTTTAGTTATTATAATTTTTTATTATGTCCTTTCAAATCATTGAACAATCCCCGAAATATGATATTTGCATCGTAGGTTCGGGCGCGGGTGGCGGTATGGCTGCCAAAATATTAGCCGAAAAAGGCTATAAAATTGCCCTTTTGGAGGCCGGTCCAGATTTTGATCCGGCAAATCCCGAACAACGTACTCAGCTTAGATGGCCTTATGAGTCTCCAAGAAGAGGAGCTGCCACAGTTCGCCCTTTTGGCGATTTCGATATGGCTTACGGGGGCTGGCAGATAGAAGGGGAGCCTTACACCAAGCAATGGGGCACCGAATTCGACTGGTTTCGCTCCCGAATGGTTGGAGGAAGGACAAACCACTGGGGACGGATTTCGCTGAGGTTTGGCCCCCTTGATTTCAAAAGAAAAGATTTTGACGGGAAAGGTGATAACTGGCCTATTGGCTATGATGATGTGAAGCCTTATTATGACAAAGTTGATAAACTTATAGGTGTCTTCGGCACCAAAGAAAACATTCCCAATGAACCTGACGGCTTTTTCCTGCCGCCTCCAAAACCGCGCCTGCACGAATTATATCTCAAAAAAGCTACCGGAAAAGCCGGAATCCCCATGATCCCATCGAGACTTTCCATTTTGACAAAAAGGGTTAATAAAGACCGCCAGGCTTGTTTTTATTGTAGTCAGTGTTCAAGATCCTGCTCGGTGTATGGAGATTTTTCATCTTCTTCGGTACTGGTTAAACCGGCAAAAGAAAGTGACAATGTAGATCTTTTTGTGAATGCCATGGTCCGGGAAGTAAGCACCGATAAAGATGGAAATGCTACCGGTGTACACTATATCAATAAATCTGACCAAAAAGATTATCATCTTAAAGCGAAGGTGGTGATCCTTGCTGCGAGCGCATGTAGTTCTGCCAGGATCCTTCTTAATTCCAAATCATCGGCTCATCCTAATGGCCTAGCGAATTCAAGTGATGTGGTTGGCCGGTACCTTCATGATTCTACGGGAGCTTCTCGTATGGGCTTCATTCCTTCTTTGATGGACAGAAAACGATATAATGAAGACGGGGTAGGCGGTATGCATCTTTACACGCCGTGGTGGTTGAATGATAATAAAAATCTTGGCTTTACCCGGGGTTACCATATTGAATACTGGGGCGGAATGGGAATGCCTTCCTATGGTTTCGGTTTTAATATGGAAGGTATGAACGGCCGCGTACCGGGAAAAAATGGAGAAAAGAAAAAAGCCGGAGGTTATGGCGTTGAATTCATGAACGATGTAAAAAGATTTTACGGTTCTACCCTTGGAATGGCCGGAAGAGGTGAAAGTATTCCGAGGCATGATAACCGCTGTACTATTGATCCGGAAACGGTTGATAAATTCGGAATTCCCGTTCTTAAATTCGATTATAAATGGTCTGAAGAAGAAATCAAACAGGCCGCGCACATGCAGGATACTTTTGAAGAGATCATCGAGTCTATGGGAGGGGTTCCTTTAGGTACCAAACCCGGGAAAGAATCTAATTACGGACTCACGAATCCGGGACAGATCATTCATGAAGTAGGCACCACCCGAATGGGAGATGATAGAAATACTTCAGTGCTTAATAAATACAATCAGGCGCATGATGTGCCCAACCTCTTTGTGATGGATGGCGGCGCATTTGTTTCCCAGGCCGATAAGAATCCCACATGGACCATTCTTGCACTGGCATGGAGGGCTTCCGATTATTTATCAGATGAAATGAAAAAAGGTAATATTTAAAAAGCTGGTTATGAACAGAAGAGATTCACTTAAAACCTTAATTATCGGCGGAGCCGGCTCTGGTTTATTAATGAGCTGCCGCCTTGATGAAAATACCGATGTAAGTCAACTGACCGATATCAGGGAAAAAGAATTCGATTACGGAAGGACTCCCGAAGAGGAGGCCCGTGATGAACGGCTGATGGAAGAAGATTTTTATACCGATGAGGAGATGGGTACTATCATTGTTCTTAGTGATATAATCATGCCCGGCGACAATACAAAGCCGGCTTCAGAGGTTGGTGTTCCTGAATTTATCGAATTTATCACCAAGGATATTCCCGCCTATAAAATTCCTATGCGAGGTGGTCTAAGATGGCTGAAAAATGAAAGTTATAAACGTTATAATCAGGATTTCGTAGATCTTTCAAAAGATCAGCAGCTTTCCATTATTGATGATATCGCTTATCCTGAAGAGGTAAAACCTGAGTATTCCCAGGGTGCCAAATTTTTCAGTACCATCAGAAACCTGGTGACGACCGGCTATTTTACCAGCAAAGAAGGGATCGAATATTTAGGTTATAAAGGAAACAGGCCAAATGTATGGGATGGTGTTCCTGAGGATGTCCTTCAAAAACACGGTTTGGAATATGACCAGGAGATGTTGCGACAGGCTATTAAACCTGAAGAGAGAAACGAAATTGAAGACTGGAATTCCTATGAGGTTTAATTTGATCTCAAACCCTATAATCTGAAAAAGCTCAATTTTCAGATGGAAAAGACTGGCTGAAAAAAATCATCAGGCTGAATTTTTTTCAGAAGATATAATCTTAATTATCAGAAGGTTAATTTCTGAAATAAACTGGAAACCCGGTTGAACTGTCATTTTCAGCCAGCCAATAAAAGTGAAAATAAAAAAGCTTATTCTACTCTTTCCTTTTTATAAGAGTTTTTGGTCAGGCAACGAACTGCATGGGGTGTAATTCCTACATTAATAAGTGAAGAGGGAATATTCTCGTCGTCCATTCCAAGGCTTTTCATGTGATTAATAAGATTTTCCTTTACACAGCCTTCAATTTCTCCAATCCCCACCCGATAACATGCTTTACGAATATAGATCTGTTCGTCGTCAAAAAGTTTGGTTGTTATGTCAACATCTATCTTTTTGCCGTTTACCCGGCTTGACAAATAATAATTGAATTTAATGTCCTTCTTGTCTTTCAAAGGTTTTCCATCGGTTTTGGGAATATATACAAATTCCCCTAATTGCTTATAGTTCATTAGTAATCGAAGTTAGGTTGTTGTGTCAATTAAGTAATACTGAATATAAGGAAAAAGCTTCTTTATGATTAACACTATCCACTTTTTAATGAATGCAATCAGTTGATTTTCAGAGGATCGTATTAAGGCTTTTTTCAGATGCTTTTAACCGGTTCTTTACGCGGTAAATGGCGGTTAATTCTAAGTTTCCGGTAAACCAAAGATTATGAAATTAAAAGCCCTGTTTTTTAGGCAATACGCTTAAGAATCACCGGATACTTCAAGTACTAAAAAGCGATTTCCGGTATCCTCTTGGAGTTGTAATAGATATTTTTACCAGCTCGTTACCAACGGTTAGGGTTATGGACAATTGGCCGGAGTAGGAGACACGGGTTTGTCAGTTTACAAAATGAATTAATAAATCTCTAGAACACGATCCACCGTCTATTCGCTTTAACCTATGTTAGAGACTGGTGGCACCCTTTAAATAGGTTTCAGGAGTCATTATCGCTAATTCACTTTTTTTGTAGTCTTTAATATTTCTCGTAAGCACACCTGAAGAAACTTTCTGAAAAAGCTGAAAAATGAGCCCATAAGCTCGAAATTTGCTGAAAACGCTGGTGTCCACCGCCCTTTTTTATATCTTTAAAAGAAAAATGAGCTTCCAAAAGCTTTTCGGTTTTCTCGAAAGACTAAACCGGAATAATTCTAAAGAATGGATGGATGAGCATCGCGGTGAATATTATGAGATCCGCGATTTTTATATTTCCTGGCTTAATGAGCTGGATATCAAACTGGCCAAAATAGATCCCGATTATTCTCCAACTACCGGAAAGCAGGCCATCAACCGCATAAACAATAACCTTCTTTTTCATCCCGATAAACCTGTTTATAAAGATCATTTCGGTGCCGGCCTTGATAAAGAGAAGGGGAAAGGCGATTTTTATATTCATATCGGGATCAATGAGCGTTTCGTTGCTGGCGGATTTTACAAGCCGCCAAAGGAAAAACTGGATAGCATTCGTGCAGCTATAGATTATAATGGAGAAGATTTCCGAAAAATTCTGAATAAAGCTTCCTTTAAAATAGTTTTTGGAGAAATGATGGAGGTCGATCCTTTAAAAACTTCACCAAAAGGATATCCGGCAGATCATCCATACATAGACCTTTTAAGGAAAAGGACCTTTGCCGTTATGCATTCCTTTTCAAGAGAAGAGGTAACCGCTGACGATTTTCAGCAAAAAATTATCACTATATATAAAGAAATGCTTCCTTTTCGTAAATATCTGAATCACGCCATAACTGTTTAAAAATGGAAATAGACTTAAAAGAATATATAAGAGAAGTAAAAGATTTTCCCAAAAAAGGGATTTCATATAAAGACATTACTCCGCTCCTCCAGGATCCCGAAGCGATGAAGTATACTGTTAATCTTTTTATGGCCGGACTTAAAGGAAAAAAGATCGACAAGGTTGTTGGCATCGAATCCCGCGGATTTTTCTTTGCAACTCTTTTGGCCGAAAGACTTGATGCAGGCTTCATTCCGGTACGAAAACCTGGAAAATTGCCCTATATCACACATAAAGAAACTTATGAACTGGAATATGGTACCGATACTTTAGAGATCCATGAAGACGCGATAAAGAAAGGAGAGAAAGTGCTGCTGCATGACGATGTACTGGCAACGGGAGGAACAGCGCTTGCCACCTGTAAGCTCATTGAAAAATGTGGTGGAGAGATCGTTCAGTGCAATTTTCTGGTGGAACTCGGATTTTTAAAAGGAAGGGAAAAACTAAAGAACTATGAGGTGAAGAGTTTGCTTGATTATCTTTAATCCAGCGAATTTTTTGTGACCCACAATTTCCAGCCGATGATCGCCATTTGCAGTTTGCTGGCCTTGCTTAAGTCGAGCTGCTTTTTGGAATAAGAAGGCAGTACCTTTTTATTGAATTTTGCCAGTGCCTGAAAAATTTTCTTCTTCATCTAAAGGATGGTTTCTATCAAAGATATCAAATTTTTAAAAATGCTGTTTTTGGAAAGATTAAGCGTTTCTCCTTCCAAAGGATCGAAAACTGAAACCTGCTTACCACAGGCAGGCAAGTTCAGCTTGACGAAAATTGAACTTTTGAGACAGATCCTTTAAACAATATTTTTTGAAATAAACTATTCCGTTTTAATTTGAATTCCTCCATTGCGATCTAATCCGATGACTATGGGAGGAATTCCGTCTTTCTTTTCCCAGGTAGCTGATGCTTTGCTGCTATCTTTTTTACCTGAAATTCTGATATTCGTGATTTCATTTTTTGAATTTCTTTTGATTCCTGAAAAACTCACTTCCATTCCTGTTGATTGCTGAATTCTGGCTTTAAGTCCTTCCAGTTCATTGTCTGAAAGTGTTTTAGTAAGTCTGAAGGCAATCGCATCAGTTTTACCTGATTTTAATTTATAATTTGAAGATTTGGTATTAATCTCTATAACACCGTTCTCTCCTTTTTCGCCGTACTTTTCAGTGGCCTGATTTCCCTTCAGCACATTTATAGCCGCTATTTCTTCGGGTTCCATCTGGTTTAAATCAAAATCTTTTTCTTTTACCTCACCATCTATTATTATCAGCGGCTTTTCTCCCTTGTGGTTGCCGAGAATGATTTCTTGATCATTTTTCCCATACTCATAGGCGTAAATATCTCCATTGGGATTTTCTGCGGAATCAGAGATCGTTACATTTCTCCTGATTTTTATTTTTGGAGCCTTTTTGTCTTCGCTTTTTGTGCGCACAATTATAACTCCGTTGCGACCGCGAGCTCCGTAAAGTGCAGTGGCCTTAGGGTTTTCCAGGACTGTAATGTTTATGATTTTGGAAGGGCTGAGACTTTCCAGTTCTGACCGGTCTTTCTGTGGAATTCCATCTATTATCACCATCGGTTTGTCGTCCTGGAGAATTGGGGACGCATGATCAATGATCCTGTATTTTTTCTTTCCGGAAGTCGCTTTGGTTTCTTCAATTTCAACCGTCTTTGCAGAGCCCAGCGAAAGTTCACCATTTTCAGCAATAAGAATATCTATGGGTTTTATTCCATCGGGATTTCTGCGACTAAGGCTTCCTTTATTTACGGTATTATTGTCTTTTACTGAAATGTCGACCCCGGTGAGGGTACCTGCGGAAGAGTACTTTACATGATCAAATTTGAGCTTTACACCATGGCTCGCAAAGTCCTTTTCGAATTCTTGCAATTCTGATTTTGTTGTTTTTTTAGTAATGCGGGCTGAAATTGCTCCGGAAGCTACGGAAGTTTCTGAAGGCTGTTGTTGCAGGATCCTGGCCTCTGTTTTTACATTGAAGGTTAGCATGAAAGTAAAAATAAGAGGGAGCACGAGGCTGCTTTTCCAGAATTTCACATTTCCTGAATGACGTTTGTTGAGCATAAGAATTCGTTTTTTGATAAATGACTGATAAAAGTGATTAGTAAGTGCCGGTTTTAGGTCGGCAACCGAAACTTTCACCAGCGCATGCTGGTAATCTTTTAAAGGGTAGCCCGCTGCAGCCTCCCTGTCGGCGATAAATTCAAGATTTTGTTCGATGGATCTTTTATAAAACCATGCGAACGGATTAAACCAAAGGAGACATTGCGCAAGATTTGCCATTAAGATGTCCATACTGTGAAACTGCCTGGTATGAACTTTTTCATGCTCCAGGATCAGTTTCAGATCCCCGGGATGATGTTTATCAGAGTTGTAAACGATATAATTGAAAAAGGAAAACGGCAGCTGATTTTTGGAAGTATCAATGAAATAAATACCCTTCTCTTTTTTGGCATTTTCAGAAATAATAATCCTTAAAACTGAAAATAGCTGAAGGCCGAAACGCAACAGAAAAAAACTGGTAATACATAAATATACCATTCCTGCGATCTCCCACCAGTCGAAACTTTCCTGAACTGCTACCAAAGTGAGATTCGTTTCCTGACTTGTTATTGGAAGCGGAGGAGCTTCTATAAAAACGGTTTTTGTAAAATAGATCGCAGGAAAGATTGCGGCCACGATGAGTCCGCCTAGTAAAAATTTCCTATTAAGATTGAAAAATGTTTCCTTTTTCAACAGTAATTGATAGGTTCCATAAAAGATCAGCAGTAAAACAGAAGATTTGAACAGGTAAAAAAGTATATCCTCTATCATTTTTTCTTTTTTTCGATGATCTCCAGTATTTCCCTAAGCTCTTCCGCGCTAATCTTTTCTTCTTTGGCAAAATAGGAAACCACACTCTTAAACGAATTATCAAAAAAGCGTTTAGTAGCCATGTTCATAAACTGTTTCCGATATTTTTCCTTGCTTACCACCGGATAATACTGGTGTGTTTTCCCGAATGCTTTATGAGAAACATAGCCTTTTTCCTCAAGATTCCTAATGATGGTGGAAACAGTGTTATAATGCAATTTTTGATCTTTAAGTTCGGCTAAAACCTCTTTTACAAAGGCTTTTTCGAGATCCCACAACACGTGCATGATCTCCTCTTCTTTATTGGTTAATTTTTCCATTTTGGTTGATTGAATAATCATCTTGTTTTCAAATATAACGAAAAAAATAGTTTAACAACTATAAAAGTAGTTAGTTTTTTGTGTCTGCCTATATTTTTTCGATTGACTATCTTCGTCAAAAATTGTTCTATGAGCATCGTTTATTTACTTATAGGTTTTGTTTTACTGGTAATAGGAGGGGAGTATTTGGTGAGATCTTCAGTGGCTCTTTCTTTCCGGATGAACATTTCCCGAATGGTCATAGGATTAACGGTGGTATCTTTTGCTACTTCAGCCCCTGAGCTGTTGGTAAGCCTCCAGGCTGCTATTAACGGTTTTTCAGATATTTCTCTGGGAAATGTAATCGGTTCTAATATCGCCAATATCGCCCTGGTAATGGGGATCACGGCTATGATCGCTCCGCTTTTTGCCGACAGGGATTTCTTTAAGATCAATTGGCCGGTCATGATGATCTTTTCAATTATCCTCTATTTTTTCCTGAAAAATGGGCATGATCTTAACAGGTTAGAAGGGCTGGCTCTGTTATCGGGTCTGTTTGTTTATCTTTTTTTCCTGTTAAGGCGCGCACGCATAAAGGATGAAGTTCTCGTAGAAGAAGTTGATGAGAAATTAAAAGAAGTCTCCACTTTTAAAATAATCATTTGGCTGGGAATAGGCATTTTTGCTTTATGGGCAGGTTCTGAATTACTTGTTAAAGGGGCGGTAGAACTGGCAACCAAATTAGGAGTGAGTGAACGGGTGATTTCCGTGACCATGATCGCAGTGGGAACGAGTATACCCGAACTCGCGGCTTCTATTATCGCGGCGGTAAAACAGGAAAAAGCCATCTCTCTAGGTAACCTCATAGGCTCGAATATCTTTAATATTTCTTCAGTTTTGGGCATTACGGCGCTTATAAAACCTATCCAGGTGCAATCCCCCGAGATACTTACCAATGATATTATCTGGATGCTTGCGGTAGGATTTATTCTGGCTCCGCTGGCCTTTCTGCCTACCAGGCTAAAATTTAGCCGGTATAAAGGATTTTTTCTTTTCGCTGCCTATTGCGTTTTTGTTGCAATGACTATTCTTAGCTAAAAAGAACCGAATTTCTAGTTTTTAATATTTGAACCTCATTAAAAGGAGTTGGTTATCCCTCTTATTTTTAATCTTTTAAGGTGTTTTTTATTGATTTCTTTCTGAAAATCAATTTTTTCTGCTTTTATTTTTTCATTTCTGTTTTTACCTGGAATTTATAATCTTCGTAATAATTGAGGGCTAAAAATGCGATTTGGATAAATACCCTATACAATTACAGGGCTTAAATAATAAATTTTAATTTTACCCTCAAATATACCCTTATTTTAACAGGGGGTAAAACTCAGAAACATATAAATATTTACCTGATTTAATGAAATTTCATAGGATAAATATTATATTCGCATCTGAAAATTGGAAAATTAACCAGCTGATATTTATAAAAGACTTTTTTAGGTCTTCATTTTAATAGAATTCAAATCAATAAAGTACAATATGCCAACACTACGATTTCAAGCTTTAAAAGAAACGCTCGGCAGAAGCGCTGTTAAAGTAGACGAACCAGGAAGAAGGTCTGAGATCTATTCACAGAATGTTTTCAATGAATCAATGATGCGTCAGTTTCTTACCAAAGAAGCTTACGAGAATGTTAGAGAAGCCATACAAACCGGGAAAAAGATTGACCGCTCAGTAGCCGATCATATCTCTACCGGGATGAAAGAGTGGGCTATTTCTAAAGGAGTAACGCATTATACGCACTGGTTTCAACCGCTTACCGGAGCAACTGCCGAAAAACATGATTCCTTTTTCGAGCCAATTGGAGATGGAACGGCCATCGAAAAATTCGGAGGCGGACAATTAGTACAACAGGAACCAGATGCTTCCAGTTTTCCTAGTGGAGGTATAAGAAATACTTTCGAAGCCCGTGGCTATACCGCATGGGATCCAACTTCCCCTGCATTTATCTGGGGGACTACCCTTTGTATTCCTACAGTTTTCGTTTCATATACCGGTGAAGCACTTGATAATAAAACTCCGCTTCTTAGAGCTTTACAGGCCGTTGATCATGCTGCTACCGATGTATGTAAATATTTCGACAAGAATGTAAAGAAAGTTAATTCTACTTTGGGATGGGAACAGGAATATTTCCTTATTGACTCAGCCCTTGCGGCTTCCCGCCCTGATATTACGCTTACCGGAAGGACTTTGCTCGGACATTCGCCTGCTAAAGGACAGCAATTAGATGACCACTATTTTGGTTCTATTCCTTCAAGAGCTATCTCTTTTATGATGGATCTGGAAATAGAGTGTATGAAATTGGGAATTCCTGTAAAGACCCGTCATAACGAAGTGGCTCCAAACCAGTTTGAGCTTGCTCCGATTTTTGAGGAAGCCAACCTGGCCGTAGATCATAACTCCCTTATAATGGATGTGATGAAAAAGGTTGGAGAACGTCATCATTTAACCGTTCTCATGCATGAAAAACCTTTTGCCGGGATCAACGGAAGTGGTAAACACAACAACTGGTCTCTCGCAACCGATACCGGAGTGAACCTTCTTTCTCCAGGTTCCACACCTATGAAAAACCTTCAGTTTTTAACCTTCTTTATCAATACCATTAAAGCGGTATACGATTATGAAGAATTGCTGAGGGCTTCCATCGCAAGTGCTTCAAATGATCACCGCTTAGGTGCAAACGAGGCTCCACCTGCGATTATTTCGGTTTTCATCGGATCACAGCTTACCAAAGTTCTTGATGAACTTGAAAAAGTTACCGACGGAAAACTTTCTCCTCAGGAAAAAACCGATCTTAAACTTAACGTGGTTGGAAAAATTCCTGAAATCTTAAGAGATAATACCGACCGTAACCGTACTTCCTCATTCGCCTTTACCGGCAATAAATTCGAGTTCCGTGCCGTTGGCTCTATCGCTAACTGCGCCGGTGCGATGACCGTTCTTAACAGTATTGTTGCCAAGCAGCTGCGCGATTTCAAAAAAGAAGTTGACAAGCTGGTGAAGAACAAAAAAATGAAAAAAGATGATGCTATTTTCAATGTTCTTAGAGAATACATCAAAAAATCCAAAAAAATTCGTTTTGAAGGGGATGGTTATAGTGAAGCATGGGAAAAAGAGGCTGCAAAGAGAGGTCTTAGCAATAATAAAAATACCCCTACCGCTTTAAAAGCACAGGTAAGTAAAAAGACCATCGATCTTTACAAAGAGCTTGAGGTGATGAATAAGACCGAAATAGAAGCTCGTCACGAGATCGAACTTGAAGAATATGCGATGCGTATTCAAATTGAAGGACGTGTACTGGGAGATATCGCGCGAAACCACGTGATTCCAACGGCTATTCGTTACCAAAACCTTCTTATTGAAAATGTTCGCGGATTGAAAGAAATTTACGGTGAGGATTTTGCACGTCACGGCAAGGAACAACTGGAAATCCTGGAAAGTATTTCCTCTCATATAGCTATTATCAATTCCAAGATTAACGCCATGATCGAAGCTCGTAAGGTCGCCAATAAGATTGAAGAGGTAGAAGAGCGGGCCTTTGCCTATTGTGATGATGTGAAGCCTTATTTTGATGAGATCCGTTATCACTGTGATAAACTGGAATTATTGATTGACGATGAACTCTGGCCATTGACCAAGTACAGAGAATTGTTGTTCACGAGATAAATATTCTGTTAAACTAAGATTGGAAGCCCCTGCTTATGCCGGGGCTTTTTTATTTTAAAGTCTGAAGTTTTATCTAAACTTTCAAAACTGATTATCTTTGGAAACTCAAAACCTTCAGGAATGAGCAAAGAAGTAAGTAAACGATATGCTGGCCGCGGTGTTTCTGCCGGAAAGGAAGATGTGCACAAGGCTATTAAAAATGTGGATAAAGGCCTTTTTCCGAAGGCATTCTGTAAAATCGTGCCCGATTATCTGACCGGAAGCAGGGATCACTGCCTTATTATGCACGCCGATGGTGCCGGAACCAAATCTTCGCTTGCTTATATGTACTGGAAGGAAACCGGGGATCTTTCGGTTTGGAAAGGCATTGCCCAGGATGCTCTTATCATGAATATCGACGATCTTCTTTGCATTGGGGCTATAGACAATATTCTTCTTTCTTCCACTATCGGAAGGAATAAGAACCTGGTTCCCGGTGAAGTGATTTCTGCGATCATTAACGGAACCGAAGAATTGATTTCCGAATTAAATGATTTTGGCGTGGAGATACATTCTACCGGTGGGGAAACGGCCGATGTGGGTGATCTTGTACGAACGATAATTGTAGATTCCACGGTGACTGCACGGATGGAACGAAAAAAGGTGATCAACAATGCCAATATCAGACCCGGAAATGTGATCGTTGGGCTGGCCTCTTTTGGCCAGGCTTCTTATGAAAAGGAATATAACGGCGGAATGGGTAGCAACGGACTTACCTCTGCGCGCCACGACGTTTTTTCCAAAATTCTCGCTGAAAAATATCCCGAAAGTTTTGATAGTTCCATACCTGAAGAACTGGTGTATTCAGGATCGAAAAAATTAACCGATAAAGTGGAAGATAGTCCGCTGGACGCGGGTAAACTGGTGCTTTCCCCAACCAGAACCTATGCGCCGATCATTAAGAAAATACTTCAGGAAATTGGCAACGAGAATATCAACGGGATGGTTCACTGCAGCGGGGGCGCTCAGACAAAAATCCTTCATTTCCTGGATAAATATCATGTGGTTAAGGACGATCTTTTTGAAATTCCGCCTTTGTTCAAGTTAATTCAGAAGGAAAGCGGCACGAACTGGAAAGAGATGTACCAGGTGTTTAATATGGGACATCGTATGGAACTTTACGTACATCCTGATTTCGCTGAGAAAATAATAGAGATTTCAAAATCTTTCAATGTAGATGCGAAAATAATCGGGAGAGTAGAAGATTCTGAAACTAAAAAACTCACTATTAAAAGTGAATTTGGGGAATTTGAATACTAGATTTAGCCGATGTCCGCTTCCAATGAATTGCAAACTTTAACAATTAGCGAATATCAGCTGAATCAGCTTGAGAAAAAGGCATATAAAAATAAAAAAATCTCCCGCAGATGACCCAGAAATCCGCAGATTTTTTTCTCAAAGCGCTTTATGGGTTATACTGGTTGAAAATCAGCGTGGATCTGGGAGATAGGTCACGTTTATTCGTCAGTTGTGGTAGTGAAAATGCGGATTTGTTCGATTTAGTTTTTAATTCCTGGTTTTCTACAATCTTTTTTTAGCAGAATGGCCGCAATTGCGAATATGCGATGTTGGCAACTGGCTGCTATTTGGTTTGATTAATTTTTTCTGGATTTTGTCTGGTATCAAAGACATTAGTAATTTCTATGCGCTGTTGATTTTTATTAATCCAGTAAATAATCTTGTAGTTTTTAAAAATTAAATATCTAAAATCTTGTTCTCTTTCTTTAAGAAGAAATTCTTTCTGGCCAATTTCAGGTGTCTTTTCTAAATCATTTGTAGAATCAATAATTCCGTTAATTATATCTGCAGCAACTCTTTTGCTGGCCTTATATTTATAGTAATGAAATATATCTTCTAATTTATCCTCGGCTAGTTGAGTCCAATAAACGGTTAGCTCCATTTTTGAACTTTTGTTTTTAATTCAGATGCTTTAATTAATCGCCCATTTTTAGAGTCATCTAAGGCCTGGTCAATTTCCTTGTTAAATTGTTGCATTGACATAGGTTTCATTTCCTTTTCAAGCAATTCTGCTTTTCTTTTATGCAGCATTTTCTCTAATCCATTTATAATTTCTTCATTTTGTAAACGAAGAAATTCTTGAACAAAAGATATTTTTTTAGCCTCTAAATCCATCTGTCTGCTTTTTATCAAAAATACGAATTCTAATTTATTCCTTCTATTTTAGTTAAATTTTTGTGCAGCTTGTTGCCAGCTGCGGGGTAAAGAAACTTCAGAAAGAAGTAAAGAAACCTGTTTTATCAAAGCTCCCGCAGATGACGCAGAAATCCGCAGATTTTTTTCTCCAACAGATTTAGGGGTTATACTGGTCGAGAATCAGCGTGGATCTGCGGGAGAAAAATACTCAACGAATCCTTTCTTCATTACTTCTTTAAGCGTTTAAGAGCTTAGTTTAAATAATAACTCTCTCCTGTTTCTAAAACTTCAATAATATCACTTTTTTCAACAGAAATTATCGGTGAAGCTTCGGTAAAAATTTTTCAGAAGAAAGCAATGCGGTATAGAATTCCGTGGATTTATCGTAAATTTGCAACCTAAATTCAGCATTTTATATGATTGATAAGCTTAATATCGTAAAGCAGCGATTTGATGAGGTGAACGATTTGATTATTCAGCCGGATGTGATCTCAGATCAAAAGCGATATATTGAATTAAACAAAGAATACAAAGATCTTAAGGCGCTGATGAATGAGCGCGAAAAATATATGCGGCTTACCGATAATATAAAGGAAGCCGAAGAGATCATTGCCGATGGAAGTGATCCTGAGATGACCGAAATGGCAAAACTCCAGCTTGAAGAGGCTAAAGCGCAACTCCCGGAACTCGAAGAAAAGATCAGGATGATGTTGGTTCCCAAAGATCCTGAAGATGCCAAGAACGTGGTGATGGAGATCCGTGCGGGTACCGGCGGTGATGAGGCCAGTATTTTTGCCGGTGATCTATACCGTATGTACACCAAATATGTGGAAAGCAAGGGCTGGAAGCATAATATTGTTGATTTCAGCGAAGGTACCAGCGGAGGTTTCAAAGAGATCATTTTTGAGATTTCAGGGGAAGAGGTCTACGGCACAATGAAATTTGAAGCCGGCGTGCACCGTGTTCAGCGTGTGCCGCAAACCGAAACCCAGGGAAGAGTGCATACATCTGCAGCTACTGTGATGGTGTTACCTGAAGCCGAAGAATTTGATGTGGAGATCGATCCTAAAGATGTTCGTATAGATTATTTCTGTTCCTCAGGTCCCGGCGGACAATCGGTGAATACTACCTATTCGGCAGTTCGATTAACCCACGAACCTACCGGACTGGTAGCTCAGTGCCAGGATCAAAAATCTCAGCATAAGAACAAGGAAAAAGCCTTCCGCGTTTTGCGTTCCAGGCTTTATGAAATGGAACTTGCCAAGAAACAGGAAGCCGATGCGGCAAAACGAAATTCAATGGTTTCCAGTGGTGACCGTAGTGCAAAGATCCGTACTTATAATTATGCGCAAAGCCGGGTGACAGATCATCGTATCAATCTTACTTTATATGATCTCTCGAATATCATTAATGGCGATATTCAAAAGATAATCGATGAATTAAGATTCGCCGAAAACACCGAAAAACTCAAGGAAAATTCAGACATCCTTTAAATGTCTAAGGTTTAAGGTTTAAGGTTTAAGGTTGAGAAGTTCTAATGATGAATATATTGATTCTCCCAGAAAAAATTAATCTTAGATAATTGATAATTGATAATTGATAATTGATAACTGATAACCGATAACAGGTAACTGAAAAATGAGGACAAAGGAACTGATCGAACAAATCTTTAAAAAGAAATCATTTTTATGCGTTGGTTTGGATACCGATCTGGAGAAGATCCCAACCTATCTCCTTTCAGAAAAAGATCCGGTTTTTACTTTCAATAAAGCAATTATCGATGCCACACATCAATATTGTGTAGCCTACAAACCCAATATAGCCTTTTACGAGGCGATGGGTCTGGATGGCTGGAAAGCGCTGGAAAAGACCATTAATTATCTGCATTCCGAATATCCCGATCTTTATACCATTGCCGATGCCAAACGTGGCGATATTGGCAATACCTCGCGAATGTATGCGAAGACCTTTCTAAAAGATCTCGGGTTCGATTCGGTGACCGTAGCGCCATATATGGGGAAAGATTCTGTGGAGCCTTTTTTGGAATTTACCGACAAACATACCATCCTGCTTGCTTTGACCTCTAATGACGGAGCATCCGATTTTCAAATTTTGAAAACTGAAGGAGAAGAGCTTTACAAAAAAGTCATTAAAACTTCCAAAAGCTGGAAGAATTCTGAAAACCTGATGTATGTAATAGGCGCGACAAAAGCAGAATATCTTTCAGAAATAAGAAAGATCATTCCTGAGAATTTTCTTCTCGTCCCCGGTGTGGGCGCCCAGGGCGGAAGTCTTGAAGAGGTTTGTAAATACGGAATTACAAAAGATGTTGGCCTGCTGGTAAATTCTTCCCGAAAGATCATTTATGCTTCTGATGCTCCTAATTTTGCTGAAATTGCCGCTGCACGTGCCGAAGCCCTTCAACAACAAATGGCTGCAGAACTGGAGAAACTGAAATCCTGAAAATATGGAGATCAGGGATCAGCTTGGCAGAAAAATCCATCTTTCCAAAGTTCCCGAAAGAATTGTTTCCCTGGTTCCGAGTCAAACCGAATTACTTGTAGATCTTGGCATGGAAAAGAATATTGTTGGGATTACCCAATTTTGTGTTCATCCTTCTTATTTAAAAAAGATCAAAACGAGAGTTGGCGGCACGAAAAAAGTGAATTTCAGAAAAATTCATGAATTGGAGCCAGATCTTATCCTGTGCAATAAAGAAGAAAATACTCCGGAAATGGTTTCCGAACTTGAGAAGATCGCCACTGTTCATATTTCAGACGTTGTCACGATTGAAGATGCTTTCGATTTGATGCTCCAGTATGGAAAAATGTTCGATCGCGAAAATTTCGCCCAAACCATGATTGGCGCTATCAGAAAAAAGCTGGATAATCTTCGGGATTCTTTAAAGGACAAACCTGTTAAAAAGGTTGCTTATTTTATATGGAAAGCTCCCTATATGCTCGCGGGGCAAAACACGTTTATCAATTCTTTATTAGAAATAAATAATTTTGAAAATGCAGTGAAAGAAAATCGTTATCCCCAAATGAGTTTAAAGGAAATAAAAAATCTTGAGCCGGAACTCTGCCTTCTTTCCTCTGAACCATATTCCTTCACAGAGGAGCATAAAAAGGAACTGCAACCTCATTTTTCAGAGGTTAAACTGGTCGATGGAGAGTATTTTAGCTGGTACGGTTCACGTCTATCTGAAGCTTTGGATTACTTCAAGGCCCTGCATCTTAATCGATGAGCGCGCTTTTCATCCTTTTAAGCTCTTCAAGAATTTTAACCGCCCTTTCATTTAGCTTGTCGCTCTGCTCTTTATCGGTAAGGGCAAGTTTGTAGGAGCGTGCCATTAGTCGGGAATACTTTTCGCATAAAAGTTCTTCCCTGGTTTTATTTTCAAAGATTCTAAACATGGTAGTATCGGACTTTTCCTTCAACGTTATCATTCTGCATGCTACAAAGCTACACAGGCTTTACCATAGGTTATGATAAAATCCCGTTAAGCTTATTCTAAAAACTTCAGGAAAAGGCCTTTAGAGTGTTAAAATATTATAAGTTGTAGGAAAAATATTTCTTAATCTTGTGCTCCAAATACCCTTTTCAGCAGTTGAGTGGTGCGGGCTGAAAGATCGTTTCGGATGTCTTTCTCTTCGATGGAGATCATGGTAAAAACTCCATCTAATGCTTCATTTGTTACATAATCGGGAAGGTCAGGATTCACATTATTTGTAAGAGGGATGGCATTGTATCTATCAATGATATTCTTCCAGACTTCGGTGGCTCCAACTTTATCCAGAGAATTTGAAATTATAGGACTGAATTTTCGATAAAGCTCCTCACTGGTCCTGTTTTGCAGGTAATTGGTTGCTGCATTATCGGGGCCAAAAAGAATATTCCTGGCATCGTTAATGCTCATTTGGGTTACCGCATTGGTGAAAACAGGGATTGCTTCCTTAACGGCATCTTCGGCGGCGTGATTCAGGACCATTAATCCTTTATCGGCCAGGGCATCCAAACCTATATCTCTAAGGGTTTTATCAACTTTTCGGAGTTCTGGCGGAAGCGTGATCCGCACGAGCTCATTATTATAAAAACCGTTTTCTTCAGCAAGTTTGGTGACTTCGCGGTCTATTCCAAATTGAAGCGCCTGTTTTAATCCTGAACTTATTTCAGCATCGCTTAAGGTATAGTCCTGTGGCAACTGCGAAGCGATGTTCTGAAGCTCAGCACAGGAGGTGAACATGAAAATGAAGGATAAAACTAAAAGTTTTTGCATAACGGTCTTTTCTCAAATATAAGGCTTTTCGATTTGAAACAATTTGGGAACCGGGTTTCATAGGATAAAATTTATCCGATTCTTCAAGTGGAAAAAATCAGGTGAAAATGACAGTTTTATTGTTATAGACCAGGGTTTTTCGCGCGAGATGGAGCTTAATTGCCCTTGCCAGTACAATTTTCTCCAGGTCCCTTCCTTTAAGAATGAGATCGCGGATAGAATGATGGTGTGAAATTCGGGAAATATCCTGTTCGATAATCGGCCCGGCGTCCAATTCGGCGGTGACGTAATGGCTGGTGGCGCCAATGATCTTAACACCTCGTTTGTAGGCCGAATGATACGGTTTTGCGCCGGCGAAGGCAGGTAAAAAAGAATGGTGGATATTGATAATGCGGTTTGGGAAAGCTTCGATCATTTCTCCGGAAATGATCTGCATATACCTCGCAAGCACGATGAAATCAATTTTTTCCTTTTTAAGCAGTTCCAGCTGTTTTGCTTCTGCTTCAGATTTTCTATTTTTTTCAACCGGAATATGATAAAAGGGAATACCGAAGCTTTCGGCAATGGGCTGAAGTTTATCATGGTTGCTGATGATAAGTGGAATTTCTACCTCCAGTTCGCCTGATTTATATCTTCCGAGGAGATCATAAAGACAGTGCTCGTATTTAGAAACGAAAATTGCCATTTTCTCGGGTGCTTCGGCAGAAGCTATTTTCCAGGTCATTTCATATTTTTCGGCAATCGAAGCGCCAAATTTTTGCTTCAGCCTGTCAAGTTTAAGGTCTTCGGAAAATTCGCACTCCAGGCGCATAAAAAATACCTTATTTTCTCTATCGACATATTGATCTATATAAATTATATTCCCTTGCTGCCCATGAAAAAATGAAGTAACGCCGGCAATGATCCCGGAGGTATCGGGGCAGTGAATTAGTAGGGTGATCTTGCTCATTTCAGCCTGTTTTTCAGCTAAAATAGGAGATTTTCAAGGCATTCCGCAGAAACCTGCCAAGTATTAGACAATTATCAGAAAAGGCCGCTAAACTTTACAATTTTCGTAAATTGCAGCCTGGAAAAACCGATAAATTCAATAATGGAACCACAACAAGCATATACTCCAAAACATAAAATTAGAATTGTAACCGCGGCTTCGCTTTTTGACGGTCACGATGCGGCTATAAATATCATGCGCCGGATCATTCAGGCTACGGGGGTGGAAGTGATTCATCTGGGCCATGACCGCAGTGTTGAGGAAGTGGTGAACTGTGCCATTCAGGAAGATGCTCATGCGATAGCTATGACCTCATACCAGGGCGGCCATATTGAATATTTTAAATATATGTATGACCTGCTGAACGAAAAAGGAGCAGGACATATTAAAGTTTTTGGCGGCGGCGGCGGAGTGATCCTTCCGGAAGAGATCAAAGAGCTCATGGATTATGGGATCGAGCGTATTTATTCGCCTGATGACGGGCGCGAAATGGGACTGCAGGGAATGATCAATGATATGATTCAAAAGGTCGATAATGAGATCCCCTCACTTCCTGAAAAAATCAACATAAAGAGCAAGCTTGAAGATAAAGACATCAATACCATTGCGCGGCTTATTTCCCTTGCTGAAAATAAGCACGAAGAATTCAAAACTGCCTTTCTGAAAAAAGATTTTAAAGGAGCTAAAACTCCGGTCCTCGGAATTACGGGTACTGGCGGCTCCGGAAAATCCAGCCTGGTGGATGAGCTGGTGCGAAGATTTTTAGTCGATTTTCCCGAAAAATATATCGGAATTGTTTCTGTAGATCCATCCAAGAAAAAAACCGGCGGTGCTCTGCTGGGGGATCGAATCCGAATGAATTCAATCAATCATCCGCGAGTTTATATGCGTTCTCTGGCAACGCGACAGTCAAACCTGGCGCTGTCAAAATATGTCGCGGAAGCGGTAGATGTGCTTAAAGCGGCTCATTACGACCTGATCATTCTTGAAACTTCTGGAATCGGGCAAAGCGATACTGAAATTTTAGATCATTCAGATGTTTCACTTTATGTGATGACGCCTGAATTCGGGGCGGCTACGCAGCTGGAAAAGATAGATATGCTTGATTTTGCCGATTTAGTGGCGATCAACAAATTCGATAAACGGGGCGCTCAGGACGCGCTGAGGGATGTGAAAAAACAATACCAGCGAAATCACCAGTTATGGCATGAAGATGCTGAAAAATTGCCGGTTTTTGGAACAATTGCTTCCCAATTTAACGATCCCGGTATGAATACGCTTTACAAACATATCATGGATAAGGTAGAGGAAAAGACCGAAAGCGGACTTCATTCTACCTTTGAGATCTCCCGTGAAATGAGCGAGAAGATCTTCGTAATTCCGCCCAAACGTACCCGCTATCTTTCAGAAATTGCAGAAAATAACCGCGGTTATGATGAAAAAGCCGCTGTTCAGGTTGAAGTTGCGCAGAGGCTTTATGGAATTTATAAAACCATATTAACCGTGGCCGGTGTCACGACGAGTGGAGTCGAGACGTCTTATTTAGATAAAAACGGATTGGATAGCGAAGAGATTCTGGAACAGGTTCAGAATAACGAAAATAATGAGTTTCTGAAGCTGCTTTTCGCCGAATTTGACAAACTGAAAATGGATCTTGATCCATATAACTGGGAGATCATTTTCGGCTGGCATGAAAAAGTGAATAAATATACGGAGCCTATCTATAGCTTTAAAGTACGTGATAAGGAGATCAAAATTGAAACCCATACCGAGTCACTTTCACATACCAGAATTCCTAAGGTTGCCTTGCCAAAATATAAGGCCTGGGGTGATATCCTGGGTTGGTGTCTTCAGGAAAATGTTCCGGGAGAATTTCCATATACCGCAGGGCTTTATCCATTTAAGCGGCAGGGCGAAGATCCAACCCGTATGTTTGCCGGGGAAGGGGGACCGGAAAGGACGAACAGGCGTTTCCATTACGTGAGCCAGGGGCTTCCTGCCAAACGTCTTTCCACCGCGTTCGATTCGGTAACCCTTTACGGAAATGATCCAGATCACAGGCCGGATATTTATGGAAAAATTGGTAATTCCGGCGTGTCTATCTGCTGCCTGGACGACGCCAAGAAACTATATTCCGGATTTGATCTTGCCAATGCGATGACCTCGGTGAGTATGACCATTAACGGTCCGGCGCCGATGTTGCTTGGCTTCTTTATGAATGCTGCCATCGATCAGCAATGTGAAAAATACATCAGGAAAAATGGGCTCGAAAATAAAGTGGAGGCAAAGCTGAAGGAACTTTATGACGATCAGGAAATCGAAAGGCCCCATTATCGCGGAGAACTTCCCGAAGGTAATGACGGACTTGGTCTTATGTTGCTTGGTCTTACCGGTGATCAAATTCTTCCGAAAGATGTCTATGAAAAAATAAAAGCAGAAACGATCAGCGTGGTACGGGGAACCGTGCAGGCCGATATTTTAAAAGAAGACCAGGCTCAAAACACCTGTATTTTTTCTACGGAATTTGCCCTAAGACTGATGGGTGATGTACAGGAATATTTCATTAAGGAAAAAGTCAGGAATTTCTATTCGGTTTCCATTTCAGGCTACCATATCGCGGAAGCCGGCGCCAATCCTATTACTCAGCTCGCATTTACCCTGGCAAACGGTTTCACTTATGTGGAATATTATCTGAGCCGGGGAATGGATATCAATAAATTTGGTCCCAATCTTTCGTTTTTCTTCTCTAACGGAGTCGATCCGGAATACGCTGTAATTGGTCGTGTTGCCAGAAGGATCTGGTCTAAAGCGCTGAAGCATAAATACGGTGCTAATGCTCGTGCTCAAATGCTGAAATATCATATTCAGACTTCCGGACGGTCATTGCACGCACAGGAGATCGATTTTAATGATATTAGAACAACTCTTCAGGCGCTTTACGCTATCTACGATAATTGTAATTCGCTGCACACCAATGCCTACGATGAAGCGATTACCACACCTACCGAAGCATCGGTAAGACGAGCCATGGCTATCCAGTTGATCATCAATAAGGAATTAGGGCTCACCAAGAATGAGAATCCTATTCAGGGCTCTTTTATTATCGAAGAACTTACCGATCTTGTTGAAGAAGCCGTATTAACCGAATTTGACAGGATCACCGAAAGAGGTGGGGTGCTTGGCGCCATGGAAACCATGTACCAGCGCGGAAAAATACAGGAAGAGAGCCTGTATTATGAAACCTTGAAACATAATGGCGATTATCCTATTATAGGGGTTAATACTTTTTTAAGCTCTACCGGCTCCCCAACGGTGACTCCCGGCGAAGTGATCAGGGCAACTGAAGAGGAAAAGGAACACCAGATAAAAACTCTGCAAACTCTTCATAAAGCAAAAGAGTCTAAAGCTGCTGAAACTTTAAGAAGAATTCAGAAAGCCGCGATCCATAACGAGAATCTTTTCCGGGAATTGATGGAAGCAACAAAAGTTTGTTCTTTAGGCCAGATCACCAATGCACTTTTTGAAGTAGGAGGGCAGTACCGAAGAAATATGTAAGCAGAGAGCCAGCTTTCCCGGTAGAGTCTGCCCTGAGCTCCTGCCGATAGGCAGGTTGTCGAAGGGCTTATCCCTAGCAGCGCAGCGGCCTCGGGATCTTATTTCTTTGATGTTGTGCGAAGGTTTAATCTGGGAAATTTCGTCACCCTGAACTTGTTTCAGGGTCTCAATACAGAATAACCCACTAATGAACTAAGTATTTTAAAAGTTTTTATACCGAGTAAAAGAAATCGTCACCCGGAAATTTTCCAGTTTCTTTTCGAGCCGTTAAATGATCATCAGCAACTTAAGCATTTGTGAATTCGTGACAGCGTTTATTTCAAAATACACGTCACCCTGAACTTGTTTCAGAGCTTTATTATCATCCTTATAATGATTCTTACCTTTAATAGCAAAAAGGCCAATATGGAAAATTACTTATCCTGAACCGTTAGGCCATCTTATTTTCTTATCAATTCATTTATTTCATCAACGAGAATGTAGATAAGTCAGGTTTTGTGTTAAAACCTCGCCATATTTAAAATTACATCAACATGACTTTGTGATAACTATATAAATTTAGTAATTTTCGATGTCCCAACATTGCGCTAACTTATAATCAGGGATCACGTGTGAACTTTAAAAATTATTTCGATGAGCTAAAACGCCGAAACGTATTTAAGGCGGCTTTGGCCTATGTAGTGGTTTCGTGGATCATCATCCAGGTAGCTTCCATTGTTTTTCCTGCTTTCAATGCTTCAAAAGCAGCGATAAGAACTATTCTCATAATTCTTATAATAGGTTTTCCCGTCTGGCTGGTTTTTGCCTGGGTTTATGAAGTAACCCCGGAAGGTTTAAAAAAGACTGAGAAAGTAGATCGGAAAGAATCCATTACATCTCAAACCAGTAACAAATTCAATAAACTTATCCTGGGAGCATTAGCTATTGCCATTATTCTTCTGGGGGTAGATGTGTATGGTATTTATTTGCATAAAGATGAACCTCAAGCTGCAAATACAGAAAATGTGGCTCCCGCAAAAGCTGAAGATAATAAACCGGCAGAAACACTGGACAAGTCCATCGCTGTCCTGGCTTTTGACGATATGAGCCCTAAGAAAGACCAGGAATATTTTTCTGATGGCATCAGCGAGGAAATTCTGAATTACCTGGCAAAGAACCCCGATCTGGAAGTGATTAGCCGCACTTCTTCTTTTTATTTTAAAGATAAGGAAGCGACCACTAAAGAGATCGGGCAGAAGCTGCATGTAAATTACCTGCTGGAAGGCAGTGTGCGCAAGGCAGGTGATATGGTACGCATCACTGCTCAGCTCATCAATATTTCCACAGGTAACCATATTTGGTCTGAGACCTATGACCGCAAGCTGGATGATATTTTTAAGATCCAGGACGATATCGCTGCGGCGGTAAGTAAAAAGCTGGAAGCTAGTTTGCTTGGTGAGAAAACTAAAGAAGTGAATACCGATGCCTTTACCTTATACCTTCAGGCCAGACATCTGTGGGAACAATCGACCAATGAGTCATTAGAAAATGCTTTGGACTTACTGAAAAAAGCAAACAGGATTGATTCAAATTATGCCCCAATTTGGGAGCTTATGAGTGAAATTTACTATTCTCAAGGATTCCGTTCCCCAATTTTAGCAAAAGAGAAAGCGTATGAATTAGGATTTAATGCAGCCAGAAAAACCGTGAAAATTGATCCTCAATATGCCATGGGATACCTGGAACTGGCAAGATGGAATATGACTCAATTTGATTTTGAAAAAGCCAAAATGAATGCCGAAAAAGCGATCGAAATTGCACCTGACAATCCTGAGGTTCTAAGGGATAAAGGGATGATGACTTTTGACTCCGTTTCAGAAATGATTAGGAATGATAAAAAAGCTTTAAAACTTGATCCTCTCTTATATTCTTTACATCGAACCTTAAGTGTTGATAATTATTGGTATGGGAACTATGAAGAAGCGTTGAAAGAGATGAATATTTATATGGAATATCAACCAGGTACAACGGCTACTAGTAGTTTTAAAACGATGATTCTTCTGAATTTGGATAAAACAGAAGAAGCTATGGAAGAAATAAATAAAGAACCGGATCCTTTTTGGAAAGAGTATAATAAAGTTAAAGTGCTATTTCAGTCAGGTAAAAAGAAAGATGCCTTTAATCTTCTAAATGAATTTATAAATGCTTATCCCAATGAAACCGTAAATATTGCCGATATCTATGCCTTTATGGGTGATCGTGAAAAGACTTTCGAATGGTTGCAGAAAGCATTAGAGATAAAAGATCCAACGCTCACAGAAGCTGTGTATTACCCTACATTTAAAAAATTCCATGATGATCCTCGCTGGCAGCAACTATTGGAGGAGATGGGCGTGCCAGAGGAGAATGGCATTCCCGGTTATAAGAAATCATAAATATGGATTTTAAAAATTATTTTAAGGAGTTAAAGCGAAGAAACGTGTTTAAGGCGGCGATAGCTTATTTAGTGGTAAGCTGGATCGTTATTCAGGTGATCTCCATCCTTTTTCCATTGTTCAAAATTCCTGGGGCATTTCAAAAGGGAATCGTGATCATCCTGGCGGTTGGCTTTCCTGTCTGGCTCATCTTTGCCTGGATCTATGAACTCACTCCCGATGGATTAAAAAAAACCGAAAAGGTAGCACAGGAGAGATCCATCACTCACGAGACCAGCAATAAATTCAATAAAATTATCATTGGTGCTTTGGTAGTGGCTATTATTCTGCTCGGAGCGAACCTATACAGCAATTACACTAAAAATGACGAGAAACCTCAGGCGAATGTCACCGCGAATAACAATTCGGAAACAACCGATAAAGAAGAAAAATCCATCGCCGTACTGGCTTTTGACGACATGAGCCCTAAAAAAGACCAGGAATATTTTTCTGACGGTATCAGCGAGGAAATTCTGAACTACCTGGCAAAGAACCCCGATCTGGAAGTGATCAGCCGTACTTCTTCTTTTTATTTTAAAGATAAGGAAGCGACCACCAAAGAGATCGGGCAGAAGCTGCATGTAAATTACCTGCTGGAAGGCAGTGTGCGCAAGGCAGGCGATATGGTACGGATCACTGCTCAGCTCATCAATATTTCTACAGGTATCCATATCTGGTCTGAGACCTATGACCGCAAGCTCGATGATATCTTTAAGATCCAGGACGATATCGCTGCGGCGGTAAGCAAAAAACTGGAGGCGAGCCTGCTGGGAGAAAAGATCAGTGAAACCAATACCAAAGCTTATACCCTGTACCTGCAGGCAAAACATTTGTATAATCTGCGTACGGAAGAATCAATGAAAAAGGCCCTGGAACTTTTAAAACAGGCGACTAACATCGACTCTAAATATGCACCATCCTGGGCTCTAATGAGCGGGATTTATAGGTTTTTAGGATATAATGCAAGCGCTCTCCCTCATGAAAAAGCTTATGAATTAGGGACCAAAGCTGCGAAAAAGGCGATAGAAATAGATCCTTCATATGCCAAAGGGTATATGGGATTGGCAAATTTCAATCTGGCGCAATTCGACTTTAAAAAAGCCAAACAAAATACAGAAAAGGCACTGCAACTAGCACCCAATGATCCTGTTGTATTATCACGTTCAGGAATGATGACCTTCTCCTCAATTCTAAAAATGATTGAGAACACTAAAAAAAGCATGAAACTGGATCCGCTTTATTATCCTAATTATTATAATCTCGGGCTCCTCTATTACTGGGAAGGCAACAATCAAAAAGCCCTGGAGTATTTCGATCAATACGAGGAGTACCAGCCAGGAGCTATGGGCTTAAATTATTTAAAAACATTGGCTTTACTGGCCGAAGGTCGTACTCAGGAAGCCCTGGCTACCATTGAAAAGGAACCATATCCATTTTTTAAAGCTTACGGGAAGATCAAATCTCTTTATCAGGCGGGTAAAAAAGAGGAAGCTTCAGCGCTTTTTAAAGATTTGAGAAAGAATTATCCAAAAGAAGCAGCCAATATTGCCGACATCTATGCCTTTATGGGTAATCGGGAAAAAACTTTTGAATGGCTAGAAAAGGCTGTAAAAATTAAAGATCCTACTATAACGGAAGCTGTATATTACCCCACCTTTAATAAATTTCATGACGATCCTCGCTGGCAGCAACTATTGGAGGAGATGGGCGTCCCGGAGGACAATGGGATTCCAGGTTATAAAAATTAGTTCTTACAAACTCAATTTCCAGACCCGGTGTAGCTTTCTGAATTTGTTGAGCTCATGTCTCAGTATCCTTAGAAAATCCCGGCCATTGCTATTCACTTTTTCAAGATTTTCGCAGTTTTTGTACAATCGGTCGGTGAGGCTGTTTACCGAGCTTACATACTTCATTTTTGATTCCTCAATACTTTCATCTTCAGCTTTGGAGATGTTAGAAAGAAGGGATTCGGTATGCCTGATAATATCTCCGGTATAATAAATATACTTGTTTTCGCTTCCGTTTTCAGAAAGGCCGGAAAGATCGGGAATGAGATATTCCGAAATCCTCCTGGAAAGCTGTCTTATTTCCTGAGCCTTAAAGTAGAATGCTGATCTTCGGCCGGCGCCATGTCCAGAAAAATAATTCACGATTTCACCAATTTTTCCTCTAATTTAAGGCAGTTTCAGCAGAGTGGTATTTTAAAAATAAACCTATTATCAAAATTATCTTTAAATTTGAAAGAAATACCTTCAATTTACTTTAAATGAAAATAGACGATTTGAACTGGTCGATCCTGGAATACCTTCAGGAAAATGCGCGGATTTCCTTTTCCGAAATTGGCCGAAAAATAGGTCTCACTTCTCCGGCCGTAGCCGAAAGGGTAAAAAAAATGGAAGATGCCGGCATTATTACTGCTTACCGTACGCGGGTTTCCCAAAAAGAAGCCGGTTATCAATTAAAGGCAATAATTACGCTTCGCGCGTTTACGGGTAGGTTAAAAGCTTTTCTCGAAACAGTGCGTTCTTATAAAGAAGTGGTGAATTGTTACCGAATAACCGGTAATGAGAATATTATCATGGAGGTCATTTTAAAAGATCAGGCTCACCTCGAAAAACTCATCGACAAATTGATCACTTATGGCGAGACCAGAACCCATATTGTGCTTTCTAATGTCCTGGAAGATCAGCCGGTAAGGAAAGGAATTTTTTAGAATCTATCGATCTTAAAGAATTCTAATTTTTTAGCGGGATATACCTTTCAACTACTGTTAAAAACTGTTCTTTTTTGCCTCTTTCTTAACACAAGATTATCAGCTTATTTCGTGGTAGTTAAATCGGTTGTAATTGTATTTTTCTTAGGAGATTTTATCCTTTCTCTGCGTAATTTAGCCCAAAATAGAAAGAAAAATTATGAAGAGGAAAACCTTAGTATTTTTTGCACTTGCATTGATAACAGGCTTGATTGGATTTTCAGGAATTTCCTTTACCGGAATAAAATTATTGAGAGTAATGTGTTTAATATTTGCAGATTTAATGATCGTTTCTTTAATGGCAAAAGCACTGTTTCCCGATAACCCGAAACTGAAACATCAACGAGTAGAGAAAGATTAATAACTGAAAAATAAAAAAAAAATCTAACCCGTGCAACCGCGCGGGTTTTTTTATGGAATAATTCGTGATGCTATATTGATTATCTTTATTGTTATAGTTCTCAAGAAATATGAAAAAATATATTAGTACCCTCTTTATTATTCTCATTTTTGGAAATCTTACTGCACAGGATATGCGACTCCGTAAAGGTGCCGTAACAGATTCCCTTCCGCTGCCAGGCACAGCCAATAGCAATTTTGCTCTTTATCTTCCCACTAACTATGATGCTACACGCAAATGGCCCCTGCTTATGGTTTTTGATCCGCAGGGAAGAGGACAGAATACGGTGAACCTTTTTCGAACCGCAGCTGAAGAGCAGGGTTATATTCTTGCTTCCCCAAACCTTAAGCTCAAAGATAAACCCATAGACAGTATTCTTACCACAGCTACTTCTTTGATGTATAATATTTTTAATTCGCTGGCGATCGATAAAGATCAGGTATTCTCGGCGGGCATGGCTGAAGGCGCCCAGGTTGCTTCCACAATTCCTTTATTTTATAAAAATCTTGCCGGGGTCATGGCTGTGGGGAATTCTTTTGTAAACCCGAAATACCTTGACAGGGAACACCCATACACTTTTATAGGAATCGCGGGAAGGAAAGATTATATGCTTTACGAAATGGAGGCTTATATGCGATTTTATGATAATATAGATTTTCCTACCTATATCTATTATTTCGATGGGAAGGCAGATGAATGGCCGCCCACACCTGTGATTACAAATGCCGTTTCGGGATTTACCCTCCAGGCCATTAAAAATGGTAAACGTCCTGCTCTTCCTCAGTTTATTGATGAGCTTTATCAGAATGAAATGGGAATTGTTGAAAAACTTCGGCGAACCAGGGAATTCTATAAAGCCTATGGTGAATTAGACAGGATGAAAAAGAAGTATGGCGAATTTGGATATGAAGATGAGATCAAAGATAAGATGAAAGAAATAAAAAGGTCAAAAGGTTTCAGGGAGCAGAGAAGGGATTTCAGGAAGGCTGTTTCTGCGGAAAAATATCAGCAGGATGAATATGAATATCTGCTTCATTCAGATGTTATTTCCAATAATTTTGAAAACATTGGCTGGTGGGCCTATCAGGTGGATGAATTGAAAAAACTCGAAAAAAGTCCTGAAGAAGCTACCTCAAATATGGCATATCGTCTTCACGATTATCTTGATTTTGTAACCAAACAGCAGTTCGACAGGATCATGGAATCTGATCTTTCCATAGAAACCAGGATCTTTATTAGTGTTTTGCGAACCGCAATTAAAAAGAGCGATCCCGAGGCTTACCTGAAGATCATACAACTTGCAGGAGGTGATGGAGATTATGAAACTGCCTTGCTTTATCTTGAAGATCTGCTTAAAACCGGTTATAATAACTACGAAGCTTTGTATGATATTCCGGGGATCCTTGACCTGCAGCTGAGCAGGGAATACAACAATCTTATCAGGAAATATCTGGGAAAGGCAAAATATTCAATTCCCGAACCTGTTGAGGAGATCGATTAAACAGCTTCGCTTTTTAGTCTAATTTTCAACCAGACCAGCAGTAAGCATCCCAAAATGGCGAGGCCTGCCATTATGTACCAGGTACCGGTGAATCCCAGCAGGTCTATCAGGTGCATCCCGGAATTATGTCCGAAGATATGACTTACCGAAAAAGCGATGCTGTACAAAGCCATATAGGAGCCTTTTTTCTTTCCGTCAGAACGGTTTAAAGCGAAACTGTTTGAAAACGGAAAGGCGATCATTTCTCCAAGGGTAAGAAGGAGCATGGCCAGGATGAGAATTCCTGTCCAATCGGTAAAATTGATTATAAGAAAACTCAGGGCTGTAAGAACAATTCCGATGATGATGTAGGTTATCAGGGAATGTTTCCGCGATTCCATGAACTTTATAAGCGGCATTTCAAAAAGAAAGATCAGGAGTCCGTTGAGACCCAGTAAAAGTCCGATTTGTTTTTCATCAAGGTGATGAAATGCCGAATAGAACAGGGGCATCGTAGAGAAATACTGGATAAAAATAAAGCCGAAAATTATCATGGCTGCTATAAACAACAGATAATTCCTGTCTTTAAAAGCGGTTGAGGTGCTGGAGATCTCCATTTCTGGTTCGCTGATGGCCCTTTTGGGATGTAGTAATTTCAGCAATAAAATTCCGGCAGCCATACAGGTAATCCCATCAACCCAGAATAATCTGCTGTATCCGGCCGTTGCGATAATAAGTCCGCCTATGGCCGGGCCCACCGAAAATCCGAGGTTTATCGCCAGCCTTATCAGCGTCACAGAACGGGTACGGTTTTGCGGCTTGCTATAGGCACTTATGGCGACAAAAACTGCTGGCCTGAATATATCGGCTACGGCCATTACCATGAAAATTCCAATGCAAATTCCCCAGAAACTTTCTGGGAACTGAAGTAGCACAAAGAAAACTGAAGAAAGCATAAGACTTCCTGCCATCGTCCTGTAATGTCCGAATTTGTCGGTGAGCTTGCCACCCAACCAGGAGCCGGTGACCGATCCCAGGCCGAAAAAACTTAAGATCCAACCTACTTCCTCCAGGCTAAAGCCTTTGCTTTTGGTTAAATACAGTGATAAAAAAGGAATGACCATTGTGCCGGCCCGGTTGATGAGCGTAATTAGGGCCAATAGCCATATTTCCTTTCGCAGACCTCCAAAAGAGTGGATGTATGATCTAAAAAGCTTATTCATTGGTTGGTTTAGGCGTCAAAATTAAATTAAATTTTAAGTGTTTTAATTATTAATTTTGAGCTCTTTCTAAAATGTTGAAAATGCCTGCTTGTCAAAGAATTTTTTTATTGTTCTGCCTGATGTTTAATTCCGTGCTTTTTGCACAGGAAAAAGAAATTGTTGAGGATGTAAGGGAATTTCAAAAAGAGCTAAACGAGGAATTCAGAAATCCGGAAACATCCCCTTTAGATAAAGATGATCTGGCAGAATTTAAGGAACTGGATTTTTTTGAAATAGATCCCGATTTCAGAGTGAAGGCCGAACTGGTAAGAACTCCGGCCGAACCTCCATTTATGATGAAAACAAGTACCGACAGAACTCCGGTTTATGTGAAGTACGGGGAGCTCTATTTTACGCTAAAAGGAAAAAAATTCAAACTTAATGTATATCAAAGTCAGGAATTAAAACAAGATCCTGAGTATTATGATTACCTGTTCCTGCCTTTTACTGATCTTACGAATGGAATTTCAACCTATGGCAATGGCAGGTATATCGATTTGCGTATTCCTGAAACCAATGAAGTTGTTATTGATTTCAATAAAGCTTATAATCCTTATTGCGCATACAGCGGCAGGTATTCCTGCCCCATCCCGCCCGAAGAGAACGATTTGGATATAGAAATACCTGCAGGTGTAAAATCATATAAAGATCACTAATTAGAAGGCGTAGATCGCGGCCACTAAAAAGGAAGCGAGATCGCTGGTTGGGTTTAAATCTTTATTCAGAAAAGCCGGGTAATCATCTGAAACGCTGTCGATCCTGAATTCAGGTTTTATGGTGAGACCTCCGGTTGAATAGCTTCCGGTAAGAGTAATGGCAGTAACGCTGGTATCGGCTCCATAGACCACACCACCATCCTTCAGTTCTTTAAAATATTCTCCCCTCATCCCAAGGGCAAAACTATCGGAAAGTGAAACCTGCGGATATAAAGCCACTCCATAGAATCCGGTGCCATCTGTATCCTGATAGGTAGTATTAAGTCCGAGGTAAAAAGCTTCGGTAAGATTCCATCCGGTGGTAAGGTCAATCTGGAAAAGTGCATTATCTGAAAGAGACTGCTCTCCATACAGCAAATTTAAATAAGCACTTCCGGAATCGTTAGAATAGCCAAGCTGTCCGCCAAAAGAGTACTTTCCTATGGGGTTAAATTCGGTATAATCTGTAGGATTCATAACGGCCAACATCCCGGTCCAATGGTCATCGAAGCTAAAATCGGCCTTCAAACCGGTATGCGAAAATGGGCCGTATGAGAACATATAAGAAGTGGAATAATTAAAATTTCCTGCCGGCGAAATTACCTCGTAGCCAAGAAAAGTATTCCAGTTCCCCAAAGTGAATTTTAAAGCATCGTTCACTTTATAGTAAACATATAGCTGGTTAACAATATTGGTAGAAGGCTGGGACAGGAAAACCGCATCTTCGCCTCGCGGTCCAAAAACAAGATCGGCAACAAATCCTACTTTATCGCCTTCGTATCCCAGGATCACATTAGCCATACCAAAAGCGAAACCCGGATCGTTGGCAAAAGAAGTAGCCGGTGCTGCCGGTGTGAATTCAGCAGGATCGCCCCCTACAAGTTCTAATGATTTATTGAGGCCATTGAAATTGGTTCTAAAATATGCATCAACACTCCCATTGATGGTGAATTTTGGTTTTTCTTCTTCCTGTGCAACCAAATGGGAAGTGTAAATGGCCATGGGAATTAGAAAAATAAATTTTAGTAATTTTGATTTTGTAATTGCTTTCATAATCGTGATTGGTTATTTGTTTTTAAAGAAGTTTAGCGACTGATTTATCATAATGATCAATCTTAGATAGTAAAGTTGTTATGTTAGTTACGGAGCGTTCCGCCAAACGCTCCGTTTTTTATTAATATCTTATTTATCGGTCCCAAATTCAGGATATGAATCCACTCCATGTTCATGCATGTCAAGACCTTCGAGTTCTTCCTGTTCGGTAACTCGCAATCCAATGGTCTTTTTCAGGATGAACATTACAATGAAAGTGGTGAGCATCGCCCAGGCGCCAATAGAAGCAACGCCTATAAACTGAACCCAAAGCTGATGAATTCCGCCACCGTAGAACAGACCGCCATCTGTTGCGAATAATCCCACACAAAGAGTTCCCACGGCACCTACGACACCGTGAACAGAGATAGCACCCACGGGGTCATCTACTTTAATGATCTTATCTATGAATTCAATAGAAAAGACTACCACGGCTCCTGAAATGATCCCGATAATAAAAGAACCAAAAGGACTAACCGCAGCACAACCGGCGGTGATCCCTACCAGTCCGGCAAGGGCTCCGTTCAGGGTCATGGAAATATCAGCACGGCCATAACGGGCCCAGGTAAGGAAGAGGGAAGTGGTAGCGCCTGCTGCGGCGGCAAGATTGGTAGTAATTACGATTCCTGCCACGTTAAAAGCGCTTTCTCCTGAAATCGCCAGTTCTGAGCCTGGGTTAAATCCGAACCAGCCCAGCCATAGAATAAAAACCCCGAGTGCACCATAGAGCATATTATGACCAGGAATAGCATTTGATTTACCATCAGCTGAATATTTTCCAATTCGGGGGCCGATCATCGCTGCGGCTACCAGTGCAGCCCATCCGCCAACGGAGTGCACTACGGTAGAACCGGCAAAATCGATAAATCCAAGACCGGTCAACCATCCGTCTCCCTGCCATACCCAATGGCCAGAGATAGGATAGATCACGGTGGTCATTAATAAGGAAAAGATCAAATAAGTTGAAAATTTGGTCCTTTCGGCAATAGCCCCTGAAACGATGGTCGCTGCGGTAGCACAGAAAACTGTTTGAAAAAACAGATTGTGCATATCTTCGCGCACATTATAAAAAAGAGAGGGAGAACCAATAAAGCTTCCAATATCCTCGCCATACATGAGCGTATAACCAATGACCCAGAAAGCCAGTGAACCTATGCAAAGGTCCATTAGGTTCTTCATGATAATATTCGCGGTGTTTTTTGCTCTTGTGAACCCCACTTCTACCAGTGTGAAACCGGCCTGCATAAAGAATACCAGGATTCCGGCAACTACGATCCACATTAAGTCTAGAACAGCATTTACTTCCATAATTTTAGTTTTGTTACGTTAGTTGGATTATTTTAATTAAGAGAGTCGGTACCTTTTTCACCGGTTCTAATGCGGTAAGCTTCGTCTACAGGAGTGACAAAAATTTTCCCATCACCTACAGTTCCGGTTTTTGCAGTTTCCAGAATGACCTTTACGGTTTTTTCCACAAACTCATCAGATACTACAATAGAAAGATACCTTCGCTGGATATCGCTGGTGCTATATGAAACCCCACGATACACATGGCCCTGTTTTTCATTCCCCACACCGGTTACATCCCAGTAGCTAAAAAAGTTTACTTCAGTATCATGAAGTGCTTTCTTTACTTCGTCAAATTTTGACTTCCGAATGATTGCTTCGATTTTTTTCATAATTATTTATTAATTAGGTTGATAAAAGTATTAAAATATGATTACCACCCCTAAAAAAATTGGGGTGTAAGTTTCATTTTTATGAAATAAAAAATAAAAACCCCTAAAAAATTAGGGGTATTTATAAAAACAATGATAAAAATTTAAATTTGGTATTTAGAATTACCGGCTAGAATAGCTTTGAGATGAAAATTCCTACGGTGACAGCCAGAATTCCTATGAGTAAACTGCCAAAAAAGTAAAGAAAAAAGGGAAAATAGTCTCCCGATTTAAAAAGTGCGTAATTTTCAAAAGCGAAAGTCGAAAAAGTGGTAAAACCTCCGCAGAAGCCTACCCCCAGGAGCATGTTTGCCGGTGAATTCAGGCTTTGGGTCTTTAAGGCCCAGCCTAGAATTATTCCTATAAGCAGGCAACCCCCAACATTGGCAATAAAAGTGCCGTAAGGAATAAGATTTCCGGGATTTAAATACCTTCCTAATAGATACCGGAAGCTGCTTCCCAGACCTCCTCCCAGAAAAACTAAAAAGAGATTTTTAATCATTGGTAAGATTTTGCTCAGTTTCGGGAGCCAGGGGAATAAACAGTTGTGTAAGCCATTCTGCAGGATTGGCGTGATCTTTAACCCCTGTGACGAAAACTTCAAGAGGTTGTCCTTCATTGCTTAATTCCAGATTATTCCTGTTGATATAGGCATAAGCCGAATCCCAGGTGCGCTGAAGGTACTTGTAATCTCCTTTTAAGGTAGTTTTAAGCATACGTTGGTTTGGAAGATAACCGGAAAGGATCGTGCTTTCAGCCGGGGTGATGATCTCACTTTGTGTAAAATATCCGGCTGAATAAATCGCTGTATTCTTTTGAAAATTGATTTCATTATAAAGCACAATAGGACTTCCCGCTTTTTCAATGCCATTTGACTGCATATATTCAGAAACCTGCTTTGCGATATCCATCATTTGTTTTGGAACCTGTGAAAGTCTGCTACCAGTGGCAATGTATAGATAGTAGCCTCCACTGTGCTGGGTGATTCCTTCTACATTGATGGAATAGCTTTGTATCTCTTTGCGCACCGCATCCTGAAGGTTCTCCAGGCTTTTTTTCATTAAAGGCTGCATGATATCTTTCAAATCGCGATCCTGGAAGGTAAAGGCTACCTTTTCCATAAAACTCTCGTCTCCTTTAATGCCCCAGGTAACCCTTGTGCTATCTCCTTGGGTATCGAATTCCCAGTAAACATCGCTCCTGGTTTGTCCCAGAGTATTTTCAAGAACAAGTTCCTGATCAATACTGGTAAATGGCTTTACATTAGTGGTTGTGATGCTGCCGTCTTCCAGTTCATCACTACTCCATGAAAAGCTGGCACCTTCACCCTGGATTTTTTCTCCATAGTTAAGAATCATATCTTCCGATTGCTGTGACCAGGCTTCCCATTGTTTCCAGCTGGTGAGTTTATTTACTTTGTTAAAAACAACTTCCCGGGGGCCATAAATAAGCTGCTGCTGTTCTATTTGGTATTTCCCATCTTTGGTCGCGATATAAATTGATGCGCCAATAATAAAGATCAAAAAAAGAAAGAACAGGTATTTGAGTATTTTCATTGGTTATAAAATTAGTCACTGCTAATATACCATTTTCAGAAAGGCTACGGAAGAAACCGGCTTAATCCTTAATGGTTAAGCTCTGTTTTAATGAAAAAAAGAAGCAGGATGAAAAGTATAAAACCAATGAGGACATAAATAGTTCCTTTATAATATTTGCGATGAAGAAATTTATCTTTTCTGTAACTAAAGATCATCACGATGATAAAGACGATTAGAAAAATTCCTGCGAAAATAAGCTGTCCTGTAGAAAACATTTTTTTTATTTTTAGTGCAAAGTTAAACCTAAATGCCTGAATTACTATGAAGAAATCTATCGCTGCTGTTAAAGAATTTCACGAAGCTTTTGGGCTGGGAATCAAAGAACATCCCATTGCCAGCCTGGGAAGGGATAAAAACCTTTTGAGGTTCAATTTGATGAAGGAAGAAAACGAAGAATATCTAGAAGCTGCCACTAATAATGATCTGGCCGAAGTAGCCGATGCCCTGGGAGATATGCTGTACATTCTTTGTGGAACGATCATAGAACATGGAATGCAGCATAAAATTGAAGAGGTTTTTGAAGAAATACAGGCCAGCAATATGAGTAAACTTGGTGCAGACGGCAAGCCGATTTATCGTGAAGATGGCAAAGTTTTAAAAGGGCCTAATTATTTTAAACCCGATATAGGGAAAATACTTTCCAAAGAGGATTAAGATTTGGGAGAATTTTAAATTTTACCTGCTTTTCGTTTTTTATCTTTTAAAGAAAAATGCGAAGCCTGGTTTTCATCATCTGTCTATTTCTTTTAATTGGTTGTAAAAATTCTACACAGGAAGAAGGTTCTTCAGCCCGAATGAAGGATGTTGATGTTCAGAATGTTGGAGGCAAGGTTCCCGATTGGGTAACCTATTTCAATGAAAAGTGGAGATTTTCTTTGAAATATCCCGTGAATTATGAGATTCTTGAATCTGAAATCGCCGGGGCTCCGGTGATCAACATCTATCCTGTTTCCAATTTAGATAAAGGTCCTTACGGAATCCATGGGGCAGCCAAAAATGCTTACCTGGCAATTTTACCGATGGGGCTTGGCGTAGATGCGCCGACCGGGAAACGTAAAAACTTACAGGAGCTTGATAAAGAGTATTTTCCCGGTCTTCCACTTAATAAAAAGGAAAGTATTGCTTATCTTCTGGAAAATGGAGAAGCCTGGGCTTTTTTCCTCCGTTTTGAAAAGAAAGCCGCTGATAACTGGGGTGAAAATGCTGGAATTTTTGTGCATTTCAGAGTAAATGACCTGCAAAAGGCCTGCATTGATAAAAACGGAAATAAAGTAAGTATGGATAACTGTTCCCCGCCAGGGGAGGGACGCGTGGTTCTTAAGGGTAATATCGAAAAGGGACCGAAAGAAAAATTAATGAAGATCCTGGACAGTTTTCGGATTAGATATAAAGACAGCAGCAAAATGGCTAACCGGATAAAAGTTGAAAAACCTTCACCAGAATCAGAGGTCAGTTCACCCATAAAAATTAAAGGGAAAGCCCGTGGAAACTGGTTTTTTGAAGGCAGCGCTCCCGTAGAACTTGTAGATCAGGAAGGCAATGAACTGGCGAGAACAAACATCCGGGCCCTGGATGAATGGATGACAGAAGATTTTGTGGATTTCAGTGGTACCCTCAAATTTGAACCTCCTGAGGTAGAATCTGGTTATCTCGTTTTTTTCAGGGCTAATCCTTCTGATATTGCTGAAAAGGAAGAAACCTTGCGAGTACCGGTGAAGTTTCCACAAAAATAAAATGTAGATAAATAAAGATTTTTTTTCGAACCGTTCGGGTTATTTCACCTTATACCTCCAACCAAACTTGTCTTCAGCTTCATTGTACTGGATCTTCATAAGCTTGTCTTTAAAGAAACGCGCATACGAATCTTCCAGTTTTGGTAATTCATATTTTTCTCCCTTGTATCCGAAGCCTGAAATAGGATTTATCACCGTAGCGGTTCCTGAACCGAACATTTCTTTCAACTCACCTTTTTTAGCAGCTTCCACAATTTCTTTCACCGTTACACGTCTTACCTCGGTTTCAATATTGTATTCATCAGCCAGCTGAAGAACGCTTTTTCGGGTTACACCGTCCAGAATTCGATCACTTATTGGAGCGGTTACAAGTTTATCTCCTATTCTAAAGAAAATATTCATCGTTCCCGCCTCTTCCAGGAACTCATGAGCATTTGCATCGGTCCAGACAATTTGCTGAAAACCTTCTTCCTTGGCAATATTGGTAGGGAAAAACTGTGCGCCGTAATTTCCGGCTGCTTTGGCAAAACCAACCCCTCCATCGGCCGCACGGCTGTAATCTTCTGAAAATTTTACCCGCACCTCCCCACTGTAATAAGCCTGGGCAGGAGAGCAAATGATCATAAACTTATATTCTTTGGCGGGCGATGCTGAAACACCTTTTTCGGTTGCTATTACGAAAGGCCTAATATACAGGCTGTTTCCAAAGCCTTTTTGGATCCACTCGCTATCCAGCTTCAAAAGAGCATTCAGCGACTCAAAAAAATAATCTTCTGGAAATTCAGGGATTGCAAGACGTTTACTGGAGCGATTGATCCTCTTAAAATTTTCGTCAGGACGGAAAAGCCAGATATTTTCATCTTTATCTTTATAAGCCTTCATTCCTTCAAAAACCGCCTGCCCATAATGCAAGACTTTAGCAGAAGGATCCAGGCTAAGTGGACCGTAAGGTTTAATTACCGGTTTTTGCCATTTTCCATCCCTGTAATCACATTCCATCATATGGTCGGTAAAAACCTGTCCGAAAACGAGGTCATCAAAATTTACCTTATCTATTTTTGAATTGGAAGTTTTTTGTATATCGACCATATTGAAATATTTTGGGTTCAAATTTAAGTAGGCAAATTTACCTAAATAATGGCAGAATCAAAATCTAAAGTTTTGGTAAATTTGGCATTCACCACCGGTGAATTCTCATTAGCTTCAGGGAGTATGGAAAGAAAGATCATAAAAACAGGCGATGGTTCAGTTACCATTCATTTACCGGAATGGGATGAGCAATATCATTCAAAACATGGAGCGGTACAGGAGGCCAGGCATGTTTTTTTGAAAATGGGACTTCATCACTTTCTGGACGAGCATCCAAAAAAGCAAAAAATCGATATTCTTGAAATAGGATTTGGAACAGGATTGAATGCCTTTCTCAGCCTTTTGGAAGCTGAAAAACTAAAAAGGAAAATAATCTATACCGGTGTGGAGGCTTTTCCCGTGTCTTCAGAAGAAGTAGCTTCATTAAATTATCCTGAAGCTGCCGGAGCTATAAACAGGGCTGAAGATTTCAAGCAATTACATCAGTTGGAATGGGAAAAGGAAGCGCAGGTAACCTCTGCTTTTACTCTTGAAAAGCAGAAAAAGAAATTCCAGGAAATTGAAGACGTCAATTCTTACGATATTATCTATTTTGATGCTTTTGGAGCACGCGTCCAGCCGGAGCTGTGGACTGAAGAGATTTTTCAGAAAATGTACCGGGCACTCAAAAAAGAGGGTGTGCTTGTAACTTATGCGGCAAAAGGAAGTGTTCGGAGAGCCTTGATCGCCTGTGGTTTTGTTGTGGCAAAGCTTCCCGGCCCTCCCGGAAAGCGAGAAATGTTAAGGGCTGTTAAAAATTAAGCTTGAAGCCGTTAAACGACTAATAAAAATTACAGGAAGCCGATTCTCTATCGTATATTGAAAAGAAAAATGCGGGTATTAATTACGGGTGCAACAGGAATGATAGGTTCAGAGCTCACGAGGTTATGCCATGAAAAAGGAATAAATGTAAATTACCTTACCACAAGTAAATCAAAAATTTCAAAAGACGAAAAATATAAAGGATTTTACTGGGACCCTCAAAGTGGCGAGATCGAAGCCGGCTGTCTGGAAGGCGTTAAAACAATTATTCACCTGGCCGGAGCCAGTATCGCTGAGCCCTGGTCACCTTCTTACAAGAGAAAGATCGTTAAAAGCCGTACCGAAACTGCGGCTCTTCTGCTAAAGACACTTAAGGAAAATTCCCATCAGGTCGGGAATTTTATTTCGGCCAGCGCCATTGGGTATTATCCGAGTTCCCTTCAGAAATTATATCACGAAGATTTCCCCCACGCATCTGATACCTTCGTGGGAGAAGTCGTAACAAAATGGGAAGCCGCGGCTGATGAATTTGAAAAAGTAGGCCTTGATGTGGCTAAGATTCGTATAGGCCTTGTTCTGGCCGAAGATGGAGGCATGCTTACCAAAATAAAAAAGCCTGTTTCTATAAATTTGGGCGCTCCCCTGGGAAGCGGAAAACAGTGGCAGTCATGGATCCATATTGAAGATCTTGGGCAAATTTTTCTTTTTGCCATAGAAAATGAACTCAGCGGAATTTTTAATGCGGTGGCTCCAAATCCTGTAAATAATAAAGAACTTACCAAAGAACTGGCGCAGCAAATGGGAAAAAAGATTTGGCTGCCAAATGTTCCTTCGTTTGTTTTGAAAGGCTTGTTGGGAGAGATGTCAGAAATTGTACTTTCGAGTCAGTTAGTGAGTTCTGAAAAAATCCAGAGCCTCGGGTATAATTTTCAGTTTAAGAACCTTTCCCGCGCTCTCGCCGATCTTACCTGAAACCTTTTTACGCAATTTCCGGATAGTTTGATAAAAAATAGCAGCTTTCTTAAAAGTAAAGGCTGATCTGCTTGTGACATTTTGACATTTTTCAGATAATTGGCAATGATTTTGACCAAATGGGAATGAAAGAAAAATTAAGAAAGCTAATGAGTAAAAAAGAAAAAGCTCAAAAAGATAAAGAAGAGATCAAAGATCAGGTAGAAGAAGCCATCGATCATGCTATCGACGAAGTTGAGGAATCTGAAGAATCTAATGTGGAAGAGAACGAAACTTCGGAAGGGGAATTCTCTGAAGAAGAGCGTCTCAAAGAGGATCTTCAGAAAGAAAAAGATAAATTCTTAAGACTTTTTGCTGAATTCGAGAATTACAAAAGAAGAACTGCCAAAGAAAGGCTCGACCTGTTCAAAACTGCCAATCAGGAAGTAATGACTGCCATGCTGCCGGTTTTAGATGATTTTGACAGGGCGATGAATGAGCTTAAAAAATCTGGAGATGAAAATCTTATGAAAGGTGTAGAACTCATTCACAATAAACTTAAAGAAACACTTCGCGCTAAAGGTCTTGAAAGAGTAGAAGTGGAGAAAGGTGATAGTTTTGATGCTGAAAAGCATGAAGCAATCACACAAATCCCTGCTCCTTCAGACGATTTGAAAGGCAAAATAGTTGATGTTGTGGAACCCGGGTACAAGCTGGGAGAAAGGATCATTCGCTATCCGAAAGTAGTCACAGGACAGTAACAACCATCAACCTAAAATCCCGACATGAAAGAAGATTATTACGAAATATTAGGAGTTAGTAAGAATGCTTCAGCAGCAGAGATAAAGAAGGCGTACCGAAAGATGGCCCTCAAATATCACCCTGATAAGAATCCGGGTGATGCAAAGGCAGAGGAAATGTTCAAGAAATCTGCCGAGGCTTATGAGGTGCTGGGAAATGAGCAGAAGCGCGCCAAATATGACCGTTTTGGCCATCAGGCCTTTGATGGCGGCGGATTTGGCGGCGGCGGAATGAATATGGAAGATATTTTCAGCCAGTTTGGAGATATTTTCGGCGGCGGATTTGGCGGCGGCTTTTCAGGTTTTGGCGGCGGATTTGGCGGTGGCCAAAGACGCACCAAAGGAAGCAACCTTCGCATTCGCGTAAGTTTGAATCTTGAAGAGATCGCCAACGGCTGTGAAAAGAAAATTAAGGTAAAAAGAAAAGTTACCGCACCCGGAACTACCTATAAAACCTGCCCAACCTGTAAGGGAACCGGCCAGGTTACCCGCGTGACAAATACTATTTTGGGCAGAATGCAAACGGCTTCCCCTTGTGGTACCTGCCAGGGATCCGGTCAAATTATCGATCAGAAACCCGATAATGCCGATGTCCACGGTTTGGTAACCAAAGAGGAAACAGTTTCGATTAAAATTCCTGCCGGTGTAGAAGACGGGATGCAGCTGAAAGTTTCAGGAAAAGGTAATGATGCGCCCGGAAACGGTATTCCCGGTGATTTGCTGGTAGCTATTGAAGAAAAAGAACATGAAACGCTGCAAAGGGAAGGGGATAACCTCCATTATGACCTTTATATAAGTTTTTCAGAAGCTGCTTTGGGTACTTCAAAAGAAATTGACACGGTTACCGGCAAAGTGCGTATTAAAATTGAGGAAGGAGTACAATCTGGTAAGATCCTTCGCCTTCGCGGAAAAGGAATTTCGAGTATAAATGGTTATGGAAAAGGAGACCTTCTGGTGCACGTAAATGTATGGACGCCAAAAACGCTGAACCGGGAACAAAAGGAATTTTTTGAGAAAATGGCCAATGACGAGAATTTTATTCCAAATCCCGAAAAAAGCGACAAATCATTCTTTGAAAAAGTTAAAGATATGTTTTCTTAAAAGTTCGATTTTAAGAAAAAATTTATATATTTGATTATCACTAAGTCTTTTAGTGATAATTTTTCTTTTTCATAGCAATTTTTTTCCCATCCTTAATTAATTTTAAGGGTGGGTTTTGTTTTTTGGAGTACTGCTTAAATTATAATTTCTTCTTAATCGCCGCGTACTCTATAAGGTTTTATATATATTTAACTCTCCTATAAAAAGCTATATGGAAAATCTTTTGGTTGCAGAAAATATCTATAAACGCTTCGGAAATTTCACTGCACTCAACAACGTTTCAATCAATATTCCTAAAGAAAGTATATTCGGATTATTAGGTCCCAATGGCGCGGGAAAAACTACTCTTCTGCGTATAATCAATCAAATAACCATGCCCGATGAAGGCAAGGTTATTTTTGATGGCAGGCCTTTACATCCTGATGATGTTCAATTAATTGGATATTTGCCCGAAGAACGGGGCTTGTACAAATCTATGAAAGTTGGCGAACAGGCCATGTACCTCGCACGGTTAAAAGGCCTGAGCAAAGCTGATGCCCAGGAAAGGCTGAAGTACTGGTTTGGAAAACTGGGGATCGAAGGCTGGTGGGACAAAAAAATCCAGGAACTTTCAAAAGGGATGGCTCAGAAAGTACAATTTGTCATTACCGTCCTTCACAGGCCCAAATTGTTGATCTTTGATGAACCTTTCAGCGGATTTGATCCTGTAAATGCCAATATTATCAGGGACGAGATCCTTCAGTTAAAGCAAGAAGGTGCCACTATTCTGTTTTCGACCCATCGAATGGAAAGCGTGGAGGAACTTTGCGATTATATGGCGCTGATCCATAAATCGAATAAACTTTTAGACGGAAAAGTCTCAGAGATCAAGAAAAAGTATAAATCAAATACTTTTGAAGTGGGGCTTCATGCCATTGATGAAGCCACTCTAAAAGCCGAATTGGAATCGAGATTTGAGGTGGGGCCGGCAAAGTTCAAAAGCATCAATGAAGATCTTAAACTCAGCATCAAATTAAAAGAAAATGAATCTTCCAATGAGTTGATCCAGTTTTTGCTCAGCCGGGCTAAAATCAACCATTTTGTGGAAGTTATCCCGTCAGTCAACGATATTTTCATTAAAACCGTCACTCAAAATGCGTAATCTCCGCTTAATCATCCAAAGGGAATACCTGGCAAGGGTAAGGAACAAAACCTTTATCATCATGACCTTTTTGAGCCCGATGATCTTCGTGGGAATGATCCTGCTCATCGCTTATTTGAGCATGTTGAACAGCACCGAACAAAAGATCATTGCCATTCATGACGAGACCGGCATGTTTACTTCAGAATTTAAAGACAAGGAGCAGGTGCAGTATCTGGATTTTTCAGATAAAAGCCTGGAAGAAGCAAGGCAAACGGTACTTGATAACGAATATTTCGGACTCATTCAGATAGCTAAAAATACCGGAAACAGTAATTCTCCTGTCGAAGTGGAATTTTACGGAAAAGAAACTCCGGGTTTCGGAACAGTTGAAAATATTGAGAAGACCATTTCTGATAAATTAACGCGCGAACAACTTATCAGCAAGGGTATTGATGTTTCACAAATAGATAAGGCACGGGAGCATGTGAGTTTGGATATCCAGAATTTTTCGGGGCAGCGTAGTTCTAAAATGTCGAATTACATCAAGATGTTCTTTGGCGGAGCCGCAGGTTACCTGCTAATGATGTTCATTATCATTTATGGCAATATGGTGATGCGAAGTGTTATCGAGGAAAAAACCAATCGTATTATTGAAATTATCGTCTCTTCGGTCAAACCTTTTCAGCTTTTACTGGGAAAAGTACTTGGAACTTCCCTTGCGGGAGTTACCCAGTTTACTATATGGATCGTTTTGGGTTTCTTTTTGCTTGTAGGAATTTCTTCCTTCCTGGGAATAGACCCCATGGCTGCTCAAATGCCGGCTACCGCGGCAGTGAACGATATGGCAAAGCCTGAATTGCAGCAAATGATGGTCGATATTCTGAAATTGCCTTACGCCAGTCTTCTGAGTTTCTTTATAATTTATTTTATTGGCGGTTATTTTCTTTACAGCTCAATTTACGCTGCAATAGGTGCGGCAGTAGATAGTGAAACCGATACCCAGCAATTCATGTTTCCAATTATTATTCCCCTGATTTTGGGAATTTATGTTGGCTTCTTTTCGGTTGTCGAAAATCCGCATGGAACGGTCTCAACCATATTTTCAATGATTCCTTTAACTTCACCTATTGTAATGTTAATGAGAATTCCTTTTGGAGTACCATGGTATGAGATCTTAATATCGATATTGCTTCTAATCGCTACCAATTTTGGCGTATTGTGGCTTTCGGCTAAAATTTACAGGGTCGGGATCCTGATGTATGGCAAAAAACCAACTTATAAAGAGATCTACAAATGGCTTAAATATTAGCAATGCAGGATCAAACGGCAAAAGAAAAGGTAACCGAAGTCATTCATGACGATATCTGGGGCAGCATTAAGCAGTTCTGGGAATTTGGTTACACCTATACTGGAAATGGCGATGAGGTCACCATTTCTGTAGGGCTTATCATTATTGTCATTCTTGCCTTCATTTTAACAAGTCTGCTGTTAAGGCTCATTCGTTCATTTATAACTTCCAAATTAATGGAAGAAGACCGGATGAAGTTTATTAGCGTCTTCAAGTTCATCAAATACTTTGTATATGTTGCGGTAATTCTTATAACCTTAAGTTCTGCCGGAATTGATGTGACCATTCTTTTAACGGCATCGGCAGCGCTTTTTGTGGGTATTGGTCTGGCATTGCAGGAGTTATTTCAGGATGTGATAGGAGGGGTTTTTATTATTTTAGATAAATCATTGCTGGTAGGCGATATTATCGAAATCGAAGGTCGGGTGGCTCGGGTTTTCGAAATAAAACTGCGTACCACCAGGGCTCTTACGCGGGATGATAAGGTGATGATCATTCCAAATCATAAATTCATTAGCGATACGGTATATAATTATACCCAAAACCATAAAACTACAAGGGAGAGTGTCAGGGTAGGAGTGGCTTACGGAAGTGATGTGGAGAAGATACGGGAAATTCTGCTGGAGTGTGCACGTGAACAAAAAGGAATTCTCAAAAAACCTGAACCTTTTGTTTTATTTGAAGATTTTGGTGATTCAGCTTTACTTTTTGCTTTACATTTTTATGAATCTGACAGCTTTGTTGATCCAAAAGTGAAAAGTGAGCTACGATTTAAGATCAATCATAAATTCAAACTTAATGATGTAACTATTCCATTTCCACAAAGGGATGTACATATGTTTTATCCCCGGGGGATGAAAAATGAAAATGATGATGAAAGGGAGTAAATTTTTAATGGTTTGTGCAATTTTTTGTGTTTTCTTAACGGCAAAGGGACAAAATACCGATCTGGCGAGGCTTGAATACACGTATTTTCCCCAATCTTCTTCTGATAATTCCTTCAGAAGGTTTCGTACCTCTATAGCTTTTCCTATCGAGTTAAAGGAAGGCACTTATCTTATGCCGGGCCTGGAGTACAGAAATGTAAATTTTGAATATGAAGATCCGGCGGCTTTTCAAACTTATGATCTTGACCGGTTTCAGTCTTTTACTTTTAGCCTGGGATATACCTTTCAGATGAATGAATTCTGGCGTTTCGGAGCAGAAGGAGGAGTAAAGATTGCTTCCAACTTTACCCTTGACAAAGCCATCAATGACGATTTTATCTATACAGGAGCACTGATCTTCGTGAAGATAAAAGAAGATGAAAGATATTATAAACCCACACGGCTTATTCTCGGGTTGAGGTATTCTACCACCACAGGTTTTCCTTTTCCGCTTCCAATAATAAATTATTACAGGCGATGGAATAAGAACTGGTCTTACATGGCAGGTTCGCCTAAATCTAATTTAAAATATTATTTTAATGAAAAGAATGCGGTCGAAGCTTTTGTAACGCTTGACGGATTCTTTGCGAACATACAGGAAGATTTTAACGTGGCACCGCTTAGACCGGGAAGTGATAAGATTGCGAGAAGCATCTCCATGACGGTCTTATTGAGCGGGGTAGGCTATGAACACAGCTTTACCGATCATTTAAAATTTTATCTGTATGCCGGTAACACAATTTTGAACGACATTCGTTTCAGGGATAACAAAAAAAATAGTATATATACTATTAATGATAAGAATTCAATCTATGCCCGTAGCGGACTTAAATTTTCTATATTCTGATGGCAAAAATATTATTGATAGAAGACGAAGCATCCATTAGGAGAGTATTGAACAAGATACTTTCTGAAGAAAGCAAGGAGTATGAAGTAACCGAAGCTGAAGACGGTCTTGCCGGAATGGAAAAGATTAAAAACGAAGATTTTGACCTGGTTTTATGTGACATCAAAATGCCAAAAATGGATGGCGTTGAGGTGCTGGAAGCGATAAAGAAAATAAAGCCCGAAGTACCCGTGGTGATGATCTCAGGCCACGGCGATCTGGATACAGCTGTGCAGACCATGAAAATGGGAGCTTTTGATTATATCTCAAAACCACCAGATCTTAACCGGTTACTGAATACTGTGCGAAACGCCCTGGATCGTAAGGAACTGGTTGCAGAAAATACAAGACTTAAGAAAAAGGTAAGTAAAGATTACCAAATGATCGGGGAGTCTGAGGCCATAAAGAATATAAAGGAAATGATCGAGAAAGTGGCGCATACTGACGCCCGGGTACTTATCACCGGCCCCAATGGGACAGGGAAAGAGCTGGTAGCCCATTGGTTACATGAGAAAAGTGACCGTTCCAAAGGTCCGCTTATCGAAGTAAATTGCGCAGCGATCCCTTCAGAACTTATCGAAAGTGAACTTTTTGGCCATGTAAAAGGAGCTTTTACATCTGCAAATAAAGATCGTGCCGGGAAATTTGAAGCCGCGAATAAAGGAACCATCTTTTTAGATGAAATAGGGGACATGAGCCTTTCGGCCCAGGCCAAAGTTTTAAGGGCACTGCAGGAAAACAAAATTTCAAGAGTTGGAAGTGATAAAGATATTAAGATAGATGTAAGAGTCATCGCGGCGACCAATAAAGATTTGAAAAAAGAGATCGAAGAGAACAATTTCAGAGAAGATCTTTATCACCGCCTTGCAGTAATTTTGATCGAGGTGCCACCTCTAAAAGATCGCAAGGAAGATATCCCGCTGCTGGTGGAGCACTTTAGTGAAAAAATAGCCAAAGAACAGGGGACCAATAAAAAGGAATTCAGTGAAGAGGCCATACAGGTTTTAAAAGAGAATGAATGGCGGGGAAATGTCAGAGAACTGCGCAATGTCATCGAGCGCCTTATTATCCTCGGCGGTAAGGAAATCTCTGATGAGGATGTAAAACTTTTTGGAAGTCGATTTTAAAACAGGAATATGAATTTGCGAGTGCTCAATTCCCTGGTGAGTTTCCTAATTTTTTGTGCGATTTACCTGATCTTATACTGGATCACATTTCTGATTTTTCCTTCTTTTGGTGGATTCTTAAAACCGGCGGTTTTGGGAGGTATTACCGTATTGATCTCACCACGCTTTAAACGCTACGAGGTTATGGGAGAAAAACGCTATGAGTTTAAATGGATTTTTCAACAAAGCTAAACTTATTCCTTCGGCGGGTCGTATCTTAAAAAATACATGGTGTCGCCACTGGGATGTGCCCATTCATGGAATAGCTCAAATCCGAATTTTTGATAAACCAGCGAATTCTTTCGCATTCTTGTTTCGGCATATAAGGGAAGATTATATTCTTTGGCTCTGCGATAAAATTCGTCTTTCATTTCTTTTCCCACCTGCGTATCAGCACCCCTGGAGTCTTTAAGTATTCCCCAGAACCAGCAGTAAAGATATTCTCCTTCCTGAGGCCGTTGTTTCTCAATATACTTTTGGGTTTTGATGATCTGGTAAGCATTTTTTATACCTGTGACATTTAAGACAAGACCCAGTTGAGCCCATAGATCTTTCCAAATATTGTTATCTTTCTTGCTGGTTTTAAAAAGAATGGCGATGCCTTTGCCGTTTTCGGAAACGATTAGCGCATCTTTTTCAATGCCCTTTTCCACCATATGCCTGGCGAGATAGCGAAATCGCTTATCACGGTTTCCACCTTTTTGAACCACATCCAGGGAAGAAGGAATTTCCTTTAGCAGGACAGTAACCTTCTCTATAATATCTTGTTTTTCTTCTTCGTTCAAGGTAAATTTCTTTGTTGCGAAGATAAAAAATTTAAATCTGAATAAATCGTATATAATATCAAAAGAATAGCATCATGCGCAGTATAGACCATTCAAAATTTCGGGTTGTTGAGGATATCAGACTTTCAAAAACTGAAACCTATTTAGACCTGAATACTTCAGAAAAAAATATTATAAAAGAATTGGAGAAGATCAGGAAGGATCTTGGGGAATGGCAGGATAAGCTGTATGCCCACGGGAAATATTCAGTATTGATCTGTCTTCAGGGAATGGATACTTCCGGAAAAGACAGCCTTATTAGGGAAGTTTTCAAAGATTTCAACAGCCGGGGAGTGGTGGTGCATAGCTTTAAATCGCCTTCAACTAACGAGCTGCGCCATGATTATCTCTGGCGGCATTACGTCGCATTGCCGGAAAGGGGAAAATTCGGAGTTTTTAACAGAACCCATTACGAAAATGTTCTGGTCACAAGAGTTCATCCCGAATATATCTTGAATGAAAATCTTCCGCATGTGAATTCGATAAAAGATATAGATGAAAATTTCTGGCAGACCAGGTTCCGAGAAATCAGGGATTTTGAAAGGCATATTTCTGAAAATGGAACCATCATTTTCAAATTTTTTCTTCACCTTTCAAAAGAGGAACAAAAACACCGCCTGCTAAGAAGGCTGGATAAACCCAATAAAATCTGGAAATTTTCCCCCGGCGATCTTAAAGAACGAAAGATTTGGAGCCAATACCAGCTTTCTTACCAGGAAGCGATTAATAATACATCTACTGAAAAGGCTCCCTGGTACATAATTCCGGCCGATAGTAAACCTTCGGCAAGATACCTTGTTGCAAAGATTCTACTTGAAGAGTTAACAAACTATGAAGATGTGAAAGAACCGCCACCGTCTCCCGAAGTGAAAAAAAATATGGATGAATATCGTGAACAACTAAAAAAGGAATAGTTTTTGGCTGAATTCTATTAAAAATTATAAGTTTTAAAATTATTTTAGCGCCTCAAATTATATTTATGAAATCTTTTAAATCTCTTCTAATACTATTGTTTCTGAGTTTTTCTGTGGTTGCACAGGATCAAAGCGATAAAGATTCCCTTAATATTCGTAATTTTTATGATATGTCCCTGCTGCATGGCAAAAGCTATGATTGGCTGGATTATCTTTCCAATGAAATTGGCGGCAGGCTTTCAGGTTCTTACGAAGCCCAACAGGCAGTGGAATATACAAAAAGCGAGCTTGAAAAACTCGGTTTGGATAAAGTCTGGTTGCAACCGGTTATGGTACCAAAATGGGTGCGTGGGGAAAGGGAATTCGGTTATATTCAAACCGGGCCCGGTTCTACCAGAAATATTAATATCACAGCTCTTGGAGGATCAGTTGCGACCCCTCAGGGAGGTACCAGGGCTAAAGTTATTGAAGTACAGGGAATTGAAGACCTGGCTGAATATGGCCGTAAAAATATTGAAGGAAAGATCGTTTTTTTCAATCGTCCCATGCGTGCCGACCTGATCAATACCTTTGAAGCTTATGGCGGAGCGGTAGATCAGCGTCATGACGGAGCCAAAGAAGCAGCAAAATATGGAGCTGTGGGAGTGATCGTTCGTTCTATGAACCTTCGCCTTGATGATTATCCGCATGCCGGAAATATGAGTTATGGTGATCTTCCAAAAAGTGAAAGAATACCCGCTGCCGCGATCTCTACTAATGATGTTGAATATCTTAGCGGATTGTTGAAAATTCAGAAAGACCTGGAACTTTATTTTAAACTCAACTGCAAACAACTCGATGATGTTCAATCTTATAATGTGATCGGCGAAATTACCGGAAGCGAACATCCCGAAAAGATTATGGTCGTTGGCGGGCACCTGGATTCCTGGGATCTTGGCGACGGTTCGCATGATGACGGAGCCGGAGTAGTACAATCTATGGAAGTGTTGAGGTTGTTCAAAGAAACCGGGTATAAACCTAAAAATACCATTCGTGTTGTTCTTTTTATGAATGAAGAAAATGGTCTTCGCGGTGGAAAGAAATATGCCGAAGTCGCAAAAGAAAAAGGAGAAAATCATGTTTTTGCCCTGGAAAGTGACTCCGGCGGATTTACCCCAAGAGGATTCGGATTTGAGGCTAATGATGCTCAATTTGAAAAGATCCAATCCTGGAAACCACTTTTTGAACCTTACTTGATCCATTATTTTGAGAGAGGTGAATCGGGAGCCGATATTGGTCCTCTGAAAGGTGGCAATACAGTTCTTGCCGGTTTAAAACCAGATTCACAGCGTTATTTTGATTATCATCATACCGCTATAGATACTTTCGATAAGGTTAGCAAACGGGAATTGGAACTCGGTGCGGCTACGATGGCATCTTTAATGTACCTTGTAGATAAATACGGATTCGATAATAGTCACAAAGCAGACTCTGCTTCAAGTCAGTAACAGATCTTAATTTCTCTTTTTCGGGAAATATAAAAGGCCCTACCTTTGCGGATTAAATCCTTGTTTTGGAGTTAACATCCTATACCAAAGAATTCGGTAGAAATCTTCAAATCGCATACCCTGTCATGCTCGGGCAGCTGGGGCATGTCATGGTGGGTCTCGCCGATAATATTATGGTGGGACAGCTTGGGGCGGCACCGCTTGCCGCAGTTTCTTTGGGCAATGCGATGATTTTTATTGCCATGTCTTTGGGAATAGGTTTCTCTTTTGCCATTACTCCTTTAATTGCTGAAGCCGATGGTGCTGAGGACCTGTTAGGTGGCCGAAGTTATTTTCATCATGGTGTTATTCTGTCAACCATAAATGGAATTTTTCTGTTTATCCTGCTGCTTATCGCTAAACCTCTCCTTTATTATTTAGATCAACCACCCGAAGTGGTAACACTCGCTATTCCGTATTTGAATATAGTGGCTCTTTCCATGATCCCGTTGATGATGTTCCAGGCCTTCAAACAATTTGCCGACGGACTTTCACAAACGCGCTATGCCATGTATGCTACTCTTATAGCCAATGTGGTAAATATTCTGTTTAATTACTTGCTCATTTATGGGATATGGATATTTCCGAGGCTTGAGTTGGAGGGAGCGGCGATAGGAACTTTAATTTCAAGGTTCTTTATGCTCTGGTTTATTTGGGAAATCCTGAGAAGGAAAACAAAATTCTCAGAATATTTCAAGTGGTCAAAAAAGGAAATGATCAAACTTGACATTTTTAAAAGGATTTTATCTTTAGGATTGCCCACAGCTTTACAGATGCTTTTTGAAGTAGCAATATTCACGGCAACCATTTTCCTGGCCGGAAACCTTGGAACCAATCCGCAGGCAGCCAACCAAATCGCTCTCAATCTTGCTTCCATGACGTTTATGATAGCAGTGGGCCTTGGTGTTACAGCGACAATACGAGTGGGAAACCAGGTAGGACTTAAACGATACAGGGAGTTGCGGAGAATTGGATTTTCAATTTTCTTACTGGTTTTTCTTATTGAAGCTATCTTTGCTATTCTTTTTATTGTCCTAAAAGACCTTTTACCAACTTTTTATATAGATAATGCCGAGGTGATTATGCTCGCTGCACAATTACTGGTAATTGCCTCGCTTTTTCAATTAAGCGATGGAATGCAGGTGGTGATTTTAGGAGCTTTAAGAGGGCTTCAGGATGTGAAAATACCCACGGTGATCTGTTTTATCGCTTACTGGATCATAGGCTTTCCCGTGAGTTTTTATTTCGGGCAGGCTGAAAGGCTGGGAAGTATGGGTATCTGGCTGGGATTGCTGGCCGGACTCACTTCTTCCGCTTTATTGTTGTATTTTAGATTTAATTATCTGAGCAAAAAATTAATTCATTCAAAAGAAAGAACTGTAAAATATGGAGCTTCCTAAATTTATCCTGGGCGATAATACCGATTTTCCCAATTCCATTTTTGTAATTCATACCGAATTTCCCCGGTTTATTATCAACCTTGAGAATGATGAGGTGGAATGGCTGGAAGATTTTGACAAATCTGATGAGGATGAACTTTTCAGTGAAGCCGAAAATCTTATCACCCAGGCTAATGAATTCTACGACCGTGAGGTGAGCCGCTACGAAGAGGAATAATGGAAAAACTGGCTGCACTGGACAGGGAGTTGTTCCTGTATTTCAACAATCTTGGCTCAGAACGCTGGGACTGGTTGTGGGTCGCACTTAGCGATAAATGGATGGCGATCCCATTCTATGCGGTTTTGTTGTACCTTTTATTTAAAAAACTCGGTTGGAGATCTACTCTCATCACTATGCTGGTGGTCGCCTTACTTATTACAGCTACCGATCAACTTGCCAATTTTTTCAAACATACTTTTGAACGGCCGCGACCATGCCGGCAGGAAGGAGTGATGGAATTCGCAAGGTTCGTTGCCGAGCGCTGCGGTCGTTATGGGTTCTTTTCGGCACATTCGGCAAATTCGATGGGAGTAGCGGTATTTTTAAGTCTGATTTTCAAAAGCTTTTATAGGAACCTTTATCTAATCCTTATTTTTTGGGCAATACTGGTATCGTACAGCCGAATTTATCTCGGGGTGCATTATCCCGGCGACGTACTCACCGGATGGTTCTTCGGGGTAATTTTAGGATTCCTTTTCTATCAGCTCTGGCTGAAGATCTATGAGAAATTGAGAAAGGCAAAAGAGAATTCAGGTAAGGCTTAAAAGATATTTTGCTGCGGCGAAGGCTGTGGTTTTATTCTCTTCGATAAGTTTAAGCTGTTCTTTTAAGGCTTTTTTTACAGTTTCATTTTCATAAAACCGGTTTTTCAGGTAATCGTTGATGGTTTGATACATCCAGAATTTGTTCTGTTCCTGCCTGTTTTTGAAGAAAAATTTATTCTCTTCCACCTCTTTCCTAAAATCAGAAATCATTTTCCAGATATCTTCAATTCCTTCATTAAGAAGTGCGCTGCAGAGTTTCACTGAAGGTTTCCAGCCGCTTTCTTTGGCGGGATAAAGTTGAAGTGCCCGGCTGAATTCAAGTTTTGCGTCGCGTGCGGCCTTTAAATTTTCTCCATCGGCTTTGTTAATGACAATGGCATCTGCCATTTCAACAATTCCTCTTTTGATACCTTGAAGTTCATCGCCGGCACCGGAGAGTTTCAACAAAAGAAAAAAGTCGGTCATGCTGTGTACAGTGGTCTCGCTTTGTCCAACTCCTACGGTTTCAATTAGAATAACATCGAAACCTGCGGCCTCGCAGAGAACAATACTTTCACGGGTTTTTCTGGCCACACCTCCAAGGGAATCGCCACTGGGAGAAGGTCGAATAAAGGCATCTGGTTCCTTTACCAGGTTTTCCATCCGGGTTTTATCTCCTAAAATACTTCCGTGGGATACAGAACTACTGGGATCTACTGCCAGCACCGCCACTTTTTTGCCCTTTGAGATCAGAAAACTACCAAAGCTTTCAATAAAAGTACTTTTTCCTACCCCCGGTACACCTGTAATTCCTATTCTGATTGATTTTTGAGAAAAAGGCAAGGCTTTTTCAAGAATGATGTTTGCCTGTTGCTGATGTTTTTTTTGATTGCTTTCAATAAGGGTGATCGCTCGGCCTAACGCAGTTTTATTGCCCTGGAGCAATTGCTCTACCAGTTCGTCTGCGCTAAATTTTTTTTTTCGGAAACTCCTGATCCTTTGCGCCGATGCATTACTAATATTGCGGGCTTCAGGTTTGTTTTTCGATTCATTTAAGGCTGATTTTCCTTCCTTTTTGTTCAAGACAGTATGGTTTTAAGACAAATTTAAGAATTCCCGTTATGAAGCATCCTCTAATGCATGGTATATTGAGAAAACCTAAATTACTTAAATTAATTCAACAGATGAAAACATTATATAAAACGAAGGTGACCACCACCGGCGGAAGAAAAGGTAGGGTAAAAAGTGAAGACGGTGTCCTGAATCTATCTTTAAGCCTGCCGGAAGGACTTGGGGGAAAAGGCGGAAATAATACCAATGCCGAACAACTCTTCGGAGCCGCTTATTCGGCCTGTTTCGGAAGTGCACTTGAAGAAGTAGCCGACAAGCACGAAGTGAAATTAGGAGATTTCAGCGTCACTGCTACTGTTAAAATAGGCAAAACCGACAAAGGGAATTTGCAGCTGGCCGTGATCCTGGATTCTTTTTTGCCCGGAGTTGAGGTGAAAATGGGAGAACAATTGGTAAATGAAGCTCATGAAATTTGTCCTTATTCCAGAGCCACACGTGATAATATTGATGTTACTCTTAATTTGCTGATTGAGGAATAATTTCTTTTATAGAAGAAAAAAATAGAATTGTAGATGCGTCACCCTGAACTTGATTCAGGGTCTTCTCCTGAAACAAATTAATAGGAATTTCATTTTCTTTTTATCTCCAATGCTCAATTTTATTTTTGATCGTTCATTTTTTGCTTGTCCAAAAAATGAACCAAACCTGCTTGCCGGTAGCCAGGAAAAGGACTCTTTTTTGACAGGTGTATCTAATTTTGTAAAGCAAAATTAGAATCGTACCACTCCCAGCTAAATTTTCTCCAAGGCTTCAAAAATTTTTAACGCTGGTGCAGTACTACACTTACAAAAAAGTTTTTTTTCAGGAGTTAATAGCGATCAATAAGATGGTTCGCTAACGGGTTTTATGGGAACCGAGACTTTGGTGTCATCCCATTCCAGATTCAGATATACAAATTCTCCCGCTTCTTCAAAGGTGATGGTGAATTGTTCCAGAGGTTTCTCCAGCTTTTCTACAGGTTTTTCCAAAACCAAAGCATCGTATTTTGCATTTCGGAAAGCTTTCCGGTTAAAATTGGTTCCCCAGGGATACATTTTCGAATTAAAGATCACCTTCCAGCTTTCTTCGCCGGGAATGGTCCATAAGGTATATTTTCCGGCTTCCAGTAAAGTGCCATCTATCAGAATATCTTTATTCGTTTTAAAAGTCGTGGCTTCATTGGCACCGGTGCGCCAAACTTCTCCGTATGGAACAAGATTGCCAAATATTTCCCGGCCTTTTTTATAGGGGCGATTATAGAACACTTTCAGCTTTAAATCGCCACTTTCATAGGTAGAAATTTCTTCCGGGCTATGCAATTTCGTACTGTAGCGCAAAATGAAGATGGCAATAAGGGCAAAGACAACTGCCGCAAGAAGTATTTTCAGTATTCGCCATATTGTTTTACCCATTTTCAGTAAAATTTAGGAATCAGATCTTTTCAAAAGGTATTATAATTCTGTCTTTTTGAAAAATATACGAAGAATCTTAAAAAAAATTGGGAAATTTTGCAACGCGGGATTTTTTAGCTCGTCTTTAAAGTGAACTAACCCATCAAAAGTTAAATAAAGTTGATACAGCATAAGCTAATAGAAGCTTGTAGGGAAAACGACCGGCGGGCACAGTTGAAGCTCTACAATAAGTATTGCGAAGGCATGTATTATGTGGCGCTGCGATTTATGAACGATACGATGGAAGCCGAAGATGCCATGCAGGAAGCCTTTATAAAAGCTTTTCAGAAGCTGCATCAGTTTAACGGAGAAGTTAGCTTCGGGGCATGGCTGAAACGGATTGTGATCAATAAATGCCGGGATAAGCTGAAAGCAAAGAAACTGGAACTGATTTCGATCAATGAACAGGTTCTGGGAACGGTAGACGAACAGGAAGACTGGCAGGTAGATGAAGGAATTGGAGTTGATGAGGTGAAATGCAAGATCGAGAATTTGCCCGAAAAATATAAATATCCGCTGATGCTTTATTTAATCGAAGGTTATGATCATGAAGAAATTGGAGAAATACTGAATATCACCCAGGTGGCCTCGCGCACCCTGGTACACAGAGGAAAAAAGAAATTGCAAGACGAACTAAAAACTTTAAGAAATGGGACAGGATATTAGAGAAATGTTCCGTAACCAGGAACTCAGAGACGGTGAGAAGCTTAATAAAGGCCATCAAAAAAGATTTGAGGCCCGGCTGGATGAGGCTTTTCCACAGCAGAAAAAGAAAGCCTCTTATTATCAGTTCCTGAAGATCGCTGCCGTGCTGGTTGTGGCCCTGGGAGTTGGATTTTATTTTCTGAATAATAATCCGCAACCGACACAACCCGGGAATCAAATCGCTGATACGCCTGTAAAAAAGGAAGCTGAAAAAGCTGCTCCAGACAAACAATATAAACTGAGTGATGATTCACCACAGTTTAAAAAAATAGAAGATTATTATATGGCGAGTGTAAACATTCAGCTGGCCAAACTGGATGTGACTCCCGAGAATAAAGAACTTATAGATGCATTTATGAACAAACTGGAAACGCTGGATGAAGAGTATAAAAAACTCAATAATGAAATTCAGCAATCCGGTATCAACGAGGAGACGGTCGAGGCGATGATCTCAAACCTTCAGTTAAGACTGGATCTTTTAAAGAAACTGAAGAGTAAATTAAATGAATTAAAACAATCAAAAAACGAGAAATATGAAAATTATCAAGCTTAATCTGGCGCTGGTTTTCCTGCTGTTCATCACTGCGGGAGGCTATGCCCAGACCAAAAAACTAAGTAAGACGTATAATACCAGTCCCGATGTTAGCGTCAGTATTGATTCCCGGCATACCAATGTGATCATTGAAAACTGGGATAAGAGCCAGGTTCAAATCGAAGCCACACTCGAAGGAAAGAACGCTTCTAAAGAAGAGATCCAAAAGATGCTGGATGCCTGGGAACTGAAAACTTCAGGCTCAGATTCAAGTGTAAAAATAGAATCTGGCGGAGGTTTATACGGGAGCATGAATATGCCGCTCCCCGATATGGATATGAGCGGTTTAAAGGAACCCTTATCACAACTTCCCGGGATTTTGGAGCCTCTTATGAATAATCTTGGTCCGCTATTGGCCAATATTTCGGAGAACCCATTGCCACCTGAATTCGCCGAAAAAATGAAGGATATGAAGTTCGATTATGAAGCCTATAAAAAAGACGGCGATAAATACCTTGAAAAATGGGAAGCTAATTTTGAAAAGAAATTCGGTAAGGATTTCGAGAAGAAAATGGAGAAATGGGCCGAGAAAATGGAGAAGGATTCTGAAAAATTTGATAAGGAATATGAGAAAAAAATGGAAGCCTGGGGTGAAAAGTTTGGTAAAGATATGGAAGCCTGGGGTGAAGAATTCGGAAAACAAATGGAATCCTGGGGTGAGGAATTTGGCAGGCAGATGGAAGCTCAATACGGCAATTCTGAAAGCAATGTGATCATCATCAACGGTGATGAGGTGAAATCAAAACGCACGATTAGAATTAAAGTTCCTAAAGATGCCAAATTAGACCTGAACGTTCGCCATGGTGAACTAAAACTCAGCAGCAATGTAAAAAATCTGAAAGCCGACATTTCCCACAGTCGGCTTTCAGCCAATCGGATCTCGGGGAAAAACACCAATATAAAAGTAGCGTATTCCCCGGTGAAGATCGGCGTATGGGAATACGGCGTTCTTTCCACCCAATTTGTGAAGAACTGTAGTATAGATAAGGTGGTAAGTATAAAACTCGACTCGAATTCCAGCGATATTTTGATCAATGAACTTCAGAAAACCGGCGTGCTTTCGGGTTCTTTCGGTAAACTGGATATCAATAACCTCGGGGCGGGATTTGAAACCCTGAACATCAGCCTGGAAAACAGCGATCTTGAACTATCGGTACCCGATACGGCTTTCAGCTTTAGCTATAACGGAACGCAAAGCTCTATAAAATATCCAAAAAGCATGGAGCTTAAATCCAAAAAATCTTATGACAATGAGATGCTGAACGGATTTAATAAATCTCGTGACGGGAATGCCAATATCACTATAAAGGCAAATTTTAGCGATGTATTGCTAAATTAAAGCCTGCGAATTACATTTGCCACCAAAAGCCAGATGTATGTCTAATTTTTCAGAATTTTTGAGCAGCCTTACAACGGAATTTACACCGGTGATTGGAGGATATGAAAAGGAAGATTTCGCCGCGATAGATCTTTCTGAAGAAAATCCGGAACTGCTTAAACTTGAGGTTGCTTCTTCGGAAGCTTTTTCTGTTTTTATAAATGAATATCTGAAGAACCATCAGGCCCGGGCTGCTTACGGAGGTTATGATGAAGTGCGAAATTTGTATAAAAGAAGCGGACTTTTCAATAATCCTGAACAAAACAGGAATATTCACATAGGCCTTGATATCTGGGTTCCGCCAGGAACTGCAATTATAAGTCCGCTGCGCGCCGAAGTGCATAGCTTCAGGGATAACGATAATTTTGGAGATTACGGCCCAACGATCATTTTGAAGCATACTTTTGGCGACCGCGATTTCTTCACCTTATACGGACACCTTTCCAGAAAATCCCTTGAGAATTTAGAAGTCGGAAAAAAAGTGAAAGCCGGTGAAAAAATTGCCGAATTAGGAGATTTTGATGAAAATGGTGATTATGCGCCTCATTTACATTTTCAGATAATGGAAGATCTAAAGGGAAATAAAGGAGATTTTCCCGGCGTGGTGAAAAGGGAAGATCGCGAACTGTATCTCGAAAACTGTCCCGATCCTAACCTCCTGTTGAAGATTTAAAATCATTAGTTTAGTTTTTCTTTTTCCCATCGTCAACCGACCTAATTAGCCGGTTTGGTTATCCTACTAAATTTTGAATTTCTCTTTTTAATTTTAGCAAATGTCTTTTTACAATTACTCATACAATCGAATCGTCAATGCTGTCATATGCATGAACTAATCGATTTCTAAATCCTATGATTTTCTGATCATGTTGAATAGAAAGATCTGATTCAACCTGTTTTATTTTGTTTAATGCTGCTCCAATTATTGCTAATTGTCTTTCTATTGCACTTTGTGTTTTTAAATCTTCTTGATAGGAATTAAAATCTGGAGTATCAGCTATAAAGTTTTCAATTAGATCAATTGCCATTAGTATGTCAGAGAGATACTTCTTGCCTTTTTCCGTCATATATTAAAACTTTTGTAGCATCAATATTTTTCTTCAAAATTGGATTTTTTAGTGAAGATTGAGTTAATAAATCCACTTTACTTTGAAAGAATTCTTCTAATTTATCCCAGATAGCCAAAAGTTGTTCTCCTCTTTCTAATGGATCATTTTCTTCAAGTTCAATCAATAAATCAATATCGCTTGAATTTTCATCAAAATCGTCCGTGGTAGCAGAACCAAAGGCATATAGATTTTTCACGTTGTATAGTTTACACAATGAAATAAAATCAACCAATCTTGCCTGTATACTATCTTTAATTTTCATAAAGACTAATATAATCAATTTATAATTTGAAGTAAATTGTTCTTGGACCGTTCGATTATGTTCGCCTCGTTTCCAATGCTGAAAAAGAAACAAACCTGCCTGACGGATTATATTTTATTCAAATTCAAAAGCTTAGGGCTTAAAGCTGAAAACTTATAGCTTCATTGGCAATGGTAAATTATTTTCTTCTTATAATTAGCGCGACAATAGCTGAAGTTACCGTACCCACTGCCATGGCAAAGAAAAAAGACTGAATCATATATGATTTCAGATTAAAATAGCCTTCAGCTACTTCTTGTGTCATTCTACCCGTTTCCACGGTATAGGAAATCATATGCGCAAAAAAATCGGGGCTGATTAATTCCATAGAAATATATTGTGTGATGGGGGAAAGAATAGCCACCACCACGCTGAGAATAACACCGGAAATGAAGCCCTTCGTCCAGGTCATTTTTCCCTGGAAAAAATTCTTGCGTTTATCTAAAAGAGCTAAAACATAAATAATAATGGCCACGATCGCGAAAAGGTTGGTGTAAATAGCCTGTTTCTCGATGAGTTCATCATGCCAGCCCAGTGCTTTTTCCATATAGACCCAGAGAAGGGAAACGATGCTGAAGATGATTCCCCATTTTATTTCGATCGCGAACTTTTTCATTGAAGTTAGTTTGGTTTTACGGAGTTAAAATTAGTAAAAATCCGCTACCGGGGAGGCTTAAAATAAAAATCCCGGGACAAAGCCCGGGAGACAAACAGTAAAAGCTTAAAGATTTAAGCGTCGCTATTTAATTTTTTGGTGACGAAAAATCCAACCAGTAAACCAATTCCAGCCATTAGGAAAATGGTGCCGGGATAAGCCACATCTTCGTCCATTCCGAAACTGTGGGCGAAAAGATTTGCCAAAAAGATTCCAATTCCAATACCAATAAGGAGCATTCCCAGGTTTACCACGATCACTTTCCATACCGGAGTGACGCTTTTCCTGGCGCTGTAAAAAATACTGGCATCGCCGCCTTTTTCAATAAGCGCAAGGCGTTCGCGATTTCTTGCGGTGATATATAAGTAAAACATCCCAAAAATAACACCGAAAAAGATTGGTGTGATAATGACTTCAGATCCCATAATTTTGATTTTTAAAAGTGAAAATAAATGTTCGTTTTCTATTAGGACGCCACGATTTCAAAACCGGTTACAAAAAAGTGTAAATTTATTTTGAAAATCTTTTGTAACCGTTTTTAGATTATCGTCGTCTTATGATAAAATGATCAAGAACACTGACCAATATTTGATTGAACGTACTCTGGCAGGAGAAACTTCTGCATTTGGTGAGCTGGTTGATCGTTATCAGAATTTTGTATTTACCATTGCTGTACGAATTGTAAAACACAGGGAAGAAGCAGAGGAGGTGGCACAGGATAGTTTTATAAAGGCATTCGATTCTTTATCGGGTTTTCGGGGCGAGTCGAAATTCTCGTCCTGGTTATACCGGATCGTTTATCATAAAAGTCTGGACAGGATCAAGAAGAATAAACGGCAGCAAAGTTTCCAGCTTGTTGAAGAGATCACCTCGGACGATCTGGACGGAATTGAAAACGGAATGGATTTAATGCTTGAGGAAGAAAGAAAGGAGATGATCAAAAAATGCATCAGAGAACTGCCGGGACAGGATGCCGCAGTGATCGAACTCTATTATTTTGAGGAATTACCGGTTAAAGAGATAGCCGAAATTACCGGTTTAACCGAAGACAATATTAAGATAAAATTATACCGAAGCAGGAGGAAGTTATTTAACTTGCTTCAGTCTTATATCAACCCGCAAATTGAAAATAAGAATGGAAAAGCAATTTAACAGGGAAGAAGAACTCATCAAAAAATTGTTGAATGAGGCAGGCACCGAAAAACCTTCGGCCGCTTTCAAGTCTAATATCATGATGAATATTGAGGCTCGAAAAGCTTCAGTAAAGGAATATAAACCTTTAATTCCGGCGGTGGTTTGGTATGTGGTGGTCATAGCCATTTTGCTTTCTGTGGGAGCGCTTTATTTCCAGTTCTCAGAATTGAATATCGATCTTTCCGGCAATTTTAACCTGCCGAAATTTGAAATTCCCAGTATGAAACTTCCTGACATTGAGTTTTCCAGAACTATGCAGTATGGGATTGCCTTTGTGGCACTGTTCTTTTTGCAGATTCCTTTTCTTAAGAGGTTTATTGATAACCAGAGAATGTGAGAGATCAGTTTGGAGTTCGGAGTTCCGGGTTTGGAAAGTTCAAGAAATATAGAATAAATTCTGGAAACCTCCTGAAATGAAATGCTTCGGGAGGTTTTATTTTTACACTCTTATCCTATCGAATGATAATTTTTAACGTCACTGCGAGGAAGTTTAGCGACCGAATCAGACTCCAAATGCTCTGAACTTACTTAATGCGTATAGCATAGAACCACAATATGAGATTGCTTCATCGCCTGCGGCGAATCGCAAGGACGTACATTCCCCAATAATCTAATCACCAATCCCAAATATCTTCAAAAAATCTACTCATCCACCAGTACCCAGTCTCCTTTATCAAGTAGTGGGATCGCCTGTTTATATTTCATGGTTTTATTTTCACCGCTCATAACATTTTTGATAGTAACCTTGTCATTACGGCCTATTTTGGGTTTGTCGCGAACAATGGTCTCGGTGGTTTCAGGCTGCCGCTGATTTTGTCCTGCGGCACGGCTTTGCGCCGCTCTCTCGTCCATATTTGGGATCTCTTCCTTTGTGGTTTCGAGATTCTCTTTTCTTCTTATCTGCCGCGCCTCATGGATTCTCGGTGCCTCCTGCTGAGGTATCTCTCCCTTGAAAAGGAATGAGATAACATCCCTGTTAACATCATCGATCATCGCTTTGAAGAGTTCAAAAGCCTCGAATTTATAGATCAATAACGGATCTTTTTGTTCGTGTACCGCCAGCTGAACGCTTTGTTTCAATTCATCCATTTTTCGAAGATGGGTTTTCCACGCGTCATCGATAATGGCAAGGGTAATGTTCTTTTCGAAATCCTTGATAAGTTGTTTACCTTCACTTTCGTAGGCCTTTTTCAAATTGGTGACCACCTGAAGGGTTTTATTTCCGTCGGAAAACGGTACAGAGATCCTTTCAAAATTATTTCGCTCGTCTTCAAATACCTGTTTGATCACCGGGAAAGCTCTTTCAGCATTTACCTTCATCTTTTCGTCGTAATGTTTATACGCCGATTTGTAAACGATGGCGGTTAGCTTCTGAGTATCGATCTTCTTGAATTCATCCTCTTCAACAGGAGAGCTCATGGAAAAGTTCCTGATAAGCTCAAATTCAAAGTTCTTAAAGTCTTCCGCAGCTTTATTGGTTTCAGTAATGATTTCCGAAATATCGAATATCATATTGGCCAGATCCACACGAAGTCTTTCACCAAACAAGGCGTGATAACGTCGTTTATAGATCACTTCACGCTGGGCATTCATCACGTCGTCATATTCCAACAGCCTTTTACGAACGCCAAAGTTATTTTCTTCGACCTTTTTCTGAGCCCGTTCAATAGATTTTGAGATCATGGAATGCTGGATTACCTCACCTTCTTCAAGACCCATACGGTCCATAAGTTTGGCAATTCTTTCTGAGCCGAATAAACGCATCAGGTTGTCTTCTAGAGACACATAGAACTGAGAGCTACCCGGATCACCCTGACGCCCGGCACGACCTCTAAGCTGCCTGTCAACACGCCTTGAATCGTGGCGCTCGGTACCCACAATAGCCAGACCGCCGGCTTCTTTTACTTCCGGGGATAATTTAATGTCGGTACCACGACCCGCCATGTTGGTGGCGATGGTAACAACACCTGAGTTACCTGCTTCGGCAACAATATCGGCTTCTTTCTTATGCAATTTCGCATTCAGTACGTTATGCTGTACATTTCGAAGTTTCAGCATTCGGCTGAGCAATTCTGAAATTTCTACGGAAGTGGTACCAATAAGTACCGGCCTTCCGGCATTTGAAAGTTCGGTGACATGATCAATCACCGCGTTATATTTTTCCCTTTTGGTCTTATAAACAAGATCTTCTTTGTCATCACGGGCGATAGGACGGTTTGTAGGTATTTCCACCACATCCAGTTCATAAATTTCCCAGAATTCACCGGCTTCGGTGACCGCGGTACCCGTCATACCAGATAACTTGCGATACATTCTGAAGTAGTTCTGAAGGGTAATGGTCGCGAAGGTCTGGGTAGCATCTTCGATCTTTACATTTTCTTTGGCTTCGATCGCCTGGTGCAATCCGTCACTGTAACGACGGCCTTCCATGATACGTCCGGTTTGTTCATCAACGATCTTCACTTTATTATCGATCACCACATATTCGGTGTCTTTTTCAAATAAAGTATAAGCTTTTAAAAGCTGGCGAAGGGTGTGAATACGCTCGCTCTTCACGCTATAATCGCGGTATAGCTCTTCTTTCTTTTCGGTTTCTTCTTCTTTGGAAAGGCCCTCGTTCTCGATCTTAGCCAGTTCCATTCCTATTTCAGGCATGACGAAGAAATCAGGATCTTCTTTTCCGGAAAGAAACTCGATACCCTTATCGGTAAGATCTATCTGGTTGTTCTTTTCTTCAATTACAAAATACAGTTCAGCGTCAACCTTCGGCATTTCACGGTTGTTGTCCTGCATGTAATGGTTTTCTGTTTTCTGAAGAATCTGTTTTACACCTTCTTCACTAAGGAATTTGATAAGTGCTTTGTTCTTTGGCAAACCACGATACACACGCAGAAGCTGGAAACCACCTTCCTTGGTATCTCCTTCTTTAATAAGCTTTTTCGCATCAGCGAGAACTTTGGTAAGATATTTACGCTGAACTTCCACAATATTGGCAATTGCAGGCTTCAGTTCCATAAATTCATGAGTATCGCCTTTAGGAACGGGTCCGGAGATGATCAATGGCGTACGGGCATCATCGATAAGCACCGAGTCGACCTCATCGACGATGGCATAATTATGAGGGCGCTGCACCAGATCATCGGGTGCATGCGACATATTATCCCTTAGATAATCAAAACCAAATTCGTTATTGGTTCCGTAGGTGATATCGGCATTGTAAGCCTTTCTACGTGCCGCAGAGTTAGGTTTATGATAATCGATACAATCAACGCTAAGACCATGGAATTCAAAAATAGGTCCCATCCAGGCGCTGTCACGTTTGGCAAGATAATCGTTCACGGTTACAAGGTGAACTCCTTTCCCGGTAAGGGCGTTGAGATACATCGGTAAGGTTGCCACAAGCGTCTTACCTTCACCGGTTTGCATCTCGGCGATCTTCCCCTGGTGCATAGCCACACCACCAATAAGCTGTACATCGTAATGCACCATATCCCAGGTAACCGGTTTACCAGCTGCATCCCAGGAATTGTTCCAGATTGCATAATCACCATCCAGGGTAACGTAATCTTTTTCAGCAGAGATTTCTCTGTCGAATGCCGACGCCTTTACTTTCAGTTCGGTATTTTTCACAAATCTTTTCGCTGTTTCTTTCACAACCGCGAAAGCTTCAGGAAGGATTTCATTCAGAACAGCTTCGGCAAGGTCGTATTCCTGATCTTTTAGGGAATCGATTTCAGCATAGATATCTTCCTTGCGGGTAATATCGTCAATCTCATCAGCTTCCTTGTCCAGCTTTTCAATCTGCTCTTTTACATTTTTGGTTGCATCGGCTATTTTAGCCTTAAACTGTGTGGTTTTCTCGCGAAGTTCATCAAGGCTTAACTTTTCCATTTCGGGTTCGATCGCCTTGATTTTATCTATAATGGGTTGTATTTCTTTTACGTCTTTTTTCGACTTATCGCCTACAAAAACTTTTAATACAGAATCTAAAAAACTCATTTTGGTTTTTTTGTTTTTGGATCATACTTTTTTAAACAGAAAAATGGGTAGTTATAATTGCCTTGCAAGGAGTTAAAAATATCTCGATTTCCCTTCGACAAGCTCAGGGCAGGTTCCTCGATGTGACAGTTTACAGTCCCACTAGTAATTAAGTATAGATCATTTTTATTAAGGGGTTCAAATTTAAGCAAAAAAAAAGCCTCAAGGATGAGACTTTTTTCTATTTTTTCGTGTTGTCAATTTTTAATATTCATCCTCATTCCAGAGGTAATCCTCATCGGTTGGGTAATCGGGCCATATTTCCTCAATAGAATCATAAGAGTCACCCTCATCTTCAATGGCCTGCAGATTTTCCACAACCTCAAGCGGAGCTCCGGTTCTAATTGCGTAGTCTATTAACTCATCTTTGGTGGCCGGCCAGGGGGCATCACTTAAATAGGATGCTAATTCTAAAGTCCAATACATTGATAAATCGGGTTTTAAATTTTGGCAAAAATAATTTTTTTGCCGAAATAGCCAAGAAAAAAATCTATTAATTAAACAATAATGATAAAGAACGTACTAAAAAAATCAAATCTTTACAAGATTCGCAACGTATTTTTTTATTTGCCGCGAAACTTAGGATTTTTTAGGAATCCACTGAATTTCTTCGGCCTGTAGATCTTTGGACAACTTCCGTGCCAGTACGAAGAGATAATCTGAAAGTCGGTTTAAATAGATTAAAACCCGGCTTTCAAAAGCTTCAATGTCATATAAAGCAGTAGCATTTCTTTCGGCTCGACGGCAAACACAACGGGCGATGTGACAGAATGACACGCTTTGATGGCCGCCCGGAAGGACGAAATGGGTCATTTCCGATAGATCTTCATTCATTTTATCGATTGCCAGCTCCAGGGATTCAATATCGGCTTCAGAAATTTTCGGAATATTAAGTCGTTCCTTACCATTTTTCAAAATGGCTTTATCGGGATCGGTAGCGAGGATGGAACCAATGGTAAAAAGCCGATCCTGGATCTTTATAAGCAGATCTTTGGTTTGTTTATCAATTTTCTGATCGCGAAGGAGTCCTATATGGGAATTAAGTTCATCAACGGTCCCGTAGCTTTCAATACGGATATGGTGTTTCGGAACACGTTTGCCTCCAAAAAGGGAAGTGGTGCCTTTATCGCCGGTTTTGGTGTATATTTTCATGCTTTTGTTTTGGACCAAAATACTAAGAATAGTAAGTGTTTTGAAATAGTATGACACAAATTTGCGCCGTAAGTTTTATGCTTTAAGCCTGGTTTTGCATTCAGAGTGGGGTAATGTTAGCGTAGGTTAATTTTTATCGGCTGGCTATTTATTCAAAATTATAAGTTCCAGGTCACTTTTGAAACTTTATATGAAGTGGAAAGTAATGGTTATGAAATTTGGTTTTCGTGTAAAAAATAAAAAATATATTTTCAAATTTTCAGATACGCACATTTCCAAATTGTACAGTACAATTACCAATAATTAATAAAAATAGCCATAGGCTTACGGCTTACGACTATTTACCTCCGGCGGCGCGAAGATCGTTGATACAGGCTTGTTTTAGGTCGGGAACACTGCTGTCGTTGATCACATCCGCAATTCCGCTTCCAAATTCCAGCTCGGCATTCATAAGACAACCGGCGGTGGCGCAATGGTGTTCATTTTCCGGATCCTGGTGATTTGATAAAAGCGGAGCCCCAAGATCTACCAATCCAAAAAGATGGCAAAACTCATGTTCCAGAGTTGTGGCTTCAAGAATTTCTTTTGGCGGTGCGCCAATCTGGTTTGAAAAATCTTTTATACTTTTTTCGTAGATGACTATTGAAGTATTCCTAAAAGCCGAGCCAAGAGTCCTTTTCTCGTTATCGTCCTTTTCATCTTTTCCATCGGCGAAATAGATCCAGACAACAATTTCGTCACCTGAATTATATTTGGTTCTCTGTTTTTTTTCTATATCGGCGATTTCTTCAATACTGAAAGGAGATTTTCCGGAAGAAGCGACAGAATGCATTTCCATGGTTATTCCATCAGGTTTATAAATTCTTTTCTGAAAAAAATTAGAAAGTATCGAAAGGGCCTGATCACTCGGTTTGTAGCCTTCCACATAAGCTATTTCCAGGTGTAAGGAAGTATAATAGTCATCGCTTAACAAATCGGAAGCCGAAGCCCCGGTAGTTTTAAGGTTGGGAGCTTTTGTAGAAGGGGTGGAATCTTTCGTACAGCCGATAAGCGATAAAACGAAAAGAAGCAGTAATAATTTTTTCCTTATCAAAATTTAATTTTTAAGTACGGGACAGCGCAAAAATATAAAAAACATTGACTTAGAGAGGCTTTAACTGCGCCAGGTAATCAAAATGTTCGCCTCTTTTAACGATTTTGCAGGAGAATTTATTTTTAGCGGCATAAAATTTCAGCATTTCCTCATCTATATAAAGCCAGTCAAATGTCGAAGAAGACTCACCTTTATAGCTTAGGCTGAATTGCAGTTCTCCATAGTAAGGATGTTCCGCCGGTTTTTCATCGAATAAATACACCAGGTCTGATGAGTCCATTAAAATCTTACCTGTTTCCTTTAAAATTTCCCTGCATTTTTTAAAGAACCTGGGGATATTCTCCAATTTCCCAATGATTCCACTTCCATTCATTAGAAAGAGCATACTGTCAAATTTTTCATTTTCCAATTCAAAAAAGTTGATGCAGGCCGCTGAATAAATTCCACGTTTTTTAGTAATTTCTATAGCGCGCGGAGAGGTGTCTATGGCTTTGACCTCAAGTTTTTCTGAATTTTGAAGATAGAGAGCGTGGCTTCCGGCACCGCAACCCACATCGAGAACTTTTCCCTTGCACAGTTTCAACGCAGCCTGTTCAATAGGGGGCATTTCTTCAAAGTTCCTGAAAAGATACTCCGGCAAGATCTCGTCATCGTCAAAATCAGGAGAATGCACCATAATGGGAGTTCTGTCTTTATTTTCAAAGTAAGCTTTGATGGCCCTGCCGAATATATCCTTATTTTTGTCCAATGGAAGAAATTCTTAAAAATTTACCAGCGCGGGCCAAAGATATGAAGAAGGAAAATAAGAAGTTCTTCTCAAAACTTAGAAAAAGGCCGCCGAAAGATCTTGATCGGCTAATGCTGGAACTGCATGAAGAAGAATTTGCCTGTACAAACTGCCTGGAATGCGCGAACTGCTGTAAAACCACCGGACCCTTATTTACTCAAAAAGATATTGAGCGCCTGGCAAGGCATTTTAAAATGAAGCCCGGGAATTTTATCGATGAATATCTGCGTATTGATGAAGAGGGAGATTATGTGTTGCAGCAGGTGCCATGCCCGTTCCTGGGAGCCGATAATTATTGTTCGGTATATGAACAGCGACCTAAGGCCTGCAGGGAATATCCGCATACAGACAGGAAGGATTTTCATAAAATTTCGGCGATTACAATTCGTAATACGGCAATTTGTCCCGCTGCATTCAATATAGTCGAGAAAATGAAAGAACGGCTACAGTAGTTTATTTGCTGTAATTTTTTCTGAAATAGAGATAAATCAGGGAACCGATTATTGGCGTAATTATTACCAGTACAATCCAAAAAATTTTATGCGAAGGTTTCATTTTTCTGGAAATGATATCCAGAAGGGTCCAGATCACAAGGACTCCGGCGAAGACCACCAGAATAAAAATCAATATGGTACCAAGGTTTTCCAACGACTACTGATATAACAAATATTTCTTTCTCATATTTTTAAACGCTTCCAGCCCTGCCTGCCAGCTCTTCTGAATAGCTTCCGCGGAAAGACCTTCTTTTACCTGTTTTCGAAGCATATCGGTTCCAGCAAGTTTTTCAAAGAAGGAATTAAAAAAATCGGCTTTATTTTCAGAATGCTCATAGGCTTCCAGGAGCCATTCCAGGTTTAACTTTTCCAGTTTTTCATGATCGGTGAGGTCCCGGCCATAACATTTTTCACCTTCATGCTTAGGATGTTGTGCCCCTGCCATGGGCTGTGGTACATAACTATAATCGAAATAAGTGCTGTCCAGCGAAGGTGATCCAAAAACCTGAAACTGAGTGTTTGTCCCGCGCCCCGCATTCACGTTGGTGCCTTCAAAAAAGCACAGGCTGGGATAGAGATTTATAGCCAGGTCGTTTGGCAGGTTCGGGGATGGTTTCACTGGGAGTGAATAAGGTTTGGAATGATCGTAATTTTTAAGGTTGATAACAGTTAAATCACATTTCTTCCCGTTTTCGAGCCAGCCTTCCCCATTGATCATTTGCGCATATTCCCCAATGGTCATCCCGTAAACCACGGGAACGGGATGCATACCAACAAAGCTTTTGAATTCGGGTCTTAAAATGGGACCGTCAATATAATCGGCATTCGGATTCGGCCTGTCTAAAACTATCAAAGGAATATCATTTTCGGCGCAGGCTTCCATTAAATAATGAAGCGTAGAGAGGTAGGTGTAGAACCGCGCTCCAACATCCTGGATGTCGAAAATCATTACGTCTATTCCTTTCAGCTGTGCTGCGGAAGGTTTTTTATTGCTTCCGTAGAGAGAAATGATTGGCAAACCTGTTTTGGTATCTACACCGTCTTTCACTGTTTCCCCGGCATCGGCATCTCCACGGAAACCGTGTTCGGGTGCAAAGACCTTTTTGACATCTATTCCCGCTGAGATCAGTGAATCCACCACGTGTTTATAATCGCCATTTTCAGTTTTTATCAGGGAAGTCTGGTTGCCCGTAAAGGCCAGTTTCTTTCCTTTAAGGAGCGGAAAATATTCTTCCGTTCGGTTAGCGGCCAGGATGATTTCTGAAGTATCCATAGCTTTGACGGAAGGCTTTTCAGAACTTAATCCTGATGTGTTTTCGGCCTTTTTATTTGTGTTTGTGCAGGAAAGGATTCCGATAAGAAAGAATAAAAATGTACTTTTGAGCAATCTGTTAATCATATAGATTTGAATTTCGAATACTTCGTAGTTAAACGCCTCATCAGCGCCAAAAAATATAAAAGTAGTATTTCTGCCCCTATAATAAAAATAGCCATCACCGCTATTGCCATAGGTGTTGTAATGATGCTGATCTCTTTTGCTACAGGGCTCGGACTTCAGCAAAAAATCAGGGATAAGATTGCCGCTTTTAACGGGCATATTATCATTTCCAGTTATGATAATAACAGTTCCAAAGTTTCCCTGATTCCTGTTTCCAAAGACCAGGACTTCTACCCGGAATTTAAAAATGTAGAAGGAATCAAGCACGTGCAGGCGGTGGCGACGAAGTTTGCCGTGATAAGAACTGCTGAAGATTTTGAAGGGGTAATAGTAAAAGGCGTAGGGGAAGATTACGATTGGAGCTATTTCAAGGATTTTCTGGTAAAAGGCCGTTTACCTGATTATTCTTCAAAACTGAACGATGAGGTGCTGATCTCTGAATACCTGGCGAACCGCTTAAATCTGAAAGTCGGCGATCGTATGCCCACTTTTTTTCTGCGGGAGGATAAAGAAAGACCTTTGCAACGCGGATTCAAGATCGTGGGAATATACGATTCGGGATTTCAGGAATTTGATGAATTATATGTAATAGCTGATATCAGGCATATTCAGAGGATCAATGACTGGAACGAGAACCAGGTGGGCAATTTCGAGGTTTTTATCGACGATTTCGATCAGCTGGACCAAAAAGGGAATGAAGTTTATGAAAATACGGGCTCCTTTCTGGATACTCAAACCATCAGTCAGAAATATTATTCAATTTTTGAGTGGCTTTCGCTATTCGATTTCAATATCGCTCTGATCCTGGGAATTATGATTTTAGTTGCCGGCATCAATATGATCACCGCACTTCTGGTTTTGATCCTGGAAAGAACGCAAATGATCGGGATCTTTAAGGCTCTGGGTTCTCAGGACTGGAGCATCCGGAAGATCTTCCTTTACAATGCGGCTTACCTGATCATCCTCGGACTTTTCTGGGGAAATTTAATAGGAATCGGTCTGCTTTTGCTTCAGAAATACTTGAAACTGGTGCCTTTAGATCCGAGAACTTACTACGTGACCGAAGTTCCTATTTATATCAACTGGGATTATATTCTTGCCGTAAATGCCGGAACGCTTTTCCTGTGTATGCTGATGCTGCTCATCCCTTCGGTGATCATTTCAAAGATATCTCCTGTAAAAGCGATAAAGTTTGAATAAACTTTGGTTTTATGTAAAAGCCATAAGTTCTAAGAATAGGTATTGTTATTTGATCATTGGTCACTGGTAATGGATTCTTTACCTTTGCATTCTCTAAAAACGAAAGATGGAATACGCTGAAAATATTTTAGGAACCATAGGCAATACGCCGCTGGTGAAGATGAACAGGCTCGTGAAGGATATTGATGCACTGGTTCTAGCAAAATACGAAACTTTTAATCCGGGAAATTCAGTTAAAGATAGAATGGCTTTAAAAATGGTGGAAGAAGCTGAAGAAAAAGGCCTTCTTAAGCCCGGAGGAACTATCATTGAAGGTACTTCTGGTAATACAGGTATGGGACTGGCTCTGGTTGCGATCGTTAAAGGCTATAAAATGGTATGCGTGATGAGCGACAAGCAAAGCAAAGAAAAAATGGATATTCTCAAAGCGGTGGGAAGTGAAGTGATCGTTTGTCCCACCGATGTGGCCCCTGATGATCCGCGGTCTTATTATTCAACATCCCGAAGACTGGCCGAAGAAACCCCTAATTCATGGTATGTAAATCAATATGATAACCTGGCCAATACCAGGGCGCATTATGAAACTACAGGTCCGGAAATCTGGAAACAAACCGACGGGAAAGTGACTCATTTTGTCGTTGGTGTGGGAACCGGAGGAACGATATCGGGAGTGGGAAAATATCTGAAGGAGAAGAATCCCAATATCAAAGTTTGGGGTATCGACACTTATGGTTCGGTTTTTAAAAAATACCATGAAACGGGCATTTTCGATGAAAAGGAGATCTATCCTTATGTTACCGAAGGGATCGGTGAAGACATTCTCCCAAAAAATGTGGATTTTAGTGTTATTGACGGATTCACGAAGGTAACCGATAAAGATGCCGCGATCTACACCCAAAAACTGGCAAAAGAGGAAGGTTTCTTTTTGGGCAACAGCGCCGGTGCTGCGGCAAAAGGATTGCTTCAGTTAAAAGAGCATTTTAAAAAAGATGATGTGGTGGTCGTGCTTTTCCACGATCATGGCAGCCGTTATGTGGGAAAAATGTACAATGAGGAGTGGATGAAGAAAATGGGATTTAAAGAGTAGGATATTAATTATTCTCATTATTTATTTTTAAAATATTGATTCAGGAAATTACATCATCCTGGATTTATTTGGGGATCTCTTCTATTGAGAAGCTAAAACCTGCTTACCAGGCAGGCAGATTGCTAAAAAAAGGCTAAACTTCTGCAGTGCCTGAAAAATTCTGTGTTAAAAACAGTAATTTCAGAATATAAATTGCTGATATGAAGAAATTTTACGTTTTCCTTTTAATATTTATAAGTATTTCCTGCGGCTCCCGGGATCCTAAAATCCTGGCTTCCGTAGAAAATCCGCAGTACAGCTACCTCGCCCTGGGAGATTCTTATACCATTGGTGAGAGTGTTGCCGAGGCGGAACGCTGGCCATTACAGCTCGCCGAAGCTTTGCGAAACCGCGGTTACAAAATGGCAGTTCCAAAGATCATTGCCAAAACAGGATGGACTACCGAGAACCTGATCAATGGCATGGAGAAAGAGCTTGCCGTGCAGCGCGATTTCGATCTTGTTTCAATTTTGATAGGAGTAAATAATCAGTACCAGGGAAAGCCCATTCATGAATACGAACAGGAACTGAGGAAGATCTTCCGGAAAGCCATCAATCATTCAAAAACCATGGAGAAAGGCGTTTTCGCGCTCAGCATTCCCGATTATGGTTACACCCCTTTCGGCATCGCTCATCAGGACGAGATCAGTAAAGAAATAGACCGGTACAATGAGGTTTATAAAAGGGTGGCCGATGATTTTGGAGTGGATTTTTATGATATTACCCCCATCTCACGGGAGGTAATTAAAGATCCCCGGCTGGTCGCTAGAGATAGTTTACATCCGAGCAAGATCATGTACCGCCGATGGGTAGATCAGATCGTTAATCAGGTAGCCCAAAAACTTTCGAAATAATTTTATAACAGGCGCATTTTCAGATGTTTATTTTTATACTTTTGAAAAATGCAGGAAGATTTTTTAAGCTATATCTGGAAGTTTAGGAAATTCGATTTCTTAAACGCCAGGACCTCTGATGGCCGTGTTCTCGAGATCATTAATCCGGGAATGGAAAATGTTGATTCCGGCCCAGATTTCTTCAGTGCGCAGTTGAGAATTGGGGAACAGCTTTGGGCGGGAAATGTGGAAATCCATATAAAAAGTTCAGACTGGTATTTTCATGGTCATGAAACCGATCCCGCTTATGATAATGTTATTTTACATGTAGTTTGGGAAGATGACGCTGAAATTTTCCGAAGAGATAATTCAGTTATTCCAAGTATTTCTTTAAAGTCTTATACACCTGCGAAGACCTTTAAGAATTTTCAGCACCTGCTGGAAGTGCCGCATTTACAGTTAAATTGCGAGGAAGACCTTTCTACTATTACGGCTCTTGCAAAAGAACACTGGCTGGAAAGTTTATATTTTGAGAGGCTCGAAAGTAAATCGGAAGCTATTTTTAAACTTCTGGAAAAAACCGGGAATGACTGGGAAGAAGTTCTCTTCCAGAGTTTATCAAGGAGTTTTGGATTAAAAGTAAACGCCGAGGCTTTTGAAAGTATTGCGAGAAGTATAGAGTTCAAAATCTTCAGGAAAATCAAAGATCAGCAGTCTAAAGAGGCGATTCTTCTGGGACAGGCTCAGCTTTTTTCTGGTGAAGATAAATATGCGAAGGAACTTGAGGAAATCTATGAATTTCTTAAAATGAAATATTCGCTAAAACCTTCGGAAATACTTCCGAAATTTTTCAGGTTGAGGCCCGACAATTTTCCAACCTTGCGTCTGACACAGCTGGCAGCAGTTTATTCTGAAAAACCTGGACTGTTTAATGCCTTAACAAATTGCCAAAATTTGTTTGATTTTTACGAGCTTTTTAAAACTGGGCCTTCGGAATACTGGAAAACGCACTATAATTTTGGAACGCAACATCCTCCCCGAAACAAAAAACTGAGCAAATCATTTATAAATTTACTGTTGATAAATTGCGTCATACCTATTTTGTATTGTTACTATAAATATCTTGGGGAAGACAGGAATGATTTTCTTTTTGATCTTATTTCGGCTATTCCCGCCGAAGAAAATTCTGTCGTTTCCATTTTTAAAAAACTAAATAGTTCTATGGGTAAGAACGCGATGCAGTCTCAGGCACTGCTTCAGCTTAAAAATAACTACTGCGATCAAAATAGATGTTTAAAATGTGAATGGGGCGCACAAATTTTGCAGAAATAACTTTGGCTTTCATAAATTTGCATTATGACAAGCCTTATTTATAACATTCGACATTATTTCGAAAAGCATGGTTTTTACGTGTCTTCCCGCCTGGCCGATAAACTGGGAATCAGGGCAAAAAGCGTACGACTGTTCTTTATTTACGCGTCTTTCTTTACGATGGGAGTAGGTTTCATAATGTATCTTATCCTGGCTTTTTGGCTGAAGTTGAAAGATTTAGTATATACCAAACGTACTTCGGTTTTTGATTTATAAGCATCAATTCTTCTCTTAAGATTTCGAAAGATTTTAAAAATTTCGGCGGAAGCCTTATAAAATCTATACTTCTCACCGTTAAGATAATATTAAGGAATTGCGATTTCTTTTTTGAAAACCTTAAGTTTTTTCGCATCTTGCCACTTCTTTCAAACAAAACAAAATAAACAGATGCAGAAAACTAAATCAAAGCGTATTTTATTTTCACTTTGTAGCATTTTTATTCCATTAATAACATTTGCACAGGAAAATGATAGCCTCACATTTTCTGAAAAAATCGACATAATATTTAGAGATTATACCGGTTGGTTCGTAGATCTCATCTTCTATGAAATCCCCTTCAGTGATGATTTTCAAATTCCGTGGGTGCTAATTTTACTTATTGGTGGTGCTATATACTTTAGCGTATACTTTAAGCTTATTAATTTTACCGGTTTTGGTACCGCTATTAAAGTGGTGATGGGTAAATATGAAGATATTGAAAAACATGGTGTTGATACTTTATATGCCGATCCTACTCCCAACGAGGGAGAAGATCTGCCAGAAACCTTAAGAAATGAAGGTGCCGATGGGGAAGTTTCCCACTTCCAGGCTCTTACAGCAGCACTTTCAGCTACGGTTGGACTTGGGAATATCGCCGGTGTGGCCGTGGCTTTATCAATTGGTGGACCTGGTGCTACCTTTTGGATGATAGTTGCCGGTTTGCTGGGAATGGCATCAAAATTCGCAGAATGTACCCTTGGGGTTAAATATCGTGATGTAGGACCAGACGGTACTGTTTACGGCGGACCCATGTACTACCTAAAAAAAGGTCTGAAGGAAAAAAATATGGGAGGCTTTGGTAAAGTTCTTGCCGTAGTATTTTCCATTTTTGTAATTGGTGGTTCTTTTGGTGGCGGGAATATGTTCCAGGCCAATCAGGCAGCGGCGCAATTCACTAAACTTTTTGGTCTTGAAGGCGGCAACGCCGGTTTTTATTTCGGGATCATAATGGCCATTCTTGTTGCCGTGGTAATTATTGGCGGTATTAAAAGAATTGCTTCCGTAACCGAAAAGATCGTGCCTTTTATGGCCGGTATTTATGTTCTTGGCGCACTTGTTATCCTTGGAGCCAACTGGATGTACATCGATGACGCATTTGGATTGATCTTCAAAGGTGCTTTTTCCGGTCTTGGAATTGCCGGTGGTCTTGTAGGTGTGATGATCCAGGGAATTAGAAGAGGGGCTTTCTCTAACGAAGCCGGTGTAGGTTCTGCAGCTATTGCTCACTCGGCGGTGCGAACAAAATATCCTGCCAGTGAAGGTATTGTTGCCCTTTTGGAACCTTTTGTGGATACAGTTGTAATCTGCACCATGACAGCTCTTGTGATCGTAATTACCAATTTCCATATCGGATTTCTGGAGTACGGAACCGAGGTAACCGAAGGTGTTGAATTAACTGCAACGGCATTTGACAGTGTGATTCCTCACTTCTCTATTGTACTTACTATCGCGGTGATCCTTTTTGCATTCTCAACCATGATCTCATGGTCTTATTACGGAATGCAGGGTTGGAAATACCTTTTTGGAAAGGGAAAAGTCACCGACCTTGTATATAAAATTTTATTCCTTTTCTTCGTGATTGTTGGAGCTTCTATCAGCCTTGGATCGGTGATCAATTTCTCTGATGCGATGATCTTCGCCATGGTGGTGCCCAATATAACAGGGGTACTGTTGTTAACCCCGGTGATCAGGCGGGAATTAAAGCGTTATATGAACGCTATTAACAAAAAAGAGGAGGCTCTTGAAGAGGGGGCAACCGACTACAATAAGTTGTAGTCTTTTATAAAATACAATGAAATTCAAATCCCATTTTGCGCTTTCCAGAAGTCAGCAGAATGGGATTTTTATTTTGGTCATTTTTATCATCATCCTTCAAATTTTTATTTTCTTTCCGAATCTTTTAGGAAATTCTGAAAAGATCTCTTCGGAAGATCCTGAAATTGAAAAATTCAGAAAGCAGTTAGATTCACTGAAGTCTCTGAAATCTCTGAAGTCGCCAAAAGATACCATTTATCCTTTCAATCCGAATTATCTTAGCGATTTTAAAGCCTATAATCTGGGATTAAATTTGGAACAAACCAACAGGCTTCTCGATTTCCGCGCTGAGCAAAAATGGATCAAATCTGCGGAAGATTTTCAGAAAGTCACGGGTATTTCAGACAGTCTTTTGCACATTTTGGCTCCTTCCCTTCGTTTTCCGAAATGGGTGGAAAAATCCGAAAAAAAATACAATATTTCTCAGAAGACGGCAGCTGATGAAACCGTGGCAGAGATTTCTGATCTTAATTCAGCAACGCCGGAAGATCTGAAAACCATCAATGGAGTAGGAGAGGTGCTTTCACAGAGAATTGTAAAATATCGGTATAAAATAGGCGGATTTTTGGATGAAAGTCAGTTAAATGATGTTTATGGGCTAACACCCGAGGTGGTGGAAAAAATTCGCCAGCGTTTTAAGATCCTTATCAAACCCAATGTAAATAAGTTAAATATAAATACGGTTTCAGAAGATCAACTCTCTGAAATCCCCTATTTTAATGAACGGCTGGCAAAAAAAATTATCGGCTATCGCAAACTTCATGAAGGCATCCAAACCTTTGATGAATTATCAAAAATCGACGGTTTTCCTTCCGATAAAATCGATAGAATTAAATTATATTTGGCCATAGAGTAAAAATTAAGAAAATCGTGTGAAGTGTTAAAAGCATTTTACCCGATTTTTGTGATTCAAAAAATTGCTAAACAATTATATCATAATGAGCAACAGATATTTTACTGAGGAACATGAACTTTTCAGGAAAAGCTTTCAGGATTTCCTGCAAAAAGAGGTGGTGCCTCATGTAGAAAAATGGGAAGAAACAGGAACCATAGAACCATTCATCTGGAAGAAATTCGGAGAGATGGGATATTTCGGGCTTAATCAGCCTGAGAAATTCGGAGGTATGGACCTTGATCTTTTCTATACCGTGATCTTTCTCGAAGAATTGCAAAAGATCAATTCCGGAGGTTTTGCGGCTGCAATGTGGGCGCATGCATACCTTGCAATGACGCATTTGAACAAAGAAGCCAGTGAGGAATTAAAGGAGAAATATCTTACCGCAGCGATCAAAGGTGAAATGATAGGATGTCTTTGTATTTCTGAACCTTTTGGAGGATCGGATGTTGCAGGGATGAAAACCACGGCTATAAAGAAAGGCGACAAATACATTGTTAACGGCTCAAAGACTTTTATTACGAATGGTGTTTATGCCGATTTTTATGTTGTAGCGGCCAAGACAGATCCAGAGCAGGGGAATAAAGGAATGAGTATTTTTCTTTTAGATAAAAAGTTTAAAGGGATTTCTACCAGTAAGCTTAATAAACTTGGCTGGAGAGCTTCAGATACTGCAGAGATCGCTTTTGATAATGTGGAAGTCCCCGTTGAAAATCTTATGGGTGAAGAAGGCAAAGGTTTTAGTTATATCATGCAACATTTTGCCCTGGAAAGGCTTATTATGGGGGTTAATGCTCATGCCCGTTCTGAATACGCCCTGGATTACGCGATGGGATATATGAAAGAGCGTGAAGCTTTTGGTAAAACACTGGATAAGTTTCAGGCATTGCGGCATTCTGTTGCCGAAATGACCAGTGAGATTGCCATGGTAAAAGAATTCAATTACTCAGTGACCGAAAAACTTGACAAGGGCGAATATGTGGTGAAAGAAGCAAGTATGTCTAAACTACTGGCTACCAAAATCGCTGATGAGGTCATTTATAAATGTCTGCAGATGCTTGGAGGCTATGGCTATATGGAAGATTACCCAATGGCGAGATTGTTCCGCGATAGCAGGCTTGGACCTATTGGCGGAGGAACTTCAGAGATATTGAAGGAGATCATAGCCAAAATGATAATTGATAATAAAGAATACAAACCTGCAGCTAAATAGAGATTTTGGTAAAAATTATAAAAATGCCCCTGGAATTTTTCAGGGGTTATTTTTTTAAACTATCATAAAAGGTTTTCCTGATCTTAGGGCCATTTATAAAGGAATCTTTCATTGCTTCATCGGTATAGAATTCATTCGTCAGGTTTTCATCTGCCACGATCTCAGCTTCGGTTTTTCCGGCCTTGATAGCATTTAAAACATTCCTGCGGATGGTTTTAAGCATCTCCAGGTAATCTTTATAATTTTCATAATTTGCGAGGCCTCCGTGGCCGGGAATTATTTTAGTTTTCTCATTAATAAATGAAAGGCCCGTTTCTGCAGCTTTGATATCTCCATCTACGCTGCCTCCGCTTTTCAAGTCTATATAAGGAAACTGAGCATTGAAAAAGGTATCCCCGGTATGCAGTACGTTGCTCTGCGGAAAAAAGATCAGCGCGTCACCATCAGTATGGGCATTGTGCACATGGACCACCATTATATCATTTCCGTTAAGATGCAGATTTATATTTTCATCAAAAGTTACCACGGGGAGGCCGGCTACCATACTGTCGTTTTTAAGTCTTTTACGAACGTTTTCCTGCGCAAAGATCAAAGCTCCTTCCTTTTTAAAATTGCCATTCCCGCCGGTGTGATCGCCGTGATGGTGAGTGTTCACCAGGTATTTTACGGGCTGGTCGCTAAGGCTTTTAAGTTTATTCATGATCTTTTCAGAGAGAGGTGCGAACTGATCGTCGATCATAAAAATACCGTCATCACCTGTTAAAACTCCAATATTTCCGCCGGCACCTTTGAGCATGGAGACATTTCCGTTTACGGGAATAATTTCAATTTCCACATTTTCCAAATCCTGAAAAGCGAAAAGAGAAGGACTTAGACATAAAAATAAACTGACTAAAAGAAGTGATTTCATACTGAATGATTTTAAGATTTTGAATGTACGCATTTTTTTAAAACCTTTAATTTCAGTATATTAAATATAAACAGGTAAAAAGATAGGCTTATATCTTTGCATTTCTAAGAATTGCATTATATTTGCGGCCTATTTCTAAAGAGAGGAGGTGATTGCCATATGTTAATTATACCAGTTAAAGACGGAGAAAATATAGATAGAGCGCTGAAACGTTTCAAGCGTAAATTCGACAAGACAGGGAAAATGCGCGAACTAAGAAGTCGTCAGCATTTTACAAAACCTTCTGTTGAAAGAAGACAGCAAGTTCAGAAAGCTCAATATATCCAGCATCTTAGAGATCAGGAAGATATCTAGTGAATGCCGGGCGACTTGAAATCGCAAAAATAAAAACTGTTGGTAGATAAAGTTTAGTAACTTTGTTTATCAACAGTTTTTTTATGCCCTTTTCTGCCTTTCTCGATTATCTGAGTTTAGAGAAAAAGTATTCTTCTCATACTGTGACGGCTTATTCAGCTGACCTGCATTCTTTCCTGAAATACCTGATAACTGAATTTGAACAGAAGGATCCTGAATCGGCAAACTATTCCCAAATTCGAAGCTGGATCGTTCAACTTTCCGAAGCGGGTATTTCAAACAGGAGTATTAATCGTAAAATTTCTTCTTTAAAAGCCTATTATCGGTTTCTGCTTAAAACCAGCCAGATCGAATATTCCCCACTGGCGAAACACAAGGCCCTAAAAACTGCCAAAAAAGTACAGATCCCTTTTTCTGAAAAGGAAATTTCTGAAGTTCTTGAAAACATTGATGATTCAGATCTGGAGGGACTCCGGAACAGGCTTATTGTGGAATTATTTTATTCAACCGGAATGCGCCGTTCAGAATTGATAAACCTCAGAATTAATAATGTGGACCTTGAAGAAGGGGTTTTGAAAGTCCTTGGAAAAAGAAATAAGGAAAGATTCATTCCTCTTCTGCCTTCAGTTAAAAAAACAATAAGTAGATACCTTGAAAAGAGAGAGAGCAACTCACCTGAAGTTAAAAATGACTATTTATTTATAAAAGAAAAGGGAGATAAACTAAGCGAAACGTTTGTATATCGCATTATAAATAATTATTTTAGTGAGGTGTCTGGCAAAGTAAAAAAAAGTCCGCATATCCTGCGGCATTCGTTCGCCACACATTTATTGAACCAGGGAGCCAATCTAAATGCTGTGAAAGAACTTCTGGGGCATTCCAGCCTCGCGTCCACACAGGTTTATACCCATAACGGCATTGCCGAGCTAACCAAGATACACCGGCAGGCGCACCCGCGGAACAATAAAAATTAAAGATAACCTAATCTATTCGTTTAACTAAATTCTACCTGATATGAAAGTAAATTTGCAGTCAGTAAACTTCAATGCAGATCGTAAATTAATTGATTTTACACAGAGAAAACTTGACAAACTGGATACTTATTTTGACAAGATCATTTATGCCGATGTATATTTTAAGGTTCAGAATACAAGTGGGAAAGAAAATAAAATAACAGAAATTTTGCTTAGTGTGCCGGGTGGGGATCTGATGGTGAAGAAAACCTGCAAGAAATTTGAAGAATGTGTAGATGAATGTGTTGGTTCTTTGCAGCGTCAGTTAATCAAAAGAAAGAAAAAATTGAGCGCCTATGCATAGATGATTTTTTTAAGAATAATTTTTTGATAAAGAAATAATTTCTATACATTTGCAGTCCGTTAGAAATAGCGGACTTTTTTATGCTGAAAAAGTTGGTTAAAAGGCCGATGTAGCTCAGCTGGCTAGAGCAGCTGATTTGTAATCAGCAGGTCGTGGGTTCGAGTCCCTCCATCGGCTCTTGAAATTTTGAAAAAAACGCAAAGGATTTGCTTAAAAGAACAGGTTCTGGAAAAGCAAGAGAGGGACGAGAGGTTTATCCTGAGCGAAGTCGAAGGAAGTCCCTCCATCGGCTCTTGAAATTTTGAAAAAACGCAAGGGATTTGCTTAAAAGAACAGGTTCTGGAAAAGCAAGAGAGGGGCGAGAGGTTAATCCTGAACGAAGTCGAAGGAAGTCCCTCCATCGGCTCTTGAAATTTTGAAAAAAACGCAAGGGATTTGCTTAAAAGAACAGGTTCTGGAAAAGCAAGAGAGGGACGAGAGGTTTATCCTGAGCGAAGTCGAAGGAAGTCCCTCTATCGGCTCTTGAAATACTGAAATTATAGGTTTTTCAGATAAAATTTAAGATCTAAAACATTGAGGTTTAAATCCTTGAAAATTTGAATCTGAAAATCAAAAAAAATGCTTTGGAAGCTGTTTTAAAATTGCTTTAATTTGCAGCCGTTTTTAAAACACATCCTGAGCTCAGCTGAAAAGCTGTGGTTCTATGAAATAATGGAAATTGGGGAGATACTCAAGCGGCCAACGAGGACAGACTGTAAATCTGTTGTCTTTCGACTTCGCAGGTTCGAATCCTGCTCTCCCCACCACTTTAATTCAAAATTTAAAATTCTTAATTCAAGATTAATCTTGAATGTTGAATTCGAAATCTTGAATTGTCCGCGGGAGTAGCTCAGTTGGTAGAGCGTCAGCCTTCCAAGCTGAATGTCGCCGGTTCGAACCCGGTCTCCCGCTCTAAGACTTTCTGAAGAAAATAAAATTTAATGAGAATTGAATTTTGTTGGAAGCGGAAAGCAGGGTGAGAAGCCAGTCCTGAGTGATCCGCCTCTGGCGGAGAAATCGAAGGGAACCCGGTCTCCCGCTCTAAGACTTTCTGAAGAAAATGGAGTTTAATGAGAATCGAATTTTGTTGGAAGCGGAAAGCAGGGTGAGAAGCCAGTCCTGAGTGGATCCGCCTCTGGCGGAGAAATCGAAGGGAACCCGGTCTCCCGCTCTAAGACTTTCTGAAGAAAATGAAATTTAATGAGAATTGAATTTTGTTGGAAGCGGAAAGCAGGGTGAGAAGCCAGTCCTGAGTGGATCCGCCTCTGGCGGAGAAATCGAAGGGAATCCGGCCTGGCTGCCGAAGTGAAACGGAGGTAGCTATCTCGCTCAAAAAAATTATTAAATCAGGATTTCTCCCGGTCTTCAGCAGGGTAAAAATAGAGGTTTTCCTGCCTTGTATTTTTCTTTTCTGTTTTATAGTTTATGTGAAAATAAACTATTTTGAACCTGGGTTACCTCAATCCTGAGCTTCCATAGATCGCTTTGGTGGTTTATGGTTATTACTGTTTAAGGAAACAGGTTTCAGGCCGACGTAGCTCAGGGGTAGAGCGTTTCCTTGGTAAGGAAGAGGTCATGGGTTCAATTCCCATCGTTGGCTCTAAGTATTGTATAGAAATTGAACACTAATATATAACTAAGATTAAATAAGTATTAATTATGGCAAAGGAAACTTATAATCGTTCCAAACCGCACCTTAATATTGGTACAATTGGACACGTAGACCACGGAAAAACTACATTAACTGCAGCTATTACTAAAGTTTTGGCTGACGCTGGTTATTCAGAAGCTCGCGCTTTCGATCAGATCGACAACGCTCCTGAAGAAAAGAGTAGAGGTATCACCATTAACTCTTCACACGTAGAGTATGCGACTGCAAATCGTCATTATGCTCACGTTGACTGTCCAGGTCACGCCGATTACGTTAAAAACATGGTAACTGGTGCTGCTCAAATGGACGGTGCTATTCTTGTTGTGGCTGCAACTGATGGTCCTATGCCACAAACTCGTGAGCACATCCTTCTTGGACGCCAGGTTGGTATCCCAAGAATCGTTGTGTTCCTTAACAAAGTTGACCTTGTAGATGATGAGGAACTTCTTGAGCTAGTTGAAATGGAAGTTAGAGACCTTCTTTCTTTCTATGAATATGACGGTGATAACTCTCCTGTAATTTCAGGTTCAGCGCTTGGTGCTCTTGAAGGTGATGAAAAATGGGCTAAAACAGTTCTTGATCTTATGGAAGCTGTAGATAACTGGATCGAACTTCCTGAGCGTGATGTTGATAAACCATTCCTAATGCCAGTTGAAGATGTATTCTCTATTACTGGTCGTGGTACTGTTGCTACCGGTCGTATTGAAACTGGTGTTGCAAATACCGGGGATCCTGTAGAGATCATTGGTATGGGAGCTGGTAAACTTACTTCAACTATCACTGGAGTTGAGATGTTCCGTAAAATTCTTGACAGAGGTGAAGCTGGAGATAACGTAGGTATCCTTCTTAGAGGTATTGAAAAAACTCAGATCTCTCGTGGTATGGTAATTACCAAGCCAGGATCTGTAACTCCTCATGCGAAATTCAAAGCAGAGGTTTATATCCTTAAAAAAGAAGAAGGTGGACGTCACACTCCATTCCATAACAACTACCGTCCACAGTTCTACGTACGTACAACTGACGTGACAGGAACAATCAACCTTCCTGAAGGAGTTGAAATGGTAATGCCTGGTGATAACCTTACGATCACAGTAGAGCTTATCCAGCCTATCGCAATGAATGTTGGTCTGCGTTTCGCTATCCGTGAAGGTGGTAGAACCGTAGGTGCTGGTCAGGTAACTGAGATTCTAGACTAATAATTAGGTGATATATTAAGGTATTCCGCTTTCAATTGCGGAATACCTTCACTTTATATTACAGGCAGGGAATTCTAAGAATGATCTGCCTTAAATACGGGTTTAGCTCAGTTGGTAGAGCACTGGTCTCCAAAACCAGGTGTCGGGAGTTCGAGCCTCTCAACCCGTGCTGATTAAACGAGGCGAGAAGCTTTTCCTGAGCAAAGTCAAAGGGAGTCTCTCATAAGCCTGCACTGAGCGAAGGCGAAGTGTGCAAATATTTTTTGAAAATGGCAGGAATTGTTAATTACATATCAGAATCTTATAACGAGTTAAAAAACCACGTTACCTGGACAAGCTGGAGTGAAGCGCAAAGGCTTACAGTGCTTGTTGCTGTATTCTCGATTATTTTTTCATTAGCGATTTGGGGTGTCGATTCAGTGTTTAGCGCAGTGATCGAAAGATACTTCCAATGGGTTAAATCATAATTTCGTAACGATGGCAGAAGCTAAGGACAAAAAATGGTATGTGGTTCGTGCCGTTAGTGGACAGGAGAATAAGGTAAAAGACTATATAGAGAAAGAGATTGAATACCTGGGTCTTCAGGATGCGGTAGATCAGGTTCTTGTTCCTACAGAAAAAGTGATTCAAATTCGTAACGGCAAGAAAGTGAACAAAGAACGTGTTTATTTTCCCGGTTATGTAATGATTCAGGCAAATATAGGAGGTGAAATTCCCCATATTATAAAAGGAATAAACGGAGTGATAGGATTTTTAGGCGAAACCAAAGGAGGAGATCCTGTGCCGCTTAGAAAATCTGAAGTGAACAGGATGCTTGGTAAAGTAGATGAACTTTCCGTAAAAGCTGATAATGTTGCTATTCCGTTTACTATCGGTGAAACTATAAAGGTAATTGATGGTCCTTTTAACGGTTTCAACGGTACTGTAGAAAAGATCAATGAAGAAAAGCGTAAGCTGGAAGTGATGGTGAAAATTTTCGGAAGAAAGACTCCGCTTGAGCTTAGCTATATGCAGGTAGAAAAAGTATAAAGATAACTGTTACATATTTTTTGATAGTTTTTTCAGCTTCCACTCAATAAACTATCACTTAAAAATTTGAAAAATGGCAAAAGAAGTAAGTAAAGTTGTAAAACTACAAGTTCGCGGAGGTGCTGCTAACCCATCACCACCAGTTGGACCTGCTTTGGGTGCTGCCGGGGTAAATATCATGGAATTCTGTAAGCAATTCAATGGTAGAACCCAGGATAAGCAAGGAAAGGTACTGCCAGTTGTGATTACTGTTTATTCAGATAAGTCTTTCGATTTCGTGATCAAGACTCCACCTGCAGCAGTACAATTGATGGAAGCAGCTAAGACTAAAAAAGGTTCTGGGGAACCGAACCGAAAAAAAGTAGCAAGTGTTTCTTGGGATCAGGTGAAAGCTATTGCAGAAGATAAAATGCAGGATCTAAATGCATTTACAGTTGAATCTGCAATGAAAATGGTTGCCGGAACTGCGCGTTCAATGGGAATTACAGTTAAAGGTGATGCACCGTTTTAATCCAAAAAGAAATTAGAAAATGGCAAAATTAACTAAAAAGCAAAAGGAAGCTCAGGCTAAGATCGAGAACGGCAAGACCTATACCGTAGCTGAGGCTTCTTCTTTGATAAAAGAAGTTACCAACGCAAATTTTGATGCTTCTGTGGATTTAGCGGTTCGTTTGAATGTAGATCCTCGTAAAGCAAACCAGATGGTAAGAGGTGTGGTAACACTTCCTCACGGAACTGGTAAAGATGTGAAGGTTCTTGCTCTTGTGACTCCCGATAAGGAAGAAGAAGCAAAAGAGGCCGGAGCAGATTTCGTTGGACTTGACGATTACCTTGATAAGATCAAAGGAGGCTGGACAGATGTAGATGTGATCATCACTATGCCCAGCGTAATGGGAAAACTTGGACCTCTAGGACGTATCCTCGGGCCAAGAGGCTTGATGCCAAACCCAAAAACCGGTACCGTAACCATGGATATAGGTAAAGCTGTTTCAGACGTTAAGGCTGGTAAAATTGATTTCAAGGTTGACAAAAATGGAATCGTTCACGCTGCTATCGGAAAAGTATCTTTTGATGCTGAAAAGATTGCAGGTAACGCAAGAGAATTATTAACTACGCTGGTAAAATTGAAGCCTCAGGCGGCAAAAGGTGTTTATATGAAGAGCATTCATATTTCAAGCACCATGAGCCCGAGTGTAGAGATAGATACTAAAAGGTTTACTGAGCAATAATTAGGTATTATGACAAGAGAAGAAAAATCACAAGTTATACAAGATTTAACTGCCCAGTTAGCCGAATCAAGTACAGTCTATTTGGCTGACATTTCTGGCCTTGATGCCGGAAGTACCTCTAACTTACGTCGCGCTTGTTTTAAAGCAAACGTAAGCTTATCGGTAGTTAAAAATACATTGCTTGCTAAGGCGATGGAAGCAACTGAAAAAGATTTCGGTGACCTTCCTTCGGTTTTAAAAGGCAATACCTCAATCATGATTTCTGAAACCGGAAATGCTCCGGCAAAAGTGATCAAGGAATTCAGAAAAAAATCTGATAAACCCCTTCTTAAAGGAGCTTTTGTAGAAGAAGCAGTTTATGTTGGAGATAACTATCTTGACGCACTTGTAAATATCAAGTCTAAAGAAGAAGTTATTGGAGACATTATTGGTCTTCTTCAATCTCCTGCCAAGAATGTTGTTTCTGCCCTTAAATCAGGTGGTGGAAAACTTGCAGGTATCCTTAAGACACTTTCAGAAAAAGAGGGATAATTTAGTACGCACTTTTTAACAAATATAAATTTAAAAGAACTTTTTAAAAACGATAGAAAATGGCAGATTTAAAAGATTTCGCAGAACAATTGGTTAACTTGACCGTAAAAGAAGTAAACGAGTTAGCTGATATTTTAAAAGAAGAATATGGTATCGAGCCTGCAGCTGCTGCAGTAGCTGTTGCTGGTGGTGCTGCCGCTGGTGGTGAAGAAGCTGCTGAAGAGCAAACTGAATTCGATGTAATTCTTACCGCTCCAGGTGGATCTAAACTTGCAGTAGTTAAACTTGTAAAAGAACTTACAGGTCTTGGCCTAAAAGACGCTAAAGAACTAGTTGATAACGCTCCTAAACCAGTTAAAGAAGGAGTTGCTAAAGACGAAGCTGAAGCTCTTAAAAAACAATTAGAAGAAGCAGGAGCTGAGGTTGAGCTTAAATAAGCTTGACGAAAGCAATATTATTTAGGTTTAGGCCTCAGGATACGCTCCTGAAGGTCTAAACCCTTTTGCGTATATAGAGCTTAGGCTTGTATCGCAACTTATTTTTATGTAAATTATTATAATTCCGTCCATTGATGTTAGAAAAGCAAACTGAAAGATTGAGTTTCTCTTCTGTGAAGAACAAACCTGCTTATCCAGATTTTCTGGATTTGCAGATCAAGTCCTTCCAGGACTTCTTCCAGCTGGAAACAAAGTCAGAAGAGCGGGGGAATGAAGGTCTTTACAACACCTTCCTCGAAAATTTCCCCATTACGGATACCCGTAATCAATTTGTACTAGAATTCTTAGATTATTTTGTGGACCCACCGAGATATTCCATTCAGGAATGTATCGAGCGCGGACTAACTTACAGTGTACCGCTTAAAGCAAGACTTAAGCTTTACTGTACCGACCCTGAGCACGAAGATTTTGAAACCATCGTACAGGACGTTTATTTAGGGACCATTCCTTATATGACTCCTAGCGGTACCTTCGTTATCAATGGTGCTGAACGTGTGGTTGTTTCACAGTTACACCGTTCTCCAGGGGTATTCTTTGGACAGTCTTTCCATGCTAATGGAACAAAATTATATTCAGCCCGTGTCATTCCTTTTAAAGGATCATGGATTGAATTTGCTACCGATATAAACAGCGTGATGTATGCTTATATCGATCGTAAGAAGAAATTACCTGTAACGACTCTTTTCCGTGCCATCGGATTTGAACGTGATAAGGATATTTTGGAAATTTTTGACCTCGCTGAAGAGGTTAAAGTTTCAAAAACAGGTCTTAAAAAAGTACTGGGCCGTAAACTTGCAGCCCGTGTATTGAACACCTGGTATGAAGATTTTGTTGATGAAGATACAGGAGAGGTTGTTTCAATAGAACGTAACGAGATCGTTTTAGATCGGGATACCGAACTTGAAAAAGAGCATATTGAGGAGATCCTCGAAACCGGAACAAAAACCATTCTTCTGCATAAAGAAGATAACCAAACCGGTGATTATGCTATTATTCACAATACACTACAAAAAGATCCTACCAACTCTGAAAAGGAAGCGGTAGAACATATTTATCGTCAGCTTCGTAATGCCGAGCCGCCAGATGAGGAAACCGCACGCGGTATCATCGATAAGCTGTTCTTCTCAGATCAGCGTTACAGCCTTGGTGAAGTTGGGCGATACAGAATGAACAAAAAACTTGGTCTTGATGTGGCTATGGATAAGCAGGTGCTTACCAAAGAAGACATTATTACCATTGTTAAATATTTAATAGAGCTGATCAACTCTAAGGCTGAGATCGATGATATCGACCACCTTTCTAACCGTCGTGTTAGAACCGTAGGCGAGCAGTTGTCTCAGCAATTTGGTGTGGGTCTTGCACGTATGGCAAGAACCATCCGCGAGCGGATGAACGTTCGTGACAACGAGGTATTTACCCCAATAGATTTGATCAACGCGAAGACTTTATCTTCTGTGATCAACTCATTCTTTGGAACAAATCAGTTGTCTCAGTTCATGGATCAGACCAACCCGCTTGCAGAGATCACGCACAAACGTCGACTTTCTGCATTAGGGCCAGGAGGTCTTTCAAGGGAAAGAGCAGGTTTCGAGGTACGTGACGTTCACTATACGCACTACGGAAGACTTTGCCCTATTGAAACTCCTGAAGGTCCCAATATTGGTCTTATTTCTTCACTTTCAGTTTACGCGAAAGTAAACGGAATGGGCTTCATTGAAACTCCATACCGTACGGTTTCTGAAGGTAAAATAAATATTTCCGAAGAGCCTATTTACCTAAGCGCAGAAGAGGAAGAAGGTAAGAAGATCGCCCAGGCGAACATTCCGTTAAAAGATGACGGAACCATTGATACCGATCGTGTTATTGCACGTATGGAGGGTGACTTCCCGGTTGTGGATCCAAAAGAGGTACATTATACCGATGTTGCTCCGAACCAGATTTCATCTATTTCGGCTTCATTAATTCCTTTCCTGGAACACGATGATGCGAACCGTGCACTGATGGGATCAAACATGATGCGCCAGGCGGTACCATTATTAAGAGCCGATTCTCCAATTGTGGGAACCGGGCTTGAAAGACAGGTGGCTACAGATTCTCGTGTATTGATCAATGCCGAAGGAGAAGGAGAAGTGGAATATGTAGATGCCAATAAGATCATTATCAAATACGACCGTACCGATGAAGAACGTATGGTAAGCTTTGATTCTGATTCTAAGACCTACGATCTTATCAAATTTAGAAAAACCAACCAGGGAACCTGTATCAACCTGAAACCTATTGTAAATGTGGGAGACAGAGTTACCAAAGGACAGGTGCTTTGCCAGGGTTACGCAACCGAAGCCGGTGAACTTGCCCTTGGTAGAAACATGAAAGTTGCTTTCATGCCATGGAAAGGTTACAACTTTGAAGATGCGATCGTAATTTCAGAAAAAGTGGTTAGAGATGATATTTTTACCTCTATCCATATCGACGAGTATTCGCTTGAAGTTAGAGATACCAAACTGGGTAATGAAGAATTGACCAACGATATTCCAAACGTTTCCGAAGAGGCTACAAAAGACCTTGACGAACATGGTATGATTCGCGTTGGTGCTGAAGTGAAGCCTGGTGATATTCTTATCGGTAAGATCACTCCAAAAGGAGAAAGTGATCCAACTCCGGAAGAAAAACTGCTTCGTGCGATCTTCGGTGACAAGGCCGGTGATGTGAAAGATGCTTCATTGAAGGCTTCTCCATCATTGAGTGGTGTTGTGATCGATAAGAAATTGTTCGCAAGAGCGATCAAGGATAAACGTAAGAGAGCTCAGGATAAAGAAGATGTTGCAGCACTTGAGAAAAAATATGAGGCGAAATTCGCTGTTCTTAAGTCTGAGTTGGTAGAGAAGTTATTCGCTATTGTAGGCGGAAAAACTGCTCAGGGAGTTCAAAATGACCTTGGAGAAGAAGTTCTTCCAAAAGGTAAAAAGTACACCCTTAAAATGTTAAACGCTGTAGATGATTATACGCATCTTACCAGCGGTACATGGACTACTGATGATCATCTTAACGAACTTGTAGCCGATCTTATTCATAACTATAAGATCAAGGAAAACGATCTTCAGGGTAACCTTAGAAGAGAGAAATTTACCATTTCGGTGGGAGATGAACTACCTTCAGGAATCCTGAAACTTGCTAAAGTTTATATCGCTAAGAAACGTAAGCTGAAAGTAGGTGATAAAATGGCGGGACGTCACGGTAACAAAGGTATTGTTGCCCGTATCGTTCGTCAGGAAGATATGCCTTTCCTTGAAGACGGAACTCCTGTAGATATCGTGTTGAACCCACTTGGTGTACCATCACGTATGAACATTGGTCAGATCTACGAAACTGTTCTTGGTTGGGCTGGTCAGAAATTAGGCAAGAAATATGCGACTCCTATTTTCGATGGTGCTACCATAGATCAGATCAACGAACTGACAGATGAAGCCGGAATTCCAAGATTTGGTCACACTTATCTATATGATGGTGGAACAGGAGAGCGTTTTGACCAGAGAGCAACCGTTGGTGTTATCTATATGTTGAAACTGGGTCACATGATCGACGATAAAATGCACGCGCGTTCTATCGGGCCATACTCTCTTATTACTCAGCAGCCGCTTGGTGGTAAGGCACAGTTTGGTGGTCAGCGATTTGGTGAGATGGAGGTTTGGGCTCTTGAAGCTTATGGTGCTTCAAGCACGCTTAGGGAAATCCTTACGGTCAAGTCTGACGACGTGATTGGTAGAGCGAAGACCTATGAGGCGATCGTTAAAGGTGAACCTATGCCTGAACCAGGATTGCCGGAATCTTTCAATGTACTTATGCACGAATTGAAAGGACTCGGATTGGATATAAAACTAGAAGAATAAAAAATAGTTTGCAGTATTCAGTAGCCAGTTTGCAGAGACTGACTACTGAATACTAAATACTGAATACTATAAGTATGGCTAGAAATAATGATAAAAATACAGTGCAGAGGTTTAACCAGATCTCTATAGGTTTAGCTTCTCCCGAGTCTATCCTCGCGGAATCTCGTGGTGAAGTTCTAAAACCTGAAACCATTAACTACCGTACGCACAAACCTGAGCGTGACGGATTGTTTTGTGAGCGTATTTTTGGTCCTGTAAAGGATTATGAGTGTGCCTGTGGTAAATATAAGAGAATTCGGTATAAAGGGATCGTTTGTGACCGTTGTGGTGTTGAAGTTACCGAGAAAAAGGTACGTAGAGACCGCGTGGGGCACATCAACCTTGTTGTACCTGTTGCACACATTTGGTATTTCCGTTCATTACCTAATAAAATTGGTTATTTATTAGGGCTGCCTTCCAAGAAGCTGGATATGATCATTTACTACGAACGTTACGTGGTGATCCAGCCTGGAAATGCGAAAGATGAAGACGGAAAACCTTTAAAGAAAATGGATTTCCTTACGGAAGAAGAATATCTTAATATTCTTGATGAACTTCCTCAGGAAAATCAATATCTAGAAGACAGCGATCCAAATAAATTCATTGCGAAGATGGGTGCTGAATGTCTTATCGAGATATTGAGAAGAATAGATCTTGACGAGCTATCATACGAGTTAAGACATAAAGCGAATAATGAAACTTCCAAGCAACGTAAAACTGAAGCACTTAAACGTCTTCAGGTTGTGGAAGCTTTCCGTGACGCGAACGTAAACCGCGAGAACCTTCCGGAATGGATGATCATGAAGGTGGTTCCTGTAATCCCCCCAGAATTGAGACCCTTAGTACCTCTTGATGGTGGACGTTTTGCGACTTCAGATTTGAACGATCTTTACCGCCGTGTAATTATTCGTAACAATCGTCTGAAAAGATTGATGGAGATCAAGGCTCCTGAAGTGATCCTGCGTAATGAAAAACGTATGCTTCAGGAATCGGTAGATTCATTGTTCGATAATACAAGAAAATCATCAGCAGTAAAAACTGACTCTAACCGTCCGTTGAAATCTCTTTCAGATTCATTGAAAGGAAAACAAGGGCGTTTCCGTCAGAACCTGCTGGGTAAACGTGTGGATTATTCGGCACGTTCGGTGATCGTTGTGGGACCAGAATTGAAAATGTTCGAATGTGGTCTTCCAAAAAACATGGCGGCAGAGCTTTACAAGCCTTTTATCATCAGAAAACTGATCGAAAGAGGAATTGTAAAAACTGTGAAGTCGGCTAAAAAGATCATCGATAAAAAAGAACCTGTAGTTTGGGATATACTGGAGAATGTACTTAAAGGTCATCCGGTATTATTGAACCGTGCCCCAACACTTCACCGTTTGGGAATCCAGGCCTTCCAGCCTAAACTTATTGAAGGTAAAGCAATCCAGCTTCACCCACTGGCATGTACGGCATTCAACGCCGACTTTGACGGTGACCAGATGGCGGTTCACCTTCCACTTGGGCCTGAGGCTATTCTGGAAGCACAGCTTTTAATGCTTGCTTCTCATAACATCCTGAACCCTGCCAACGGTTCGCCAATTACAGTACCTTCTCAGGATATGGTTCTTGGTCTTTATTATATGACCAAGCATAAAAAATCTACTGATGAAGAGCCTGTAAAAGGTGAAGGACTTACTTTCTATTCTGCGGAAGAGCTTGTTATAGCTTATAACCAGAAGAAAGTAGACCTGAACGCGGGAATCAAGATCAGAACCAAAGATTTTAACGATAAAGGAGAACTTGTTTTCCAGATCATAGAAACCACTGTAGGTAGAGTTTTATTCAACGAAACCGTACCTGAAAAAGCAGGTTTCATCAATGAAGTATTGACCAAAAAGTCACTTCGTGAGATCATTGGTAGAATTTTAAAAATTACAAGTGTACCTGAAACTTCTGAATTCCTTGATAAGATCAAGGAACTTGGTTATGGATTCGCTTTCCGTGGTGGACTTTCTTTCAGCCTTGGTGATATTATCATTCCTGAAGAGAAACAAACCATGATCGACGATGCAAACGAGCAGGTTGAAGGTATCATTGGTAACTATAATATGGGTCTTATCACCAATAACGAGCGTTATAACCAGGTTATTGATATCTGGACATCTACCAATGCCGGTCTAACCGAATTGGCGATGAAACGTATTCGTGAAGATAAGCAAGGATTCAACTCGGTGTATATGATGCTTGATTCCGGAGCCCGTGGTTCTAAAGAGCAGATTCGTCAGCTTACCGGTATGCGAGGACTTATGGCCAAGCCTAAGAAATCCAACTCTGGTGGAGGTGAAATTATCGAAAACCCTATTCTTTCTAACTTTAAGGAAGGTCTTTCGATTCTTGAATACTTTATTTCGACTCACGGTGCGCGTAAAGGTCTTGCCGATACCGCTCTTAAAACAGCTGATGCTGGTTATTTAACCCGTCGTCTTGTGGATGTTTCTCAGGATGTGATCGTAAATGAAGATGACTGTGGAACTCTTAGAGGAGTTGAAGTTCGACCATTGAAGAAAAACGAAGAGATCGTTGAATCTCTGGGTGAAAGAATTCTTGGACGTATTTCATTAAATGACGTTTATGATCCTTCTACTGAAGAATTACTGGTAGCTGCCAATGAGGAAATCACTGAAGAGATCGTGGAGAAAATCGATGCAGCACCAATTGAAAGTGTGGAAGTACGTTCTCCATTGACCTGTGAGGCTAAAAAAGGTATTTGTATCAAATGTTACGGTCGTAACCTGGCAACGAACAAAATTGTTCAGACGGGTGAAGCTGTTGGTGTTGTAGCCGCTCAGTCTATTGGTGAGCCGGGTACACAGTTGACTCTTCGTACCTTCCACGTGGGTGGTATTGCAGGTAACATTTCTGAAGAAAATAAACTGGAAGCCAAGTTCAACGGTATAGCAGAAATTGAAGATCTTAAGGTTGTTGAAGGTGAAGCTCCTGACGGAGGTACCGCCAACATCGTAATTTCACGTACTGCCGAACTCAAGATCAAAGATAAGAAGACCGGTGTGGTTCTAAGTAACAATAACATTCCTTACGGTGCACAGATCAATATTGAAGATGGTGCTGAAGTTCAAAAAGGAGATGTGATTTGTACATGGGATCCATATAACGGGGTGATTATTTCTGAATTTGCCGGTAAGATCAAGTATGAAAATGTTGAACAGGGGGTAACTTACCAGGTTGAGATCGATGAGCAGACTGGATTCCAGGAAAAAGTAATTTCTGAATCCCGTAATAAAAAGCTTATTCCAACGCTTCATATTCTTGGTAAGAAAGATGAAATTATTCGTTCATACAACCTGCCGGTAGGTGCTCACCTGATGGTAGACAACGGCGATAAGATCAAAGTTGGTAAGATCCTGGTTAAGATTCCACGTAAGTCTTCAAAAGCAGGGGATATTACAGGTGGTCTTCCAAGGGTAACCGAGCTTTTCGAAGCGCGTAACCCATCGAATCCTGCTGTAGTTTCTGAAATCGACGGTGTGGTTTCATTTGGTAAGATCAAACGTGGTAACCGTGAGATCATCGTAGAATCTAAACTTGGTGAGGTTAAAAAGTATCTTGTCAAACTTTCTAACCAGATCCTTGTTCAGGAAAATGACTACGTGAGAGCCGGTATGCCGCTTTCTGATGGTTCCATCACTCCGGAAGACATCCTGAACATTAAAGGTCCAAATGCTGTACAGCAGTATCTTGTGAATGAAGTTCAGGAAGTTTATAGACTTCAGGGTGTGAAAATTAACGATAAACACTTCGAAGTTGTTGTAAGGCAGATGATGCGTAAAGTTCAGATCGTTGATCCGGGCGATACTATTTTCCTTGAAAATCAGCTGGTTCATAAAGATGATTTCATCGATGAGAATAATAAGTTGTTCGGAATGAAAGTGATCGAAGATGCCGGAGATTCTGAAAGACTAAAACCAGGACAAATTATCTCTCCAAGGGATCTTAGAGATGAAAACTCTATTCTTAGAAGGGAAGATAAGAATCTTGCGACTGCCAGGGATGTTGTTCCTGCGACTGCAAATCCTGTGCTTCAGGGTATCACCAGAGCTTCGTTACAAACAAAATCGTTCATTTCGGCTGCTTCCTTCCAGGAAACTACCAAGGTGTTGAACGAGGCTGCGGTTAGCGGTAAGATCGATGAACTTGAAGGATTGAAAGAAAATGTAATTGTAGGACATAGAATTCCTGCAGGTACAGGTATGAGAAGATACGATAGCATTATTGTTGGTTCTAAAGAAGAATTTGACGAAATGCTTGAGAGAAAACAGGAAGTGAATTTTAACTAATTTCTTTATGATAAATACTGAAAAAAGGCTCGCAATCGCGGGCCTTTTTCTTTTTATGCCGATATTTGAAATATGAAGGAATTTTTAAAGGAACTATTCGAATACTCTCATCATTTTAATATCATTCTGATTAATAAATTCAATGATGGCGATCTGGAACATGTGATTTCCGAGAGATCGGAAAATCTGATGTCTCATATTCTGAATGCCCAGAAAATCTGGAATTCCAGGATACGTGGCGATGAAATTAAAACAGATGTTTGGAAGAAACATGGAAAAAAGGAACTTGAAGCTCTCGAAAATCGAAATTATGAGAATTCAATGGAAATTCTGAAAAATGACGATCTTGAAAGAGTGGTGGTCTATCAAAACAGCAAAGGCGTGAGTTATAAGAACAGGGTTCGGGATATTCTTTTTCATATAATAAACCATTCTACCTACCACCGGGGGCAGCTGGCAACCGATTTCAGGAATGATGGAATCGATCCCGTGGTTTCAGATTATATTTTTTACAAACGCTGAAAATCATATTTCTAAGATTAAATAAGTAAATTGAAAAAAACCAATATTATGAGCGAAGAGAAAAAAAATAAAGGTCAGAAAATCAATATAGAGCTGGACGAATCGGTTGCTGAAGGAACCTATTCCAATCTTGCAATTATCAACCATTCTGTTTCAGAATTTGTGGTTGACTTTGTAAATATCATGCCCGGGCGGCCCAAGAGCAAGGTTCGTTCAAGAATTATTCTTACTCCGCAGCACGCCAAACGACTTTTAAAAGCCCTGGGGGATAATATCAGTAAATTCGAGCAGGCTCATGGAGAAATTCGCGATTACGAAAAAGCTCCGATCCCTTTAAATTTCGGCCCTACAGGTCAGGCTTAATTTTAAGAAAATTCTTTTATTTAAAAGATGAAAATTGCCGTCGATAAGACCTGTAAACCTTTTTGTACTTAACATTTTCTTCTGAAGTTATATGAAACTGGAGCTTAAAAAATACGTACTTCAATTAAAGCATACTTTTACCATTTCGCGGGAGTCGCATGACACCCAGGATACCCTCATCGCCTGTTTGAACCTTAATGATGAAACCGGGTACGGGGAGGCGACATCCAATCCTTATTATAAGATCACGGTTGAAAGTATGAAATCTGAAATTGAAGAAATTCGTGATGAAATTGAAAACTTCGATTTCGAAACGCCGGCAAAATTTCATGTTTTTCTGGTCTCTAAAGGACTTTCAAATTTCAGTATTTGCGCTTTAGACCTTGCGGCTCATGATCTGTACGGAAAGCTCCAGGGAAAACCACTTTATAAGATCTGGAATACCGATAATTCGAAATATCCGGTCAGTAATTTCACAATTGGCCTTGACAGTATTGAGAAAATGGTGGCGAAGATGAAGGAACAGCCGTGGCCTATTTATAAGATCAAATTGGGCACTGATCATGACCTGGAGATCGTGAAGGAACTTCGGAAACACACCAATTCTAAATTTCGTGTGGATGCAAATTGTGGCTGGACTGCCGATCAGGCCATTAAAAATTCCAAAATACTGAAAGAGCTTGGGGTGGAATTTATCGAGCAGCCTTTAACTGCCGATGATTTTAAGGGTCTGAAAAAGCTTCAGGAGAATTCTGCACTGCCGATCATTGCTGATGAAAGCTGTATTGTAGAGGAAGATGTTGATAAATGTGTGGGTTATTTTGATGGGATCAACATTAAACTCACCAAGTGCGGCGGATTAACACCTGCCTTGCGAATGATCAAAAATGCAAAAAGTCAGGGGCTTAAAGTGATGGTGGGTTGTATGACCGAAAGCAGCGTTGGGATTTCGGCGATTGCGCAATTACTTCCACAACTGGATTATGTAGATATGGATGGTGCCCTGCTTCTGAAAAATGATATCGCGACCGGTGTGAATATTCTTGAAGATGGAAAGGTCATTTTTCCTGAAGAGAACGGAAGCGGAGTGAGACTTACCGAATGACATTTTATTTAGACCAGGCCGCCGGAAGAATCATTAATACAGATAAGGGTGAATTCCTATATTTTGGAGGTACCTCTTATCTCGGACTGCAGTATGATCCTGAATTTCAGGAGACATTAATTGAAAATATAAAAAAGTACGGTACTAACTTCGGAGCTTCCCGTAAGGCCAATATCAGGCTTTCGGTTTTTGAAGAATTTGAAGATTTTATAGCCGGAAAAACCAATTGTGAAGATGCGATATGTGTTTCTTCCGGATTTCTGGCGGGCCGGATGCTTTTGCATTATTTCAGCAGCAAGAATTATCAGCAATTCTGCGCGCCTAATACGCATCCTGCTCTTATAGGAAGGGAAAGCCGTCTTTTTGATAAATATTCGGCCCTTGAACAGGAAATCACTGCTGAAAATACTTCTGAAAAAGAAACTGTTTTATTTCTTGACAGCATCGATTTTGATGGAAATAATTTCCCCGATTTTGAATGGCTTGAAAAAATAAACCTGGAAAACACTATTTTGGTCATTGACGATTCCCATGGCTTTGGACTAATCGGTGAAGATGGTTTTGGACTGAATTATTATTTAAAAAAATTAAAGCCGAAAGAATTGATCATTTGCGGATCTCTTGGCAAAGCGCTGGCCACTCCCTGTGGAATTATTTCTGGATCTAAAAAAAGAATAAACGATCTGCGGAATCTTGGATTTTATGGTGGTGGAAGTCCGCCTTCCCCCGCGGCTTTACAAACTTTACTCGATTCGGAAATTCTTGTAAAGGATCGAATTCGGAAGGTCAGAAAGCATATTGAAAATTTTAATTCATTGACTTCTGCAGAATTTGAAGCCGTACGTTTACCTGTTCATCCAGTATTTACCTATGAGAACGAAAAGCTCACCGATCACCTGTTTTCAGAAAATATCATCACCACAAATTTCCATTATCCATTACCCGAATCACCATTACTGAGCAAAATCGTTCTGTCTGGTGGACATACTTCAGAAGATATTCAGAAACTCATCCAGAGTATCAACAAATTTTATTCAAAGTAGTTTAAGTGTACTTTTTAAAATAGATTTTCGCTGCTTTCATCACGCGCGGTGCCATGATAAGTGTTGAGATCATGGTTGGAATAGCCATTAAAGCAAAAAAACCGTCTATAAGGTTCAGAATAAAACTCAGGGTAGTGGTTGCCCCCAGAAGGATACTGAGAATATAAACATAGTTGTAATACTTCTTGTTTTCGGCACCAATGAGGAATGAAAGACATTTTGTACCGTAATACGAATAGGAGAAAAGCGAGGAAATACTAAATGCAAGGATGCACAACAGCAACAAATAATTGCCAACATAGGGAATAGCCTGATCGAAAGCTGCCGCAGTAAGGCTTACGCCGTTTACATCGGTACTTTGCCAAACCCCTGTAACCAGAATAGCCATTGCAGTTAACGTACAGACCACGAGGGTATCTATTGCAGGCCCAAGCATGGCAATCAATCCTTCCCTTACTGGTTCAGTGGTTTTGCTCGCTCCGTGAGCCATAGTAGCAGTTCCTATACCGGCTTCATTTGAAAAAGCGCCGCGTCTAATTCCCAGTAAGATCAATCCGCCAAGCATTCCGCCTAAAAGCGGATCACCTTTATAATTATTCGCCGCAAACGCGTCAATAAATATGAGGCCGAAATAATGCAATACAACATCAGAATTTACAAAAAGAATTATTAGCACCGACGCAAAATAGAGCAGGACCATGGCCGGAACCAGCCTGGAAACGGTTTTACTTATCCGATCGAGTCCGCCAATGATCACAACAGTGGTAATAATGGTGAGGAAAATGCCGATTATCAGGCTGGAAGTAAAGCCGGTTTCAATATTATTAGGCTTTAAAAGAATATAGTTGATCGCCTGAGTAAGCTGGTTCACATTAAAAACCGGTAAAGCACCTACAAGGCCTGCGATCGCAAAAAAAGTGGCCAGGGGTTTCCATTTTCGACCTAATCCTTCCACGATAAAATACATCACACCACCCTGGATTTTACCTTCGGTATCCCTGCCCCGATACATTACTGCAAGCGTATTTGTGAAAAATTTCGTAGCCATTCCCACGACAGCACTTATCCAAAGCCAAAAGATCGCGCCGGGACCACCAACTGCAATGGCAACTGCCACACCGGCAATATTTCCCATTCCCACCGTAGAGGAGAGGGCCGTGGAAAGTGCCTGGAAATGGTTGATATCTCCGGGATCATCCGGATTATTATATTTTCCCCTGAGAACTTCTATGGAATGACCTAAATACCGATAAGGAATGAATCTTGAATAGATCAGCAGGAAAAGTCCGCCGCCGATCAAAAGAATAACTAAAGGAATACCCCAGACAAAAGAGGCGAAATCAGCAATAAACTGGTCTATTTGGTGCATAGAAAATCTTTGTCCCGAAAATAGTAAAATTTGAAGTACTTCGCTTTAAATTATAAAAGGATAGTAGAAATCACATTTAGGCTCCGCTCAATACGACATAGATTTTGGAAGAAACAAAAATGAGGTCATGCTGAACTTGCCTGCCTGCCTTAGGCAGGTTTCAGCATCTCTAAGGGTTTTTTCCAAATTATTAATAATATTCGTGTCGTCACATTTCGACTCCGCTCAATGTGACATAGATTTTAGAAGAAACAAGAATGTGCCTGCCTGCGCCAGGCAGGTTTCAACATCTTTGGAGGTCATTAAACAAGTTCAGGATAAAGTCCCAAATATTAAAATTCCGATGTAAAATGGAATTTAATTGACGGGTATTTTTGCTGCGTCATTTGCAAACTGAACTGTGAATCGGCTAAAAACACCATCTGTCCTGATTTATCTTTTGCAAGAAATTTTGCTTTTACCCTCTTAAAATCAGCAAATTCTTCATTTTTAGGATCTTCAGGTTCCACCCAGGTAGCCTTAAAAACATTCAAATTTTCGTAAGTACATTTGGCTCCGTATTCGTGTTCCAGGCGATATTGAATAACTTCAAACTGAAGGGCTCCAACGGTTCCAATAATTTTCCTTCCGTTTAGATCAAGGGTGAAAAGCTGCGCCACGCCTTCATCCATCAGCTGGTCAATTCCTTTTTCCAGCTGTTTCGATTTCATGGGATCGGCATTATTGATATAACGAAAATGCTCCGGTGAAAAACTCGGGATTCCCTTATACATTAACTGTTCGCCTTCGGTTAGTGTATCGCCGATCTTAAAATTTCCGGTATCGTGAAGTCCCACGATATCTCCCGGCCAGGAAACATCAACCACTTCCTTTTTTTCAGCGAAAAAAGCATTAGGTGATGAGAATTTCATGTTTTTTCCCTGGCGGACATGCAGATAATTCTTATTTCTTT